>QIGN01000165.1 GCA_003228955.1 Hyphomicrobiales bacterium
CATCCTTCAATGGCTCGCTCGCCTATGCGCCCCCGCTGGCCGCACTGGTGATCGTGGGAACCCTGCTCCACCGGCGCAAACATGGCGCGACCGACTGGGTGCTGTCGGCCATGTGCGTTTTCACGGTGTCGCTCGTTTTGCGCACCCTCGATGGCTGGCCGGCGGCGGTTCCACTCGGGTGCATGGTCCGCGAGATGGGCGGGCAGACAATTGCCATCGGCACGCATCCGCTGTGGCACATTCTCAACGCCGTGACGCTCTATCTGCTGCTGCGAGCCCTGATTGAATACCCGCCTGTCCCAAAACGCGGCTGACGCGTTGATCCGAATTTCCCGCGCCCTTTGAACCTTTCACCGCCCTCGCGCGACCAACGGGTATACGGGCGGTGCAATGGCCACACGCACATATGACATGGGCCTTACGGGCCGCCCTCCATCAACCCCGAACCCTTTGGAGGGTAACATGTTGAAGAAATTTGCAAAATTAGCACTGATGTCCACGGCTTTGATGCTGAGCAGCGTCGGCGCGCATGCTGACAAGGCAAAGCTGAAGGAATTCATTTTCGACGTCAAAAGCGCATGGACGACACTCCATGTTACTTCGAGCGACGGCGAGAAATGGGACAAACTGAAACCCGGAAATGTGAAGTTCTGGGCGCATATGAAGCTCGATACCAAATGGCCGGGTAAAGTAGACCAAGTAGCAGTGGTTTTGGGGAAATGTACCGGAGCCGCTTGTAAGTCATTCCCGCTCTTGTGGAGTGAAAATGTCAATCAGCGCGACTATAATCACCAGCGCAATTTCTCGGTTCCCACCGGTCTGATTACGGACACGACCCCCGGCCTGGCTCTCAAGGGCCAGCAGATCATTGAGAAATGCAATCAGAATTTGACAGCGGCCGGGGCCACGAAAAGCAATAGCTTCCAGCATGTTTTCGAAACTACATTTGTCGCCGGTACCACAAAAAGGGACCTGGGCAAGATAGGTCCCGCCCAAGCCTACGACGAATTTCCATTTTTTCCCGTCGATATCGATCATTCGAAATCGGGCGAATTCACAGTCAATGTGGTTTGCGACCCATATGTGCAAAGGACCGCTGAAGATCTCAAATTCGACCCCGGCGAGTTCAAGGTGAAGGACATCAAGCTGTTCCTGTCGACATACTCCAATGCCATCACCAAGCCCAATTCGGCCACGACCTGCAAGAAGGGCCAGATAAAGGTTCGCCTCACGGCCAGCAAGGCCGGGCCGGCCAAGTTCAAGCTGTGGACCAAGATCGGCAATAGCGCCATGACAAGCAAGGTCATTGACGCCTGGGCGTCTTTTGACGGCAATAGCGGTTACGAGGCCGAATATGTGGAATGGGTCTCGGTCAAGACGACCTTCATGCAGGTCAAGGCCGAGGAAATGGTCAGCGCCTTCGGGAAATCAACGCCCTGGGAAGACATTACGCTCTATTGCAAAAGCGGCGGCGGTCTGGCGAGCGACACCTCGACGCAGGATGAGCCGCTTCTGCCCCCCGCGAAATATGACGGCAAGCTGACCATCGCCAACGCGCCGAATGCGAAGCGCGACCGGTGCCCGCGTCAGGGTCAGGTCGCGTTCCAGATCAACTCCAGCAGCGGCACTCCCGTTTCCTATCGCCTCGACGAAAGCAACGGGCAGTCGTGGACGGGCACCTTGCAGATGTTCCCCAGTCCCTTTGGACCGGCCAAATATCGCGGCGTCGGCGTGAAAACATTCGATGTCTCGAAGACGGGAAACATCACTTTTGCGCTGAAGCGCGTAAAGGACAACAAGGCCTATGTGCTGGACTTCCGCGCCAAGCAGTTCATCTGCAAAACGCTTGCCGTGAACACCGGCTCTGACAATCTGGTGCAGGACACCAATCGGGACGAGCCGGCTATTCCCCCCGCGAAATATGACGGCAAGCTGACCATCGCCAACGCGCCGAACGCGAAGCGCTACCAGTGCCCGCGTCAGGGTCAGGTCGCGTTCAGGATCAACTCCAGCAGCGGCACTCCCGTTTCCTATCTCCTCGATGGCAGCGACGGGCAGTCGTGGACGGGCATCTTGCAGATGTTCCCCAGTCCCTTTGGACCGGCCAAATATCGCGGCGTCGGCGTGAAGACATTCGATGTCTCGAAGACGGGAAATGTTACCTTTGCGCTGAAGCGCGTAAAGGGCGGCAAGGCCTATGTGCTGGACTTCCGCGCAAAGCAGTTCATCTGCAAAACGCCTGCTGTGGAAACCGGCGCGAATGACATCAAGGTCGCGCCGCGGCCCAACACCGGCGAAACCCGTGTTCCCGCGACGCTGGTTCCCAATGCGGTGGACAAGGCGAAGGCCGATGCCGCCAGGCGCCGCCTTGAAGCGGCGAAGAAGACCGCGGAAGCAAAGCGCAAGCGCGAAGCCGCCGCCGCCAAAGCCCTCAAGGTGAAGGTCGCCAGGGATGCGGCCATTGCCAAGCGCAAGGCTGATGCGGCCAGGGCCCGCAAGCTGAAGGCCGCCAGGGATGCCGCCATCGCCAAGCGCAAGCGCGATGCCTGGAAGAAGGCTGCCGCACTGCTCAAGTTCCAAAAGTTGACGGCGAACGGTACGGCCATTGCCAAGCGCAAGGCTGGTGCCGCGGCCAACAGGCGTGCCGCGCCGAGCAGTGTCGGCGCCGCGACGCAAAGGCGGGTCATTCGCCGGCGTTAAACCCGCCAGCCGCGACCGCAAAAAGAAGCGCGTCCCTTACGGGGCGCGCTTTTTTGTGTGTGGGTTATTGCCGGTTCGTCTTCTTGCTATCCGCAAACCGGCCCTTCTTCCTCGTCATTCCCGCTCCCCCACCGTCATTCCCGCTCCTCCATCGTCATTCCCGCGAAGGCGGGAACCCATTAGAGTGGTTGCCATGGACAAAAACCCCTGCGTCTACATGCTCGCAAGTGGCCGGAACGGGACGCTCTATATCGGGTGACAAGCAATCTGCCGCAGCGCATCGCGCAGCATAAAGCAGGGAAGATAGATGGTTTCGCCAAGAAATACGGCGTGAACATGCTCGTCTGGTACGAGCCCCACGAGACCATGGAAAGCGCCATTGTCCAGGAAAAGCGGATGAAAAAATGGAACCGCGCCTGGAAAGTCCGCCTGATTTTGAACGGCAACCCGGAATGGCGGGACCTCGCGGGCGAGTTGTGGTGAGATTCACAATTGAGTTTCCGCCTTCGCGGGTATGACGGATGAGAGTGCGGGAATGACGAAGGTGTGCGCAGGAATGACGACAATGGGCGCTCTTGAGCCCAATTCTCAACTACACCCGCTCGTCCCCCCGCAGGTGTCGCACTTCAGACATGTCCCGTTGCGCACGAGCGTGAAGTTGCCGCACTCGCCGCAGGCCTCAGCCCTTTACGCGGGCTTCGAGAATGAGGCTGGATTCGTCGCGTTCGGCGAATCCGGTCAGCGCGGAGCTGGCGGCGGCCGGAGGGGAGAGAACCTCCCCGGCCGCCGCCGCAGCGCCGAGGCTGCGCGGCTGTGGTGGCAAATTATCGGACGCTAGGGAGGAACTCATGTCTTGGGATACGCCCGATGCAATTGCTCGCGCCGCCACCGCGGTCGCCTCGGCGGACTGCCCCGCCACCACGGCCAGCTTGTCGAGCTGACCGCGGGTAAAGCCTCGTGAAACATATTGAGCCGCCGTGTCCTGTTGGTTTCTGCCCTCGTTTTCGCCTGAGCCCATCGCCATGGCGCCGATATCGGAGGGCTCCACATGGGCAAGCTCGTGGCGCCCCAGATAGGAAACGGCCAGTTCACGGAACACATAGTCGAGGATCGATGTCGCGTTCTTGATGGCCGCGTTGCCCTGCACCAGCCCGGCAGGCTCGAAGCGCGTGAACGTAAAGGCGTCGACGAATTCCTCCAGCGGCACGCCATATTGCAGGCCGACGGAGATGGCGATGGCGAAATTGTTCATCATCGCCCGGAAGGCCGCGCCTTCCTTGTGCATGTCGAGGAATATCTCGCCCAGGCGCCCATCGTCATATTCGCCGGTGCGCAGATAAACCTTGTGGCCGGCGACGACGGCCTTTTGCGTATAGCCCTTGCGCCGTTGCGGCAGACGATCACGCTCGACGGTTTCGCGCACCCGCTCGATCACCCGCTCGACGATGCGTTCAGCCACCACTTCGGCGCGCTGAACGGCCGGCTGGCCGGAGGCGATGGCATCGAGCGCCTCGTCCTGCTCGTCCTCGTCCTGTCCCAGTACCTGTGCGTTCAGGGGCTGGGAGAGTTTCGAGCCGTCGCGGTAAAGCGCATTGGCTTTCAGCGCCAGCCGCCACGAAAGGGCGTAGGCCTCCTTGCAGTCCTCGATGCCGGCATCGCCCGGCATATTGATGGTTTTCGAGATGGCGCCCGAAACAAAGGGCTGCGCGGCAGCCATCATGTGAATGTGGCTTGCGGCGCTGAGATAGCGTTTGCCCTTGCGCCCGCAGGGGGAAGCGCAATCGAAGATGGGGAGATGTTCGTCTTGCAAGCCCGGCGCGCCTTCCAGCGTCATGGCCCCGCAGCAGGCTTCGTTGGCCGCATCGATGTCGGATCTGGAGAATCCAAGTTCGGCAAGCATATCGAAGCCCGGCGCGTCCATGGCGGCGCTGTCGAGACCCAGCGTCTGGACGCAGAATTCTTCGCCAAGCGTCCACTTGTTGAATACGAATTTGATGTCGAAGGCCGTTTTGAGGGTATCCTCGATCGCCTCGATCTTGTCGTCGCTGAAGTTCTTTTCGCGCAGGGTGGCATGATTGACCCCCGGCGTATCCTTCAGCGTGCCCAGGCCCACCGCATAGTCGATGATTGCAGTGACGGCGTCCTCGTCATATCCAAGGGTGCGCAGCGCTTCTGGTACGGTGTGGTTTATGATCTTGAAATAACCGCCGCCCGCGAGCTTCTTGAATTTCACCAGTGCGAAGTCCGGCTCGATGCCTGTCGTATCGCAATCCATAACCAGCCCGATGGTGCCCGTCGGCGCGATAACGGAGGCCTGCGCATTGCGGTAGCCATGTTCGCGCCCCAGCTCCAGCGCGCGGTCCCAGGCTCTGGTTGCATGCGCCAGCAGCCTTGCATCGGGGCAGGAGGCATGATCCAGCGGTACCGGCAGGGTGGAGAGTTTCTCATAGCCATTTGTTTTGCCATGGGCGGCGCGGCGATGATTGCGAATGACGCGCAGCATGGAGCTCGCATTCTTCTTGTAGCCGGGGAAGGGGCCAAGCTCACCGGCCATCTCCGCTGACGTGGCGTAGGAGACGCCGGTCATCAGCGCAGTGATGGCGCCGCAGACCGCCCGCCCTTCAACTGAATCGTAAGGGGTGCCCGCGCCCATCAGCAGTCCGCCGATATTGGCGTAGCCAAGGCCCAGCGTGCGGTATTTGTAGGACAGCTCGGCAATCCGGCGCGAGGGGAACTGGGCCATCAGCACCGAGATTTCCAGCACGATGGTCCACAGCCGCACCGCATGCTCGAATTTCCCGACATCGAAACTTCCGTCTTTCTCACGGAACATCATCAGGTTGATCGACGCCAGATTGCAGGCGGTGTCGTCGAGAAACATATATTCCGAACAGGGGTTGGAGGCGCGGATCTCGCCACTGGCTGCACAAGTGTGCCAGTCATTGATGGTGGTGTGGAACTGGATGCCGGGGTCCGCGCAGGCCCATGCGGCGTGGCCAATGGTTTCCCACAAATCTCGGGCTGGGATCGTTTCCGCGACCTTGCCATCGGTGCGGTTGATCAGATTCCAGTCGCTTCCCGTTTCAACGGCTTGCAGGAATTCATCGCTCACACGCACCGAATTGTTGGAATTCTGGCCCGAAACCGTCAGATAGGCTTCTGAATCCCAATCGGTATCGTAGGTCTGGAAGTCAATCGACTCATATCCCTGCCGGGCGAACTGGATTACGCGCTGGACGGAGTTGTCCGGGACCAGCGCCTTGCGCGCCGCACGGATTTCACGTTTCAGCGCGGGGTTCTTTTTGGGCTCGAAGCAGTCATCGCCATCGGCGTCGCAATTGATGCAGGCGCGCATGACGGCGCTCAGGCGCTCGGCGCAAATCTTCGATCCGGTGACGAGGGCGGCAACCTTCTGCTCCTCTTTCACCTTCCAGTTGATGTATTTCTCGATATCGGGGTGGTCGACGTCGACGACGACCATCTTTGCCGCGCGCCGCGTGGTGCCGCCCGACTTGATGGCGCCGGCCGCCCGGTCGCCGATTTTCAGAAAGCTCATCAGGCCTGAGGATTTGCCGCCGCCTGAAAGCGGCTCGTTCTCACCGCGCAGATGCGAGAAATTCGAACCTGTGCCCGAGCCGTATTTGAACAGGCGCGCTTCGCGCACCCACAAATCCATGATGCCGTTCTCGTTCACCAGATCATCCTCGATGGACTGGATGAAACAGGCATGGGGCTGGGGGTGTTCGTAGGCGGTTTTGGACGGTTTCAGCTTGCCGGTCTTGTGGTCGACATAGAAATGACCCTGGCTCGGACCGTCGATGCCATAGGCCCAATGCAGGCCGGTATTGAACCATTGCGGGGAATTGGGCGCGGCCATCTGCATGGCCAGCATGTAGCGATGCTCGTCGAAGAAGGCGCGCGCGTCCTCTTCGGAAGAAAAATAACCGCCCTTCCAGCCCCAATAGGTCCATGTGCCGGCCAGCCGGTCGAACACCTGCCGGGCGTCGCTCTCACCTGAGCTGCGTTGATCTTCAGGGAGCTTTGCGAGGGCATCCTCGTCGGCCTGCGCGCGCCAGAGCCATGAAGGAACAGTATTTTCCTCAACCCGTTTCAGGCAGACGGGAACACCCGCCTTGCGGAAATATTTCTGTGCAAGAATATCGGCCGCGACCTGACTCCAATGGGCCGGTACGCAAAATTTTTCCAGCTTGAAGACGACAGATCCATCGGGGTTGCGTATTTCACTCGCCGTGTCCCGGAACTCGATCGTGTCGTAGGGAGATTTTCCTTCAGTCGTAAATTGCCGCTCGATGCGCATCAGTTTCATCCCCGAAAAATTATCCTGAACCGCGCATGCACGCGCATTCAGGCGGTTGCCGAAAAAGGCCCCTGAATTCTCAAATTCGACTACATCCCCGTCCGGAGCGTTTGCGCTCTCAGGATTGTTATTTCTTCTCACCGGTCAAATCACCGGTCAAAAACGGCCTGAAACCAGTTGGCAAAAGCCCTCCCGGAAACCCTTCGCTTTCCCCCTCATTTGAGGAAAAATACTCGGCAAACCGGGAAGCCAATCAACGCAATACCTGCCCGTTCCAAAGGCTGCCGGATGGTGTTTTCTCAACGAAATGACAAGGTCGTCTGATTCTGCTCATTCGTCAAGATGTTGTGATAATAGGGTTAAAGAATGCTATATATAGTGTTAGCGCGCAAGAACACCCCGCGCGCGCCTTGTGGCGCAAACTGTGGAAAATCTGAGGATAAAGTTGGACTGAACTGAATGAGAAATTCGAGCAAACGAGCAGCACAACGCGCTTTTTGCATGGAGAGCTTACACCGATTCGAGGCAGCGTAAAGTGAACAGGATGCGTGTAGAAATGTTTTTCGCACCAGCCCGTGGATCAGCTGAATTCAGGGGATAAGGCGACGATATACGGGGATAAATATCATAGGGTCCGGCCGGGTGGACCGGGCGGCTAAAATCAAGACGTATCCTCGACAGTTGATTCTGGATGTAGAATTGGCGAAAGCTCCTCCGCATGAGGCAGAATATGTCGTAACCTCTATTAGAACCCTGCCGGGCTGCTGTAACAAAGAAGAGTATAGTTGTGGGGTCAAACGGGTCAGGGCGCATGTCGATGAGGCCGCAACAATTTCGCCGGTGGCGCAAATCCCTCGGATTGAAACAGAAAGAAGCCGCCGAGCTGCTGGGGCTCAAGAAGCGGATGATTCAGTATTATGAAAAGGGAGAGCGGGACGGGAAGTCGATCAAGATACCCAAATATGTGCGCCTGGCGTGCTATGCGCTTGGCAAGGGCGTTTATGATTTTGATGGCGAGGGTGCGCGAAAGAAAAAATGATCTCTTCGCTGTAATGAAATTGCGCAAGGCGCCGGTGTCCTGAGTGTCTGGACAGGAAGGAGCGAAGCGGTCATATTCCGCCCGCGTAACCAGGGTCGGTACTCAATCAGGTCATACCATTCTGTCTGGCTAGGAGCGGTTGTTTGCGATGGGAATCTTAAAAGAACTATTTACCTGGTGGACCGGCAACACCCTTGGGACGCGCCTGTTTACATGGCGTAAGGGCCTGCCCGTCGGTGAGGATGAACTGGGCAACCGGTATTTCCGGGAGCGGGGCGGCGACAGGCGGTGGGTTATCTATCGCGATCTGGCCGAAGCCTCCAAGGTGCCGCCGGACTGGCATGGCTGGCTGCACCACACGGTGGATGTGCCGCCGAGCGAGGAAAAATATTCGCCCCGGCCCTGGCAGAAATCACATAGGCCCAACATGACCGGCACGCCTGGCGCCTACCGGCCGCGCGGCAGTACTTTGGTTTCCGGCGACAGGCCGCCTGCTACCGGCGATTATGAGCCCTGGAGGCCGGAATAGCGGTAAATGAATTGAAGCCTTTGCATGGCGGTTTTGGTCTTTGTGTCGCCATTGTCACATTAGACAGATAGGCGGCGCGGACGCCGGGGAAGCGCGGTTGAAAATGATCGCCACCCGGCGCCGGATGAAGCAGATAATGACGGCGGGAATGAACGAGGCACAATCCAGCATGTTCGGGCGCGGCGCAGCCATGCGGCGCGCGCTCTTTTTCAGCCTGGCCGTTGCCTGTCTGGTGCTGCCACGCCAAGCGCTCGCTCAAAAGATTGAAAACCCTGTCGCGGTCTTTGCCGCGCTCGACAAGGTTACGGCAAGAATTTCCCCGCTCGAAATACGTATCGGCGAGACCATGAAATTCGGTGCGTTGACGGTCACGCCGCGGGTCTGCTACACGCGTCCTCCGACCGAACCGCCGCTTACATCCGCTTTCGTCGAGGTCGACGAGATCAAATTGTCTGGAGAGCGCCAGCGTATTTTTTCCGGCTGGATGTTTGCACAAAGCCCGGGTCTTCACGCGGTCGAGCATCCCGTGTTCGATGTCTGGTTGACCAATTGCAAGACGGAGGCGCCTGACGCGCCGGCGGGCAATTTGGAGAATTCGCCCGCGCCAGGCAATGCGCCGTCGAGAAGCCGCTGAAATTTCTCCCGCGAAACCTCTATCGCACCAAATTTCACCAGGTGATCGGTCAGGAACTGCGTATCGAGCAGGCTGAACCCGCCGAATTTGAGCCTGGCCGCGAGATAAATCAACGCGATTTTACTGGCGTCGGGCTCGCGCGAAAACATGCTTTCGCCAAAAAAAGCGCCGCCAAGCCGGACGCCGTAGAGGCCGCCCTTCAGGGCGCCTTCGCGCCAGACTTCGACGGTGTGGCAGTGGCCGAGGCTGAACAGCTCGCCGTAAAGCGAGCGGATCCTCTGATTTATCCAGGTGCTCTGGCGTCCGGGCCGCGATTCGGCGCAACCATCGATAATCGCCTCGAAGTCATGGTCGATGCGCACTTCGTAGCGTTCCTGACGGATGGTGCGCGCCAGCCGCTTGGGAACATGAATGTCGCCCAGAGGCAGGATGCCGCGGCGTTCAGGTTCGATCCAGTAGAGTGCGCTGTCCTCGGCGCTTTCGGCCATCGGAAAAATGCCGCACGCATAGGCCTTCAGCAGCACCTGCGGAGTAATATCGATCATGATGTCGTCGATAGAGGTCATTTTGCGCACGAACCCTTGTGCAGGTTTGCCGTCAGCACACTATCTATGAGTCCTGACTCTTGGACCTTTCAAGATATTTTTCGAGCCAGTGAATGTCGTAGGACCCGTTCACGATGTCCGGCTCGGAGATCAGGGCCGAGAATAACGGGATTGTGGTTTCGATGCCATCGATTACGCATTCGTCGAGCGCGCGCTTGAGCCGCATCAGGCATTCATTGCGATTGCGCGCATGCACGATCAGCTTGCCAATGAGACTGTCATAATAGGCGGGTATGCGGTAGCCGGCATAAGCGCCGGAATCGACGCGGACGCCAAGCCCGCCGGGCACATGGAACTGGGTAATCAGGCCTGGCGAGGGCATGAATGTCGCGTGATGCTCCGCATTGATACGGCATTCGATGGCATGGCCGGTAAAGCGCACATCCTCCTGTTTGAAGCTTAGCGGCGCGCCCGCGGCGATACGAATTTGCTCGGTTACAAGATCGATGCCGGTAATCATTTCCGTCACCGGATGCTCCACCTGAAGCCGTGTGTTCATTTCGATAAAAAAGAATTTTCCGTCTTCATACAGAAATTCGACCGTTCCCGCGCCGCGGTATTTCAGCTTTTGCATGGCGCGCGCCACGGTCGCGCCGATCGTTGCGCGCTCGTCATCGTTGAGGGCGGGGGAGGGAGCTTCCTCCCAAACTTTCTGGTGACGCCGCTGGAGCGAGCAATCGCGTTCTCCAAGATGCGCGGCATTGCCTTGTCCGTCGCCAACCACCTGGACTTCGATGTGCCGGGGCAGCTTGAGGTATTTCTCCATATAGAGAGTGTCGTCACCAAAGGCGGCTTTGGATTCGGCGCGCGCAGTGGCAAGCGCCGTCGACAGACCGGCGGCGTTTTCGGCCACTTTCATGCCGCGCCCGCCGCCTCCCGCCGAGGCCTTGATTATGACCGGATAGCCGATTTTCTCGGCCGTCTTCCTGGCGTCTTCGTCGGATGTAACCGCGCCTTCGGAACCAGGAACGACCGGCAAGCCGAGTGCGACTGCCGTTTCCTTGGCCTGAATCTTGTCACCCATAATCCGGATATGTTCCGAGGTGGGTCCGATGAAAGCAATCTTGTGCTCTTCGAGAATCTCGGCAAAGCGCGCGTTTTCCGAGAGAAATCCGTAGCCGGGATGAACCGCATCGGCGTTGGTAATTTCGCAGGCCGCTACAATTTGCGGAATGTTCAGGTAACTGTCGGCGGCCTTGGGCGGGCCGATGCACACGCATTCATCCGCCAGCTTGACATGCATCGCGTCCTCGTCCGCCGTGGAGTGGACGGCGACGGTTGCGATTCCGAGTTCCTTGCAGGCGCGCAGAATTCGTAGTGCGATTTCGCCGCGGTTTGCGATCAGGATTTTATCGAACATAAATGGGGTCCATCGCCCGCCGGTCAGGGCCGGGGCCTATTCGATCACCACGAGAGGCTCGCCAAACTCCACCGGCTGGCCATCCTCAACCAAAATTTCCGTCACGGTGCCCGAACGCGGAGAGGGAATGTGGTTCATGGTCTTCATCGCCTCCACAATCATCACCGTCTGGCCTTCTGAAATGCTGGCGCCCACTTCGACAAACTGCGCCGCACCCGGCTCCGGCGAGCGGTATGCCGTGCCAACCATCGGCGAGATAACCGTGCCGGGGCGGTTGGCGGGCACATTGTCCTTGCCGGCAGATGAAGGGGCGGGCGCAGGAGTGTCCGCCGCGCCCGCGCCCTGAACCGGCGCCACGCCAACCGCTCCGCGCGCGACGCGCACACGCAGATCCTTGCGCTCAATCTCGATTTCCGTGAGACCTGTCTCACTCAGCAGATCCGCAAGCTCGCGGATGAGGTCCTCATCAACGGTGGACGTTTTCCGCGCTTTTTTCTTTTCCGTCATATCTCTCTCCGGGCGCTTTTTGATGTCAGCCCTGAACCTGCTCCAGGTGTTCGGCCAGAGCATCGACCGCCAACTCGTAACTCTTTACCCCGAAGCCGCAAATGACGCCAATGCAAGCGGCTGAAATATAGGAATGATGCCGAAACTCTTCCCGCTGATAGATGTTTGACATATGCACTTCCACACAGGGGATGTCCGTTGCCAGCAGGGCATCCAGAATCGCGACCGAAGTGTGCGTATAAGCCCCGGCATTGATCGCAAGAGCGCTGGCCTTGCTGCGCGCTTCCTGAATCCAGTCGACGATTTCCCCTTCGTTGTTCGACTGACGGAACTCGGTGTCAAAACCATGTTTTCGCGCGCTTGCCTGCGTTCTCTCTCGCACTTCATCCAGCGTGGCATGGCCATAAACATCGGGCTCGCGCTGACCGAGCAGGTTCAGATTCGGGCCGTTCAGGACATAGATTGGTTTGGGCATGCTGCGCCGCCGGCAAAGAAAAGACCATGTGAAGCGGCAGGCCTCATGGTGGCGCGGCGCTGCCTTTCATTCGCCCCTGTACCAGTTATTGTGAAGCGTTGCAAAACCACCGCAACGATTTGGTCAACATTTCGTTTTGCATCCGTTCTTGCGAACCTCCGCCACTTTCTGCTGCAACTCCTCAAACAGGGCTTCGGGCGCGCCTGGTATGGTGAGGTCGCCGATAAAGAAGAAGGGGGTTCCCTGAATGCCGAGCTTGTTGCCCAGCTGTTGGGTTTCTTCGATGATTCTGCGCGCTTCATCCGATTTCATGTCCTCGCGCAATTTATCCATGTCAAAACCGAGCTTCTCCGCCAGGCGCAGCGCGACCTGCCCGTTGTTCGCTCCGCGATTGTTCATCATCGCGGCGTGAAGTTCCATATATCTGCCCTGCTTCTGGGCAGCGATGGCCACGCGCGCGGCGCTTTCGGAGCGCTCTCCGAAAATCGGGAATTCCTTCATTACGACGCGGATATTCTTGTCTGACTTAATCAGCTTCTCGACATCGCTGTACGCCCGCTTGCAGTAGGGGCAGTTGTAGTCGGAGAACTCCACGATCGTGACATCGCCATCCGGGTTCCCGCCCACAAGCCCGTATTTGTCGCGGAAAATTAAATCCGCATTCTCCGCGACCGCGGAACTTAACTTGAGGTTCTGGGCCTCGGTCTGTTGTTTATCCAGCAGATCGGACATCTGAACCAGGATTTGCGGATTTTTGAGCAGATAATTCCGCACGGTTTGTTCGATCGCTATCGTCTGCCCGGAACTGAAGATGGTGCTTTGGTTGGCAGAAGAGGCGATGGGCGCAGGCCCCGGAGGGGATTCAGGTCCAAACATAACGGGTTCGGGCCGAAGCATTATAAAGGCTGCGAAGGCGGCAGCCGTTATGGCGGCTCCGACGGCCGCGGGAACAATGAACTGCGTCACTGAATTGCCGCCGGTAGATTTGCTGGATTTGCTGGATTTGCTCATCGAAACATCCTGTGGGTTAAGGTCCGGACCTTAGAGTGCATGACTTAGCATGGCTTGGGTCTGAGATTTAAAATGTCGTCAGCTATCAACCAATCCGTGGAGCCTGGTTTGAATGCTTTCTTGGCTGCCTTGGCTTGCCGTTTGGCGAGATCATTCTTGCCCTCATATTGATAGGCGTTGGCGGACGCAAGCCTGGCCTGAGGAATGTTTTTCTTCAATCCGTATGCCGTCGCCAGCCGGCGATAACCGATTGCGGAGCATTTCTCTTTCACCAATGCCTTGCGAAGATTCGAAATCGCCTCATTGAGAACGGCCGTGTTGATCTTCTCGCCGTTCTGCGACCCTGCAAGTAAAGCTTGTGCCAGCAAAATGCGGATGAGGGCTTCATTGGGCGCCAGTTTCAATGCGCGGCGCAACGGCGGGATTGCGGCACGAATGTTACTGGGGTTGCCGCTCTTGAACAGGAACTGGCCTTTGAGTTCGTAAAAATACGGGTTGTTCGGCTGCTCGCGTATCAACGCATCTATTTGCGGCAGGAATGCCACCAGCCCAGAACGCCTGAAGCTAGCAATGGTGCGCGCATAGCGGGCGGGAAGCGACTGGTCGCTTTTCGGGTAGCGATTAAGGACGGTCTGCGGATTGTCGAGGAATCCGGATAGCTTTGCACGCATCATGTCATGGCGTGCCTGCAATTCCGGAGGATCCTTTTTGCCGAAATAGGGGCTTCTTTTTGCCAGATCACGAAGATTGGCCACCCTTTGGCGGGGCAGGGGATGGGTCCGTACATAGGGGTCGACATTTTTCAGCGAACCCAGGCTCTGGTCAGCGAGTAACTCAAAAGTGTTGAGCATGCCCTGCGCGGACTGGCGTGTGGCGTTCAGATAGGAAATTCCGGCCTGATCGGCGGACCCTTCTTCTGATCTGCGATAAGACAGGACATAGCGCTGTGTCAGTCCTTCGCCACCCAAAAGCGCGCCTGCGCCGGCCGCGCCGACATCGGCGCCGGCGACGGCTCCGGCCGCCGTGGCGGCGAGGATCAGTACCCGCAGCATCATCGAGGTTGAACGGGCGTTGCTCATCGTCTGACGCAGGCGCGAGAGATGCCCGCCGGCGATATGCCCGGCTTCGTGCGCGATGACGCCGATTACCTGATTCGGTGTCTTTGACTGCATCAGCGTACCGACATGAAAGAACATGTTGCGGCCATCCACGACAAAGGCGTTGAAGGTCTTCAGCCCGATCAGATGGATGTTAATGTTCTGCTGGCTCAACCCCGCCGCCTCGAAGATCGGACGCGAATAATCGCGCAGCAGGTTTTCTATTTCGGCGTCGCGTATCAGGCCCGCGTAAGCCGGCCGCGAGGCGGTTATGACCGCCAAGGAGAGCAGGGCGACCATGGCGCATCTGAAAATAGGGCGCCGCCCCATGCGCGTCGTGGATGCTGTGCTGGCGGCTGGTTGGGTCATTGATTTTTGTGAAAACACTTTCTTCAATAATTTCAAATGTTTAAAAGACCCGCGCCGGGATGTTGAGCGGCGATCCAGACTAGAGACGCCATTCTAACAGGTCAACGGCTCTCAACACATGGCGCCGCAGGCAACCAACCGCCCGCGTCGATTTCGGCGGCAGGTTCGTATTTTTCAGATTGATAGACGATAATAGGGCGATACGGTGATCAATTTATGCTCGATGACGAGATTATGACAAAGATTTAATCTGAAAATATGGTGAAAAACCAAATGCCGGAACAAGGTAAAGCAAACCCCGGTCCCGGGTTACCGCGCCCGCTGGCCGGTCGCGGACGTATCGATCCTTTCATCGTCATGGACGTGCTGCGCGCGGCCAACGAAAAGGAAGCGCGCGGCGCGGACATTGTTCATATGGAGGTGGGGCAACCGGGAACCCCGGCGCCCGCACGCGTCATTGAAGCGGCGCGCGGGGCGCTTGAGAACTCCAGGCTCGGTTACACCGAGGCCCTCGGCGTGCCGGAGCTGCGTGAGCGGATCGCGGGTCACTACCAGACCCGCTATGGGTTGGCCGTCGCGCCTGAGCGTATCGTTGTCACATCCGGTTCGTCGGCCGGATTTGTACTCGCCTTTCTCGCCATACTCGACGTTGGCGCCCGCGTTGCGGTGCCGACGCCGGGCTATCCCTGTTACCGGCATATCCTGACCGCGCTGGGCGCGCGGGCCGTGACGCTGGAAACCGGCGCTGCCAGCCGGTGGGCGCCTGTTCCCGCCGCGCTTGCCGAGCTCAACCGACAGGGCCCGCTCGATGCCCTGTTGCTGGCGAGCCCGGCGAACCCGACAGGGACCATGCTGGTCGGCAATGGCCTGGCGGACCTAGCGAAGGCCTGCGAGGAGTTGGGCATCTGGTTCATTTCAGATGAAATTTATCATGGCCTCGAATATGAGGAACCGGCGCAAACGGCCCTTGCGCATTCCGGGCCGGCCATAGTTATCAACAGCTTCTCAAAATATTTTAGCATGACGGGCTGGCGGATCGGCTGGATGGTCGTGCCGCCCGCGCTGGTCCGGAACATAGAGCGGCTGGCGCAGAACCTCTATATCTGCGCCCCGGCGTTGTCGCAATATGCCGCGATTGCGGCCTTCGATGCCGGTGACGAGCTTGAAGCCAACAAGGGCGTTTACCGGACCAACCGCGATTTGCTTCTTGAGGAGTTGCCCAAAGCGGGGTTCACCGACATTTTGCCCGCTGACGGTGCTTTTTACCTCTATGCCAATGTGAGCCACCTGACCAACGACAGCGCCGATTTTGCAAAAAAGATGCTGGAGGAGACCGGCGTCGCCGCCACGCCGGGAACTGATTTCGATCCGGCGCGCGGGAGCCACTTTCTGCGGTTCAGCTATGCGGGCGCCACAAAGCGTATGGCGGAAGCCGCGCGCCGTTTGAAAAGCTGGTCACCCTGACGCTGTTTCATGATTTGCACAGGCAAGCATCCGGCCACCCGTTTCAAACTCTTTGCTGCCACCATCCGCGCTTCGGGGGAGTTGCGTCATCTCCGCTCTCCTTGGCACGGGCGTCTTCGGGGTCCGAAGCGGATTTCCGTGACGCGGCCGGGCCGGTTTTTTTAGCGGTCGCTGCACTGTCACTCTTTGCCGCGGATTTTCTTGGTGCGCTGGAGCTAACCGCACCGCCGTCGCCATTTGCCTCGGCGGCCCGCGCCGGCGGGCTGGCTGTCTTCCGCTTGCGGCGCGCCGCCGGTTTTTTGGCGGTTTTCGCGTCATTGCCCTTGTCCGTCTTGGTTCGGGTGGTTTTGGCGCTGGCCCGTCGGGTTCGTGGCTTGGGCTTTTTCTCGGCGCTGACAGTATCTGTTGCTTCAGCTTGAGATTCGGCCGGCGCTTCAACCGGCGCCACGGCGGTTTCCGCCACTGGAGCGGCCTGGGAAACCTCCGGGGATTCTCCCGCGGTGATTTGTGTCGGAGGGAGAGCGGAGCGGCCGGCCCCACGGGTTCGCCGTCCGCCGCGGCGTCCGCGCCTGCGCGGACGTCTGGTCCGTTCTTCTGATTCTCCGTCGCCTTGTGTTTCAGCTTCGCGGCCGGAATTTGCATCTCCGCTGTCGGCCGCTTCCGCCGCGTTAAACTCGTCGGCCGCCGCCGCGGTCTCGTCCCGGTCGCCGCGGCCTCGCCGCCGCCGCCGCCGCCGGGGGCGTTTTCGGTCACCATCGCCCGCCTCTTCCTTGCCGGCGTGGTCCGCCGCGCCGGCTTCGCTCACTTCGCCTTCCTCGTGATGGGAGGAATCCATGTGAACGACCGCAGTGCTTGCGCTGCGTCTGGCGGTTGTCGCCGCGCCCCGCTCGATCGTGAAATTTCCGCCATGATGTTTGTCGCTCGCGGACAGCGTAACACTGACGCCGTAACGGGATTCGATATCCCTGAGGGAGCTGCGCTTCTGGTTCAGAATATAAAGCGCGATTTCGTAAGAGGTCGACACAACAAGATTGGCCGCACCCTCGCTCAGCAACGTATCCTCCACGGTGCGCAGGATATCCAGCGCGACGGATTCCGTGGAGCGGACGATTCCGGTTCCCTGGCACATGGTGCACGGCGCCGTACTGCCCTCCAGTACGCCGGCCCGCAATCGCTGCCGCGACATTTCCATCAGACCGAAATGGCTGATGCGCCCGACCTGAATACGTGCCCGGTCCGACTTCAGCGCATCTTTCATTTTGCGCTCGACGGCCCGGTTGTTGCGCCGCTCTTCCATGTCGATGAAATCGATCACGATGAGACCGGCCAGATCGCGCAGCCGCAATTGCCGCGCCACTTCATCGGCAGCTTCAAGATTTGTTCGCAGCGCGGTGTTTTCGATTGAATGCTCACGCGTTGACTTGCCCGAGTTCACGTCGACCGAAACCAGTGCCTCGGTCTGGTTGATGACGATATAGCCACCGGACTTCAGCGTGACATGAGGCGAATACATTGCGCCCAGCTGCCGTTCGATCTGGTGACGCACGAAAATCGGTTCGGGGTCCTTGTAGGGTTGCACATTCTTGGCATGACTCGGCATCAGCAGGCGCATGAAAGCCTTTGCTTCCTTGTAGGCCTCGTCGCCCGCGACCGTGATGCCGTCGATCTCCTTGCCGTACAGATCGCGAATCGACCGCTTGATGAGGTTGCCCTCCTCATAGACGAGGGTGGGGGCGGTCGACTGGAGGGTGAGATCGCGAATATTCTCCCACATGCGCAGCAGATATTCGAAATCGCGCTTGATTTCCGCCTTGGTGCGCGAGGCGCCCGCGGTACGGATGATCAATCCCATTCCCTGGGCCACGTCCAGATCGCTGGCAATCTTGCGCAGGCGCTTGCGGTCCGCCGGATTTGTGATCTTTCGTGAAATACCTCCGCCACGTGCGGTATTCGGCATCAAAACCGTGTAGCGGCCGGCCAGCGAGATGTAGGTGGTCAGAGCGGCGCCTTTGTTACCGCGCTCCTCCTTCACGACCTGGATGAGGATAATCTGGCGCCGCTTGATGACTTCCTGAATTTTGTAGTAACGGCTGCGGCGCGCACGCGCGGGAAGCTCTTCGAGAGCGTCTTCCGAGCCTATTGACTCGACACTTTCGCCGTTTTCATCTTCACCCGCCTCGGCTTCGCCGTTGGCGCCGGTGCCGGAAGGCTCGGCGTCTTGAGTAACCGTTTCGGTAAGATCGGAAGATTCCAGCTGAACAGGGTCATCCGTGCCGGGGCCTGCCGCCTTGGCGTCCTCACCATTCTTTTCGGAGTTATCGGCCTTCGATCTGGCGGCGGATTTCCTGCGGGATTTCTTCTTCCCCGCACCTCGCCGGGAGGACTGGGCTTCGTCATGGGCGGCTTCCTCAGCCTGCGCCTTGCTTTCATCCTCGGCTTCCTTGTCAAGCAGCGCCTGACGGTCGGCGACCGGAATCTGGTAATAGTCAGGATGAATTTCATTGAACGCCAGGAACCCGTGCCGGTTTCCGCCATATTCGACGAACGCGGCCTGAAGCGATGGTTCTACGCGGGTAACCTTGGCGAGATAGATGTTTCCTCTGAGTTGTTTACGGGTAGCGGATTCGTAATCAAAATCCTCGAGTCTGTTGCCACGCACCACGACGACTCGCGTCTCCTCCGGGTGCGCAGCGTCGATTAGCATTTTGCTGCTCATAATATATTTGCTCCGGCACATGGTCGCGGCGGGACTTCATGTCCCGCGCGTCGAAACGCTCGTTTGATGTCGTGCGCCTATGTGCAATGATTTGATGGGGCGCAATCCGCCATTCACCACGGTCCCGGGTCGGAACCCGGCCGAGCGGCATGTCATTGTGTCCCGCCAAACGCGGGACGCGATGAGCAGCCTGTTGATCCGAATGGAGGCTTGCGCCGGTTACTGTCATAAATACTGGCCTGTCGCCATGCCGCCGGGGCGGCTGTGAAAATCATGCGGGAACAAATTGCGCCTCGCGGGCGCCTTACACAAATGCTCATCCCGCAGTATCAAACGTGATTCCACCCCGAGCATTGTTCACAATAAGGGCAGAAGCATGAAACTGTCAGTTGCAAGATACAGAGGCCGCATCGGCCTGTATGCACATATAGTGCATAGGTCGAATAAGGCAAATCTGAACCCTGGTATCCTTGCCGCGCCTGATATTCAGCTGCGGTCCCCAGCTGGGGTTCGCCCAGGCCGATTGTGGCGCAAATCTGTTTTAAGTGCTGATCGATGGGCTTGGCAAGAGGTGAAACTGCGTTATTCATTGCTTTCAAAAGATTGTTTTAACCCACAGGCTCCATCATTGTGCGGCGCCTTAACAAATTCCTAGCTCAAGGACACCTGCTAGAGCAGGTGGTCATATCGGGGAACATGAAACCGCAAAACAGACAAGCCACGTGGCGGTGGACGGTTGCCGCAATCTGTATCGCCAGCCTTGCGCAGGTGTGGCCAGGAGCGGTGTGGTCGCCAGCGCGGGCGGCCGATTCGGTTGCCAGGGATACGCGTCTGGGCGGAGACGCCCGCAGCACGCGTTTCGTTACCGTTCTTTCCAAAAAGGTTAAATTCGCGATTCGCACTCTGGCGGATCCGTACCGGGTGGTCATCGATTTGTCGGATGTGAAGCTCAATTTGCCGGCCGGGCGGGGCAAAAAGGGCAAGGGGCTGGTGAGCGGCTACCGGTACGGCCGGGTCGAACCTTACGGGGTGCGCATCATCCTCGATGTCAACGCGCCGGTGCGGGTTGAAAAAGCATCGATCTGGCCGGCGCGTGACGGCAAGCCGCCGCGGCTGGTTGTCGAACTCACCAGAACGGACCGCAAATCTTTTATCGCCAGGCAACGCAAGAACGCAAAAACCCGTATCGCGGCGGCGCGGAAGGAAGGCAGGAAGACAGCGCGCGCCTCACCCTCGCTGCCGTCCCCCGGGCGCCGCAAATCGCGCCGCGCCAAACGGGTAATCGTGATCGATCCCGGTCACGGCGGCATTGATCCAGGCGCCTTGTCGAAATCGGGACTCAAGGAAAAGAATGTCGTTTTCTCCTTTTCCACGATGCTGCGCGACCATTTGATAAAGACGGGACGTTACGAGGTGCTCCTGACGCGGACATCCGACAGTTATATTCCCTTGCGCCAGCGTGTTGATATTGGCCGGCGCAAAGGCGCCGATCTGTTTATTTCCGTACATGCAGATTCAATTCCCGGACGCCAGGCGGGAGATGTTGCCGGCGCCACGGTCTATACTTTGTCCGAAGACGCCTCCGATGAAGAAGCGATGGCTCTGGCGGCAAAAGAGAACCGCTCGGATATTATCGCCGGTGTTGAATTGCCCGCTGAAGCAAATGACATCACCAATATTCTTATCGATCTGGCCCAGCGGGAAACCAAGAATCTGTCGGTCGGATTTGCCGATTTATTGCTGAGCAGCTTGAGCGGAAAGACCAAAGTCCGGAAAAAGGGTCGAAAATCAGCCGGATTCCGCGTCCTGAAGGCTCCCGATGTTCCATCTGTGCTGATCGAGCTGGGGTATATGAGCAACCCGGCTGACGTGAAGCGGCTCAGATCATCCGCGTGGCGCAAAAAGGTCGCCGGCGCCGTGGCGGATGCCGTGGGAGCGTATTTCGCAAAGCGGACAGCCCGCAACCCCAATTAACGGCCCAAAACCAACTCCGGTTTGAGGCCCACCGCCGGTTCAGTATTGCGTCGCAGAAAAACGGCAGACACAATAACCATTTGTTGCCATATTCCTCACTAGGGTTGCAACAATGCAACTGGCGCAATAGATAATCGGCACGGATCGCATCTCATGGACATCACCGCCCCGGTCAAACCACCCGAACAGAAGAAGCGCCGTCGCGGGCGCAACCCTGTTCTGCGCCTGCTCGGTTATCTTTTCGCGGTGGGTATGATCCTCTTCGTCGTGGCCTCCGCCGGCGTGGCATTCTTGCTGTGGAGTGTTTCCAAGGACCTGCCGGACTATGAAGTCCTGGCGAAATACGAACCGCCGGTCATGACCCGCATCCATGCAAGCGACGGAAGCCTGATCGCGGAGTATGCGACGGAGCGGCGGATATACGTGCCGATGAATGCCATCCCCGAAAGCCTGGTGCAGGCCTTTCTTTCGTCCGAGGACAAGAACTTCTATCAGCATGGGGGCATCGATTTCCAGGGCATTGCCCGCGCGGCGGTAACGAACCTCAACAATCTGCGCAATAACAAGCGGCTGGTCGGCGCGTCGACGATCACCCAGCAGGTCGCGAAGAATTTCCTGCTGTCGAGCGAAGTATCGGTAGAGCGCAAGATCAAGGAGGCGATTCTCGCCATTCGCATTGAACGCGCTTTCACCAAGGACCAGATTCTTGAGCTTTATCTCAACGAAATCTTCCTTGGCCTGAAGTCCTACGGCGTTGCCGCGGCTGCGTTGAACTACTGGGGCAAGTCCCTGAATGAGCTGACACTGCCGGATGTGGCCTACCTGGCGGCCCTGCCCAAGGCCCCGAATAATTATCATCCCTTCCGGAACACCGAACGCGCTTTGTCCCGGCGGAATTGGGTCATCGACCGCATGGTGGAAAACGGGTTTGTCACGCCGGAAGAGGCGGAGGCCGGCAAGGCGCAGCCATTGAACGTCAATCCCCGGCCGCTTGGCGTGAATATATTCGCGGCTGAATTCTTTGCCGAAGAGGTGAGGCGCCAGCTGCTGGACACCTACGGCAGGGACAAGCTGTATGGCGGCGGCCTTTCCGTGCGAACGACGCTCGATCCAAGGCTGCAGCGCGAAGCGCGCAAAGCGCTGGTTAGCGGTCTGGTGGCCTATGATCGCCGCCACGGCTACCGCGGACCTGTGCAGAAAATCGAAATTGCCGGAGATTGGGGTCTGCCGTTGAGCAAGATCAAGGCGCCCAAGGATATCGGCGACTGGCGTCTGGCGGTTGTCCTGGAGGTGGACAGGGACAAGGCCACGGTGGGCCTGCAACCCAGACGGCTGGCCTCCAACGCCCTCGAAAAGGGGCGTGACGGCGGGATTATTCCCTTCAAGAATATCAAATGGGTCCGTCCGGTAAACAAAAAGGGCAATCCGGGCGCGCGCGTAAAATCAGCCGATGCGGCGCTCAGCATCGGAGACGTTGTCTATGTGGCGCCTGATACCGGGAAGGATGGCGCTGTCATCACGGGCCAATGGAAGTTGATGCAGATACCCGCTATTGGGGGCGCTCTGATTGCAATGGACCCGCATACCGGCCGTGTGCTTGCGCTGGCCGGCGGCTTCAGCTTCGATGAAAGCGAGTTCGACAGGGCAATTCAGGCCCGCCGCCAGCCGGGTTCCGCATTCAAGCCAATTGTTTATGTAACCGCGCTGGACAATGGATATACGCCCGCGAGCGTCGTACTCGACGCGCCCCTGGCGATCGAACAGGGGCCGGGCCTCGAGCTGTGGCGACCCAAGAATTATGGCAACAAATTTGCCGGACCTTCAACGCTCCGGCTCGGACTCGAGCGCTCGCGAAACCTGATGACCGTACGGCTGGCTCAGGATATGGGGATGCCGCTCATCTCGGAATATGCCCGTCGTTTTGGCGTCTACGACAATCTTTTGCCGATGCTGTCCATGGCGCTGGGCGCGGGCGAAACGACACTGATTCGCATGACGACCGCCTATTCCATGCTGGCAAATGGCGGCAAGCAGATCAGCGCCACCCTCATCGACCGGATTCAGGATCGCTATGGGCGGACAGTCTGGCGGCATGACGCGCGTGACTGCCCCGATTGCCGGGCCCGTGAGTGGGACGCGCAGGAAGAACCGGTGCTGACGGACGAGCGGTTGCAGGTCGTCGACCCGCAATCGGCGTACCAGGTTACATCCATGCTGGAAGGCGTGGTGCAGCGCGGAACCGGCACGCGGGTAAAGGCGGTCGGCAAACCACTTGCCGGCAAGACCGGCACCACGAATGAAGAAAAGGACGCGTGGTTTGTGGGTTATTCGCCTGATCTTGCGGTCGGTGTGTTCGTCGGTTTCGATCAGCCCAAACCAATGGGGCGTGGAGAAACGGGAAGCGGAGCCGCGTCGCCGATTTTCCGCGATTTCATGATGGCGGCACTTGCTGGCAAACCGGCCGTGCCCTTCCGTATTCCGCCTGGGATTGAGCTTATCCGGGTGAACCGGAAGACTGGCTTCCGCGCCGGACCGGGCGATCCGAGCGCTATTCTTGAGGCATTCAAACCTGGAACCCAGCCCCCCAATTTCTATCAGCCTCAGGCTCCTGCCGCCTCGCAGGGACCGGGGTTCTTCACCCGCGCCACCCCGGGCGGGCTCTACTAGTTCTGATCCGCAGCCGGGTCTTTTTTTCATTCGCGGAATTGTTACGTGGCTCTAAACGTCCTGGGCCCATTGCGGAGAACCGAGTATGCGCGCCGAAATACAGACCCTTGTCGACGGGATCAAGCAGTCGCTGGAACTGCTGAGGAGGCATCTTTGACCCTGATGGCGCGCGCAAGCGGCTGGCCAAGCTGAATCAAAGGGCTGAATCTCCCGGTTTCTGGGATGATTCCCAAAAGGCGCAAAAGGTCATGCGCCAGCGCCAGGGTTTGGAAGACGCCCTCTCCGCGTTTGGGAAGCTTGAGCGCGACCTCGACGACAATCTGGAGCTGATGGAACTCGGGGAGCAGGAAAAAGACGCCGATGTTATCGCCGAGGCGGAGCAGGCTCTTCAGCAGCTTCATCGAAAAGCGCAGAGACGCGAAGTCGAGACATTGCTGTCCGGTGAAGCGGATGCAAACGATTGCTATCTGGAAATTCACGCAGGTGCCGGCGGCACCGAAAGCCAAGACTGGGCGCAGATGCTTATGCGCATGTATATGCGCTGGGCGGAGCAGCGGGGTTTCAAGGTCGAGTTGATTGGCACGAATGCCGGCGAGGAGGCGGGTATCAAATCCGCGTCGCTCGTTCTGCGCGGGCTGAACGCCTATGGCTGGACGAAAACAGAATCCGGCGTGCATCGCCTGGTTCGCATATCGCCATTCGACTCCAACGCCCGGCGTCATACCAGCTTTGCCTCCGTCTGGGCGTTTCCGGTCATTGATGAGTCCATAGAGATCGAAATAGATGAAAAGGATGTGCGCATCGACACCTATCGGGCGAGCGGGGCCGGGGGGCAGCATGTGAACACCACCGATAGCGCCGTCCGCATCACCCATGAGCCGACGGGTATCGTCGTCCAATGCCAGAACCAGCGCTCCCAGCACAAGAACCGGGCAACCGCCTGGGACATGCTGCGCGCGCGGCTCTATGAGGCGGAGTTGCAGCGGCGCGAAGAAGAGGCGCAGGCGCAAGCAGCCGCCAAAACGGAGATTGGCTGGGGGCATCAGATCCGCTCCTATGTTCTCCAGCCCTACCAGATGGTTAAAGACTTGCGTACCAGTGTTGAGAGCTCCAATCCGGCGGCAGTGCTGGATGGCGATATCGATGCCTTCATTGAGGCTGCGCTAGCGCAACGGGTGCATGGGGGACGTGGAGACAAGGTCAAGGATTTGAACTAAGACCTGTTGACAAAGGTGGTTGTGGCGTGGCGTTTTCGCCGCTGGACGCCGCCTTGCGTGGCTTGAGGGGGGCATTGCCGCCGGCGCGGCGATCTCGTTCATGGCGGTCCCATCGAACCCGCGTTCAGGGAATACTGTCGTTGCCGCCAGAATATGGCATCCGGTTTGAGAAGCATTGGAAGATCGCGCATTCGTTAGCCCTTTTCGATTTCCTTCGTGCTACACAATCGCCCCAGCGGGAAGTACGCTCTCGCGCGATCTTTTGGCTCGCCGAATAAAATACACTACTCCGTATAGTGCACTCTTTAGGAACAGGGATTGAATGATGATACGGCCCGACCGCAATGATGAATCGTGCGATGAAAAGGTTATCCTTTCTGACACCCTGGACAGCGAGGGAATGAGTCAACCCGATGATACTCGCGCGAATGATTACCGGGTTTTCTTTCGGGCATGGCTCTCCAAACCGTTACGCACTGGCGCTAACGTTCCCAGTTCCCGCGCTCTCTCTCAAGCGATGGCTTCCGCCGCCGCGCCGGCATCTTCAACAAAGATTGTAGAACTTGGCCCGGGAACCGGCACGGTAACGCAAGCACTGCTGGAAGCAGGCGCCAGAGAAGAAAACCTCACGCTAATCGAATTGAACGACGAATTTCGTGACTTGCTCAAGAAGCGGTATCCACGTGCGGAAATTCTCGCCGAGGATGCCTTTGCGGCGATAACACGGCTCATGCAAACAAAGGAGCGTGATGTTTCCGCCGTGGTTTCCAGTCTTCCGCTCACCCTCTATTCGAAAGAAAAGCGAATAAGGCTGCGCGAGGAAGCGTTGCGATTGACCGGACCTGACGGCCGGCTTGTACAATTCACCTACAGCCCGTTTTCACCACTGCCGCCCGACCCGTCTTTCGTTGCTCACTGCTCACGGCGAATTTGGGCCAACCTGCCGCCAGCCTCTGTTTGGAGCTACCAGATGCGTCCCGACGCGCCCTGAAAATTTGCAGCGCGAATTCCCGCTCGCCGCCAATGTTTGCGCGGGTCGCTGTCTACCCGGTAGTACCAGGAGACTTTGACGACTTGTCTTCGTTGCTGGCGCCGGAAGTGGAATTGCTGCTTGCGCCAAGTCCGGATTTTATTTTCGAGTCGGATTTAGCGTCCGCCAGCGGGTCGTCCGAGCGGCGCGATTTCCCTTCGAAATAGGATCCCTGTTCGATCGCCAGAGACTGGTGAAAAATGTCCCCTTCCACATGCGAGGTCGATTGCAGTGTCACGCGCTGCCCGCGAACCGTTCCCACGACCCGGCCACGCACAATGACGTCATCGGCGACGACTCCGCCTTCAATCAGAGCCTTGTCGCCGATCACAAGAGAGGCGCAGTGAATATCACCTTTGATCTCACCTTCGACCTGCACCTCACCTTTCGAAATCACATTCCCCTCGACTGAAAGGTCTTCTCCAATGACTGATGGGGCCATTTGGCTTGATCCTTTGAGTGGCGTGGAAAATTTTGCAGGTGAGGGCGACGAGGCGGCGGTCGGTTCTACATTTTTGACAGGTTCCGGGGCGGAAGCCTCAACCGGCGTCGGTTTTTCCACCGGCCGGTTTGGTTTTCTGGTGAACATTGAGTTACCCCTTTACCGCTGCCATTCAGCTGTTGTCGCGGCCAGCGCCGTATCGGTGGAAACTATCCAACCGGCCAATAGCAGAAAACCTGCGGCCATTAGCGATCGACTTTCAGGTCTGAAACTTCGAATTCCCCCCATCGGCATTCCCGCCGCTGGCCGTGAGGATACTGTGTCGGTCAGGCAATGTCATGGAGATTCTGAGGATGCGGGTTCCTGTTTAAGCCGCTGGCGGGCCGGACAAAAAAGCCGGTCTGTCACCGGTCAAGAGATTGAACAGCCTGTAAAACTTCCTCCGCATGCCCCGGCACCCTGACTTTTCGCCATACCCGCGCAATCGTTCCATCGGCGCCAATCAAAAAAGTTGAACGATCCACCCCCATATATTGACGGCCATACATGCTCTTGTTCACCCAGACGCCATAGGCTTGGGCGGCAATTTTATCAGTGTCCGCCGCGAGTTGGAGCTTTATATTGTGCTTGGCCTTGAACTTGTCATGGCTCGCGGCCGTATCGGGTGAGACGCCGATAATTTTGACGCCCAGACTGGAAAAACCGTCGATCAGTTCCGTAAATTCAATGGCTTGTCTGGTGCAGCCGCTGGTATCGTCTTTCGGGTAGAAATAGACAACAACTGGCTTGCCTTTCAGATCGCCGAGACGGATGATTTCCCCGCTGGCACTCTCAAACTCAAAACCGGGCGCCGCAACTCCTTCGCGGATGATGTCGTGTGCCATATGAAATTCGCCTTCCTTTTGTCGATATTTGTCTATACGCGGGACATGATCCCAAGTGTGTGATCTCCTTGGCTTATCGATCTCATATTGCAGATAGGAAGCAGGCGTAAAGCCCGTGTTCGCACAGCACCGGGCAAGTTCATCGGGACTGCGGGCTGGCGGAGGTTTTTGGAGCATGACTTTTGGTCGAGGTCTGTTTGTGAATGTTTGAGTTTTCGGGGGGCGACTGGCGCGGGGGCGTAACCAGCGCCGCGGGTGCGGTCCGAGCCCCTTTCCAGGGTTGACGGGAATATGGCGCGAGATCTTCTCAAACTGGCGAAACGAGGACGGGCCCTGGTCGAGTTGCCGGCGCAGAAGGGCCGTCAGCTCTTGCGCCAGGTTCCCAAGCCCATACAACTCGGGCTGGGTATTCTGTCCCGGCGTTCGCTTTTACTTACTTTGGAAATTTTTGCCGGCCTGTTCGTCGTCGGATCGGTGATGCTTGCGCTTTCCTATGGCCGTCTCAATAAGGGGCCGCTGTCGCTTTCAGGCCTGGTGCCGATTCTGGAAAATGCAATCAACAGCGAACTGGCGGATGCCGAACTCAGGATCAAGATTGACGATGCGGTTCTGAAACGGGCTGAAGACGGCCCTGGGGTCAATTTCAGGTTGCAGAATATTCGCCTTATAGACAAACAGGACGCGGTTGTCGCACAGGCGCCGCAGGCGGCGATCGGCCTGAGCGGACGCGCCCTGCTGTCGGGGCGGATCGCTCCGGGAAGCGTTGATTTTATCGGGCCGCGGCTGCTTCTGTTTAAAAGCAAGGAAGGCGGGTTGTCACTTTCCTTTTCGCGCGGTGAGGCCTCCAGACCGCCCGGTGCAAATTCGCCCGGCCGTGTTGGCGAGAAACAGAATGTTACCCCGGGCATTGCGATTGTCGCGCCTTCCAGGAGTATCGATCTTGCGCCCACGATCGTCGCGGCTTTCGATCAGGCGCGCAAAAGAAAGACAGCGAGTGCATATCTGAGCCGGTTTGGAGTGCGTGACGCGGTTGTTATTTTCGATCAACTCGGCAAGCAGAGCTACTGGCAGGTTCCGGATTTTTCCATCGATCTGGAGCACAAGAAAAAAACCAGCATCATTCTGGGTGGAGGCAAGATTTCCTCAACCAGGGGACCCTGGAAATTCAATTTCCGTACCGTGCAGTCCTCCAAACGTAACCGGCTCACCTTCAACGCGCTTATCGAAGATCTGGTTCCCTCCGGCCTGGCGGCCAACTTCCCCGAATTTCGCGCGCTGGAAGCGGTCGACATGCCGCTTTCAGCGGAAACCAGCATTCACCTGTCGACCAGCGGTGCGTTGCTGGGCGCTGATGCAAAGGTCCGTTTGGGGGCGGGGCGGATCACCGTTCCCTGGGACCGCAGGCGGCCAATGGAGATAGACTCGGCGGACCTGCAAGTGCGCTATGAGGCCAAAAAAGACCGCTTCGAAATTCTTCCCTCGAAAATGGCCTGGGGAAAGAGCTATGCTGTCATCTCGGGTGCGTTCAGCCGGGTTGCAGGTCAAAATGGCGGGGAGGTCTGGGCATTTGACCTGAAAGCCGACGATGCTGTTCTGGCAGCCGAGCAATTTGGACTGCCGCCAGTGCGCGTTCAAAACTGGTCGGCCAAGGGAACCATAGACAAGAAAACCGGGCGCCTTGTGCTTGAACGGTTCGTTATTCAGCTCGACGGCGCATCAGTTGAGTTCAGCGGTACGATCACCGATGCGCCGGGTTCGCCCGAAATCAAAATTTCCGGCAAGTTGAGTTCCATGCCACTGGCTTCGCTCATACAGCTATGGCCGAAATTCCTCGTCAGTGGCGCTCGCGAATGGGTCGGCGAGCGCGTCAGTGCCGGTCAAATCTCCGGCGGGTCATTCCAGGTCGATGTAAAGGCCGGGGAATTGGCTGAGTTGGCGCGGGGCGGGGATATCGCCGATTCCGCCGTGACCGTGGAGCTCGCCGCCACGGGGCTCGAGATTGAGTACATCAAAGGCATGCCACCCCTTCAGACCGGTGACGCGACCTTGCGGATCAATGGCCGGCGGATGTCGTTCGAAGCCCCCGACGGGTCGGTTTTGCTGCCAAGCGGCAAACGGATGATGATGAGCAAGGGGCGTCTCACCGTCGATGATTTGCGGACTGATCCGGAGATTGCCCAGGTTGAGTTCAATACCCGGGGACCGGCCGAGGCCATGCTGGAACTTCTGGATCACGAGCCACTTGGCTATGCGCGTGAAGCGGGCCTCAAGCCCTCGGATATCAGCGGCAGGACCACAGGCAGCTTCAAACTCGAATTGCCAATGATCAACTCTCTGGAGTTCAACCAGGTCAAGCTGAACGGCCGCGTCAAACTGGATGATGCTTTCTCCGACGGTGCGTTTGGCGGGGCCAAGGTGGCGGAGGGTGAAATCACATTCAACGTCACCGAAAAGGCGCTGGCGGCAGATGGCGATCTCCTTGTCAACGGTGTGCCGGCAGTGGTGAACTGGCAGCGGATTTTCGATGCGCCGCGCGACAGACAGCCGGGGTTGCGGCTCAGTGCGGTTCTCGATGAGGCAGCACGGGAAAAGCTGGGCCTGAAGCTTAACCACATGCTGCGCGGGCCGGTGCCGACTGTCGTGTCCATTGATCAGCTGCCATCTGAAGGAAGACCGAATAAAATACAGGTTCAGGCGGATCTTGGCAGCGCGGAGCTTGTTCTCGCCAATGTGGGATGGCGTAAGCCCAGAGGGCGCGCGGCGGTGCTCGGGTTTGACATTGGTCAGGGTGTGGAGGGCAATACAGAACTACAGAATTTCCGGATAATCGGCGATGACATCGCCATCGACGGATGGATATCGCTGGGCGCCGACAATTGGCCCAACGCTTTCTATTTTCCCGATTTCTCTTTCAATGTGATTACCGATCTGGAAGTGCGCGGCAAGTTGCGTGCCGACGATGTCTGGGAGGTGCGGGCCGAGGGGCCAGCCTATGACGGGCGGCAGTTTTTCCGCTCCATGTTCTCCGCAGGCCAGTTGGCCGACGACAAGGGCCCGGATTCGTTCAACAAGGCCGGCCTTGAACTGACTGCGCGTATCGGCGCCATGGTCGGGTTTTTCGATACGACCGTGAAGGACATTTCCATTGATCTGGTGAAACAGGCCGGCGGGCGTCTGGTGGCTCTGAATGCGAAGGGACGTCTGAACGGCAAGGGAAATATTGCCGTAAGGCTGGTGGACGGCGGCCAGAACGAACGCGTTGTGCTGGCGGAAAGTGAAGATGCCGGGGCGGCGTTCAGGCTGGTCGGGTTTTATCCGCGCATGGAAGGTGGTGAGGCCTCGCTGAAGGTCACCCTGGATGCGGTGGGGCTTGCCGAAAAGACCGGAACATTATGGGCCAAGGACTTCACCGTTTTGGGAGACCGGGTCATATCGGAAGTAATCTCCAACGTATCTGACGATCCAGGCGCAACTTTTGGCCAGCCGGATGATCGCAGGCGGGTTACGCGGCGCCAGCGCATACCTTTCAAACAGCTCGAGGTCCAGTTTTCAGTGGGAAGCGGGCAATTCATACTGCACAAAGCCTTTGTCAACGGGCCGCAACTGGGGGCTACACTGCGCGGAAAAGTCGACATCAAGAACAATATTGTCGATCTGGGCGGGACCTTCATACCCCTCTACGGGTTGAACTCGGCGCTGGGCTCGATCCCCATCATCGGCAATCTCCTGGTTGGCCGTCGCGGTGAAGGCATTGTGGGGATCACTTTTGCAGTCAAGGGACCGGCGGCGGACCCGCGCGTGCTGGTCAATCCGGTTTCGATTGTGGCGCCGGGCATCTTCCGGTACATCTTCGAGTTTACTGGCCGGACACCGAATACTTTTCCGCAAGGCGCCGGGCGCCGGGCGGCGCCCCAACCGCCTGTAAGTCCGTTTGACCCCGACCGCTTTGGTTCAGCGAATTAAACAGGGCCGGTGGTGCTTATCCCGGCCGGACGATAACGTGACGTTTTTTGCCAAGGGACAGCCTTAGGGCTCCGTCATCTGAAAAGTCCGCCGCACTGATGCTGTAGCGGGGATCGGAAATGCGCCCGCCGTTAATTGAAATGGCGTTGTTGGCGACTGCGCGCCTGGCTTCGCTGTTGCTCGCGGCAAGACCCGCTTCGACAACAAGCGTCAGGATGCCGATACCCTCCTTCGCTGTCAATTTGGGCAGTCCCTCCGCCATTGTCCCCTGCTCGAAGGTTTCGCGCGCGGTTTTTTGCGCCTCTTCGGCAGCCTCGTTCCCATGCGCAAGAGCGGTCGCCTGCGTCGCCAGGACTTTTTTCGCTTCGTTGATCTCCGCGCCTTCGAGTTGCCCGAGCCGGGCGATCTCTTCTAAAGGCAGTTCCGTGAACAGCCGCAGGAAACGCCCGACATCAGCGTCTTCGGTATTGCGCCAATATTGCCAATAGTCGTAAGCGGAGAGCATGTCGGCGTTGAGCCAGACGGCGCCGGCGGCCGTCTTGCCCATTTTGGCGCCCGATGAAGTGGTGAGCAGCGCGGTGGTTAAACCATGGAGTTCCGCGCCCTCGACCCGGCGGCCCAATTCCATGCCGTTGACGATGTTGCCCCATTGGTCCGAGCCGCCCATCTGCAAGATACAGTTGTACCGGCGATAGAGCTCCAGGAAATCATATGCCTGGAGAATCATATAGTTGAATTCCAGGAAGGTGAGGGGTTGCTCGCGGTTCAGCCGCTGTTTCACCGAATCGAAACTGAGCATCCGGTTGATCGTGAAGTGCCGGCCATAATCGCGCAGGAAATCGATGTAGTTGAGCTGCCCGAGCCAGTCGGCGTTATTGACCATCATCGCATCGGTTGGCCCGTCGCCAAAAGTGAGGAAGCGGGAAAAGACATCACGGATACCGGTCATGTTGGCGGCGATGTCGTCGTCGCTCAGCAATTGCCGCGATTCATCCTTGCCCGACGGATCCCCGACCCTGGTTGTTCCGCCGCCCATGAGCACAATTGGCTTGTGCCCGCTCTGCTGGAGCTTGCGCAGCATCATGATCCCGAGCAGGCTTCCGGCATGGAGGCTGGGCGCGGTACAGTCGAAACCGATATAGGCGCAAATCGGACCCTTGAGCGCGGCGGAATCGAGGGCTGTTTCGTCCGTGCATTGATGAAGGTAACCCCGTTCGGAGAGGGCTTTGAGAAATTCGGATTTATATGCGGTCATGGGCAATGAATCAGGGCAGGGTCGCCCGGGTCTTGAATGAGCATGGACTTTAGCGCGATGTATCAGGTTTGAACGGGAAATGCACACTCCTGTGTGGGGGAAAATATGACAAGGGTGTATCGCGCGATAGGATTGATGAGCGGTACGTCGATGGATGGGGTCGATGTCACGCTGATCGAGAGCGATGGGGAGACGGTTTTGCGCCGGGCGTCGGGGTTGCTTCAGCCCTATGGCGATGAAATCCGCGAACTGATCGCGCGCGCTGCCGAAGCAGCCAGTGAGTTGAATGACAGACGGGCGCGTCCCAATCCGGTTGCTGACGCGGAAGCCGCCGTCACCCAGGCCCATATCGATGCGGTCCGTGCTTATCTTACCGCCCATGAGATTCCGCCTTCGGATATCGATGTTATGGGGTTTCACGGCCAGACGCTGCTGCACCGCCCCCATGAGGCGCTGACCATCCAGATCGGGGACGGCGCGATGCTGGCCCGGGGGTTGGGCGTAAATGTGGTCCACGATCTGCGCGCCAACGATATGGCGCATGGCGGGCAGGGCGCGCCACTGGTGCCGGTTTATCATCAGGCGCTGGTGCGGGGGGCCGGGCTGAAATTACCCGTCGCGGTGGTCAATATTGGCGGGGTGGCCAATGTGACCTGGATTGGAGCGGGTGGCGAAATGCTGGCCTTCGATACCGGCCCGGGCAATGCGATGCTGGATGACTGGATAGCCGCGCGGACACATCGGCGGATGGACGAGGGTGGCGCCATCGCGCGCGCGGGGCAGGTCGATACCAAGGTGTTGCACGCTCTCTTAAGCTCTTCTTATTTCGAACAAAAGCCACCTAAATCACTGGACAGAAATGATTTTTCACTTTCCAGAATTTCAGACCTTAGTATGGAAAATGGCGCTGCGACACTCACGGCCTTTGCCGCTCATGCGCTGGCCCGCTCGCGCGAGCACATGCCTGAGAGCCCAGCCGAATGGATCATTTGCGGGGGAGGTGTACATAATCCAACCTTGATGTCGGCCGTGCGAAGCCTGGTGAACACGCCGGTGCGCGCGGCCGATGATCTGGGCTGGTCGGGGGCATTTATGGAAGCCGAAGCATTTGCGTTTCTGGCGATCCGGTCCCTGCGCGGATTGCCGCTCACCTATCCCGGCACGACCGGGGTTGCCGAACCGGTAACAGGCGGCGTCTTGTCCGCCGCTTAAGCTGTGGAACCTTCGCCGTTGTTGTTCAGCCGGGAGTCCAGATAGGTGTCGATCTGCTCCATCAGCACATCCACGTGATTTTCAAAGAAATGATTGGCCTTCGGGACAACCTGATGGTCGATGATGACGCCCTTTTGAGTCTTCAGCCGTTCCACCAGTCCTATGACATCCTCGGTCGATACCACGCGGTCTTCGCCGCCGTTGATCATGAGGCCGGATGAGGGGCAGGGGGCCAGGAAGCTGAAGTCATAAAGGTTGGCAGGAGGGGCGACCGAAATGAATCCCGCGATCTCCGGGCGGCGCATCAGCAGCTGCATCGAAATCCACGCGCCGAAGGAAACGCCGGCAATCCAGCAAAATCTTGATTCCGGATTATAGCCCTGCATCCAGTCGAGTGCGCTCGCCGCGTCCGACAACTCTCCCGCGCCATTGTCGAACAGCCCCTGGCTGCGGCCGACACCGCGAAAATTGAACCGCAGCACCGAGAAATTGCGGCGCACGAATGTGTAATACAGCTGGTAGACGATCTGATTGTTCATCGTTCCGCCGAATTGCGGGTGCGGATGCAGGATTATGGCGACCGGCGCGTCAGATTGCGGTACGTGATGGTAGCGCGCCTCGATACGTCCTGCTGGACCGCTAAATATGACTTCTGGCATGAAACCCCGATGACCTGAACGCTATGGCCAGCTCGCTTTTTGAGGGCTGGCGCGGGCGTTGCGCGACATGTCTTGTTGATCGTTGTGAGTTGTTCCTTTGGACCCGGAGAATACTTGACTCCAGTACTCAGGTATTTTATACACCTTGTTTAGAATTAGAATGGTTCAAAATTAGAGTTTCATCGCTGCCAATTGCCGCAAGCGACCGCGCTTCATAACACAGCCATGGGGGGCGGGCGCAAGTGGTGGATGCGAAACCGTGACCGTGTTGAATTTGGGTGAGTCATGCAACTGAGTTCCAAAGGACGCTACGCCGTTATGGCGATGGCCGATCTGGCCAAGAACTCGAACGGCGAAGTCCTGTCCCTGGCGGCGATCTCCGCGCGTCAACAACTCTCCCTGAGCTATCTTGAGCAACTGTTCGCGAAGTTGCGGCGCGCCGGTCTGGTCGAGAGTGCGCGCGGTCCGGGCGGCGGATACCGCCTGGCGTCGGATGTCCAGGACATCACCATTTCGCACATCATGACGGCCGTCGAGGAACCGGTGAGAATGACGCGGTGTCATCTGGAAGATATAGGCGGTTGTGTCGGTGATGCCCGTTGTCTCACCCACGATTTGTGGCGCGCATTGGGAGACCACATTGTCGATTTTCTGGGAAATGTCACTCTTGGCGATGTGATCGACAATGCCGGGGCGAAGCAATCTGTCCAGGAGGCCGCGGCAGGATCGCTCTCAGCCGAGGAGGGGCCGCGCAAAGCGGCCGCGGGCCCATGAGCACGCGTATTTATCTCGACTATAATGCGACCGCGCCGACGCGCGCCGAGGCCCGTAGCGCAGTGGCGCAGGCGCTTGAGTTGCACGGCAACCCTTCATCGGTGCATGAGGAAGGGCGCCGGGTCCGCGCACTGGTTGAAGCCGCGCGCGGAAAGGTCGCATCCCTTGTGGGCGCCGACCCCAGAAACGTCATTTTCACCAGCGGCGGAACGGAGGCCAACGTAACCGCCCTTTCGCCCCTGAATGTGGACCCTGACGCGCCTGACGGCGTGCTGTGCTTCATGTCGGAAATTGAGCATCCCTCCGTTCTGGCATTTGGCCGGTTTGCCCCCGATGCTATCCGCTTCATTGGCGCCACCGGCGACGGGATCATCAATGTCGCGGCGCTTGAACGTGAAATCGATGCTCATGACGGGCCCTTCTTGGTCTCGGTCATGGCCGCGAATAATGAGACGGGCGCAATTCAGCCCTTGGCCCGCATTGCCGAGATCGTTCGTGCCCATGGCGGTATTCTGCATTGCGACGCCGTGCAGGCTGCCGGAAAAATCCCACTCGATATTACCGAACTCGGCGCGCATATGCTGTCGCTTTCGGCGCACAAGATCGGCGGTCAGCACGGTGTGGGCGCCCTCGTTCTGGGCGAGGGCATGGCGCGTCTGCCATGTCCCCTGATCGTTGGCGGGGGACAGGAATTTCGCGCCCGCTCGGGCACCGAAAACGTAGCCGGGATTGCGGGCTTTGGGGCAGCGGCGGAATGCGCGGCGCGCGAATTGGCGAATATGGGCAAACTGGCGGTGCTGCGCGACCGGCTGGAGGCGGAGATTCTGGCGCGGGCGCCGGATGCCGTTTTCTTTTCACAAGGCGCGCCGCGGCTGCCCAATACGGCGAACTTCGCAGTGCCCGGCATGAGGGCGGAGACGATTGTCATTGCACTGGATCTTGCGGGAATTGCCGTGAGCGCGGGTGCGTCCTGCTCGTCGGGCAAGGTCGAGCAGTCGCATGTGCTCACCGCCATGGGAGCGCCCGCGGATGTGGCGCGCGGCGCCATCCGGATCAGCCTTGGATGGGATACAGGCGAAAAAGAAATCGACACCTTCATTGAGGCGTGGAGCGGCATCTACGGGCAATTCGAAAAACGGCAGGCCGCCTGAGCGGCGCATATCAGAAATAACGGCCAGGTCAGGGCCAGAGTTTAAGAGCGATTTGAGAGAGAAACAGAAATGGCAGCAGTTCAGGAAACCGTCGACCACGTCAAGGAGATGGAGGCCGACAAATACAAATACGGCTTCGAGACGGACATCGAGACGGTCAAGGCGCCCAAGGGGCTGAATGAGGATATTGTTCGTTTCATTTCCGAGAAAAAGGATGAACCGAAGTGGATGCTCGATTGGCGGCTTGATGCGTTTGAGCGTTGGCTGACCATGAAAGAGCCGACATGGTCGCGGGTGCATTACCCCAAGATCGACTTTCAGGACCTTTATTATTATGCCGCGCCAAAAAGCACCGAAGGCCCCAAGAGCCTCGATGAGGTCGATCCGGAACTTCTGGAGACTTACAAGAAGCTCGGTATTCCGCTCAAGGAACAGGAAATACTCGCCGGCGTGCGCAAAATGGATGAGCCGAGTGAGCTCGATGAAGCGGCCGGCGGCGAATATGGTTCCGGCCGGGTGGCCATCGATGCGGTGTTCGATTCCGTTTCCGTGGTTACCACCTTCAAGAAGGAGCTTGCCAAGGCGGGCGTCATTTTCTGCCCCATGTCGGAAGCGGTGCGCGAGCATCCCGAACTGGTGAAGAAATATCTGGGGTCCGTGGTGCCGGTGTCGGACAATTTCTACGCGACTCTCAATTCGGCCGTGTTCTCCGATGGCAGCTTTGTCTACATCCCCGAAGGCGTGCGCTGCCCGATGGAATTGTCCACTTATTTCCGTATCAACGAGAAGCAGACGGGCCAGTTCGAGCGCACGCTCATCATCGCCGACAAGGGTTCCTATGTGAGCTATCTTGAGGGCTGCACCGCGCCCATGCGCGATGAGAATCAGCTCCATGCGGCGGTGGTGGAACTGATCGCGCTGGACGATGCGGAGATCAAATATTCCACCGTCCAGAACTGGTATCCCGGTGACAGGAACGGCGTCGGCGGCGTCTATAATTTCGTCACCAAGCGCGGCGATTGCAGAGGGAAAAATTCCAAGATTTCCTGGACCCAGGTCGAGACCGGTTCGGCCATTACCTGGAAGTATCCGAGCTGCATCCTGCGCGGTGACAATTCGGTCGGCGAATTTTATTCCATCGCTATTTCCAACGGTTATCAGCAGGTGGATTCAGGCACCAAGATGATCCATCTGGGCAAGAACACCACCAGCCGGATCATCTCCAAGGGCATCGCCGCGGGGCATAGCGACAATACCTATCGCGGGCTGGTTTCGGCGCACCGCAAGGCGAGCGGCGCGCGCAACTTCACCGCCTGCGACTCACTGCTTATCGGCAACCAGTGCGGCGCCCACACGATCCCCTATATCGAAGCCAAGAATTCCTCCGCCACATTCGAACATGAGGCGACCACCTCGAAGATTTCCGAAGATCAGCTGTTCTACTGCCAGGCGCGCGGCATGAATGAAGAAGAAGCGGTGGCGCTCATTGTCAATGGCTTCGTGCGCGAGGTCATTCAGAAACTGCCGATGGAATTCATGGCCGAGACCCAGCGTCTGATCGGCATATCCCTGGAGGGTAGCGTTGGATAAACCGGGAAATCTGCGCACGAGAATGCGGGTTCAGATCATCGGCGCGGTGTTTTTCGCCATCATCACGATTGGCGAGGCATCAGGCCTTCTCAGGCCCTCTTTCGCCATACCGGTGGGATGGATCATCTACGCCTTGGCGGGCGCGGTCATGGCCTTTCTGGCCTGGCAGACCTGGCGGAAGATGAATACCGAGACGGGTAAAGGTTAGAAATTGGCCCCTGGGGGCCGCAGTTCGAGACGGAACAAAAAGAAAATGCTGGAAATCAAAAATCTTCACGTGAAGATCGCCGATGAGGAGACCGAAATCCTCAGAGGTATCGACCTCGCCCTTTCCAAGGGAGAGGTGCACGCAATCATGGGGCCGAACGGCTCGGGAAAATCGACCCTCGCTTATGTGCTGGCGGGCAAGGATGACTATGAAATTACCGCCGGGTCGGTCACCTGGAACGGGGAAGACATCACCCAAATGAGCCCGGACGAGCGCGCCGCCAAGGGTGTTTTTCTGGCGTTCCAGTATCCGATCGAAATCCCCGGGGTCGCGACAATGACTTTCCTGCGCACCTCGCTCAATGCGATACGCAAGGCGCGCGGAGAGGAGGAATTGTCGACCCCGGAATTCATGCGCGTGGTCCGAGAGAGGGCCGAGGAATTAAAGGTTTCCAGCGACAAGCTGAAACGGCCTCTCAATGTGGGTTTCTCCGGCGGCGAGAAGAAGCGGCAGGAGATTTTGCAGATGTCCCTGCTTGAGCCAACGCTCTGCGTGCTGGATGAAACCGATTCCGGTCTCGATATCGATGCGCTGAAGATCGTTGCCGAGGGCGTGAACGCCCTGCGCGGCCCGGCGCGCGCCATGCTGGTCATCACCCATTATCAGCGGCTGCTGAACTATATCGTGCCCGACAAGGTGCATGTGCTTTCGAACGGCAAAATTGTACGCACGGGCGGCAAGGAGCTTGCCCTGGAGCTTGAGAAATCCGGTTACGCCGAATTCGGCGAAGCGGCGGCCTGAAGGAGTGGCGTTGTCACATGTCCGTTGAAGTTCTGAAGACAAAGGCCGAGCAGGGTCTCGCCGATCAGTACACGGCCGCCAGGTCCGGTCTTCCGGGGGCGGGCAATGGGTGGGCCGAAGGTCTGCGCGAGGCTGCGTGGGAGACTTATTCGTCCGCCGGCCTGCCGCACCGCCGGATTGAAGAGTGGAAATACACCGATCTGCGCGCGCTGCTGCGTGATGCTTACCCGCCGGCGCCGGCACTGGCGGAAGCTCTGACGGGAGAAGATGTGTTGGCCGCGCTCGGCCCGGTATTGGCGGGGCTCGACTGTCACCGGCTGGTCATCGTCAATGGCCAGTTCCGGCTCGAACTCTCAGATGCGGGCGGACTTGAGGGCAAGGGCGAGGTTTTCTCCCTGGGCGATGCGCTCGGCGATCCGTCCCACTGGCTGAAACAGACGCTGGCGCAGGTGAACCCGCCCCTGAACGATACGGTTGTTGCGTTGAATACGGCGCTGATGACAGGCGGTGTCGCCATGCGCATTGCGGACAAGGCGGAACTGGGCAAACCGGTTCACATTGTTCACATGCTCACCTCCGGGGAGGCTATGAGCGTCACCACCCGCAATGTGGTTGTTGTCGGTGCCGGCGCCAAAGTGACCCTGTTGGAAAGCTATGTCTCTCACGGGAGCGCTCCGGCGCAGCGCAACGCGGTGACGGAACTTGTCGCGGGTGACGGGTCGCAGGTGCATCACATCAAATTCCAGAATGAAAATCCGGAGACCGCGCATTTGACGAGTTGGATGACCCGGCTTGGAGCGGACGTCTCCTATGATGCGTTTCAGTTTTCCCTTGGCGCCGCAATCGCGCGCAACCAGATATTCGTGGCCTTCGCGGGCGAGGGGAGCCGCTCCCATATCAGCGGGGCGGTTCTCGCACGCGGGCGCCAGCACAATGACACCACCATGGTGGTCGATCATGGCGTGCCCGGCTGCGAGAGCCGTGAATTCAACAAGCTCGTGCTCGATGGTTCCGCGCGCGGGATTGTCCAGTGCAAGGCCATTGTGCGAAAGGATGCGCAGAAAACCGACGGCCACCAAATGGCGCGCGCGCTGATGCTGTCGGATGGGGCGGAGTTCGACTCCAAGCCGGAACTTGAGATTTTTGCCGACGATGTGGTGTGCGGCCATGGCTCCACCTCGGGCCAGGTCGATGCGGAGCAAATGTTCTATCTGCGCGCGCGCGGCATCCCGGAACCCCAGGCAAAGGCGCTTCTGGTCGCCGCCTTCATCGGGGAGGTCATTGAAAAAGTTGAAAATGAATCCATGCGCGAGGCCTTTTTGAAACTTACCGAAAGCTGGCTCGCGGGCGAGGGGGAGGGAGGGTGAATATGGTCGACACCATGACTTCCGAACCTGAAGGAACCGCAAGCCGCGCCGCTTATGACGTGGAGCGTATCCGCTCCGATTTTCCAATCCTGTCGCGCGAGATACATGGCAAGCCGCTGGTTTATCTCGACAATGGCGCCTCCGCGCAAAAGCCAAAAGCCGTCCTCGACGCCATTCAGAACGCCTATGCTCATGAATATTCGAACGTTCATCGCGGCCTGCATTATCTCTCCAACACGGCGACGGAGAATTATGAAAAAGCCCGCGGCTCCGTGCGGCGGTTCATCAATGCGGCCTGCAATGAGGAAATCATTTTTACCCGCAATGCGACCGAGGCCATCAATCTGGCGGCGCAGAGCTTTGGCGGGACAGTGATTGGCGAGGGCGATGAAATTGTTCTCACCATCATGGAGCACCACTCCAATATCGTGCCCTGGCATTTTCACCGCGAGCGCTCCGGCGCCGTTCTGAAATGGGCGCCGGTTTCCGATGAGGGCGAATTCCTCATTGAGGAGTTCGAAAAGCTGCTGACCCCAAGAACCAGAATGGTTGCCGTGCCCCATATGTCCAATGTGCTGGGAACGGTGGTGCCGGTGAAAGAGGTTGTGCGGCTCGCTCGCGACCGCGGCATTCCCGTACTCGTCGATGGCGCGCAGGGTGCGGTGCATTTGCCCGTGGACGTGCAGGATCTCGATTGCGATTTTTATGTTTTCACCGGCCACAAGGTATACGGCCCCACCGGTATCGGAGTGCTTTACGGGAAAAAGAAGCATCTGGAGACCATGCCGCCCTATCAGGGGGGCGGTGAGATGATCGGTACGGTCGCGACTGACGAGATAACCTATGCCGAGCCGCCGCACCGTTTCGAGGCCGGGACGCCCGCTATCGTCCAGGCCATTGGACTTGGCGCGGCACTCGAATACATGATGGATGTGGGGATGGAGCGCATCAAGGCCCATGAAGACTCCGTCCATGACTATGCAAAGCGGCGTCTGGGAGAAATAAATTCCCTGCGTATGATCGGTACAGCAAAGGGCAAGGGCGGAATCATTTCGTTCGAGATGGAGGGCGTGCATCCTCATGACATTTCAACCCTTATAGACCGCTCGGGCATCGCCGTGCGCGCCGGCACCCATTGTGCCGAGCCGCTGCTGGCAAGGTTCGGCGTAACGTCAACCTGCCGTGCATCATTTGCGATGTATAATACCGTCGAAGAGGTGGACGCCTTGGCGGTAGCGCTCATCAAGGCGCAGGACTTCTTTGGATGAGTGATATGAGCGAAGACCCGAAAGTTTCAGATTTCATCCATGACAAGGCGCCACTTCCGGAGCCTTGCGCGGAGACCGTGTCTTCGGCGAAGGACGCCGGCCCGGCGCCAGCCAGCGCGCTTGGTGATGAAGAAATCGAACGTCTGACCAATGATCTGATAGCGGCGATGAAGAGCGTTTATGATCCGGAAATTCCGGTCGATATCTATGAATTGGGGCTGATCTACAAAATCGATGTGGATGACGACCGCAATGTCGCTATCGAAATGACGCTTACCGCGCCGGGCTGCCCAGTGGCCGGCGAAATGCCCATCTGGGTGCAGAACGCCGCGCTGACCGTCGCGGGAGTGTCGGATGTGAAGGTGGAACTGGTGTTTGATCCGCCGTGGGACCCGAGCCGCATGTCAGAAGAAGCACAAGTCGCGTTGAACATGTTTTGAGTGGGAGACGGCGTCTTGACGCAAGTGCGTCGTGATGCCATTTGAGTCTTATGGGCAATATGTCGAATAAGCCGAAGATCCTGTCGTTGACTGACGCAGCGGCGGATCGTATCAGGAATTACGTCGCAGGTTCGCAAAAGCCGGTAGCTGGAGTGCGCGTGGGCGTCAAGAATGCCGGTTGCGTCGGCATGGAATACACCATGGAGTTTGTCGAAAGCGCTGACCCGGCTGACGACCTGGTCGAGGAGAAAGGCGCAAAGCTCTTCATCGATCCCAAGGCGATTCTGTTCCTGCTCGGGGCGACAATGGACTACCGGGCGGACAAATTGTCCTCCGGGTTCGTGTTTGATAATCCCAATCAGACCGGTGAGTGCGGGTGCGGTGAGTCGGTATCCATTACGCCGGCCAGCGAAGCCCTGCTTGAGTCCTTCGATAAGCCGATCCGGGTTTCATAGATTCGGTGACCCGACCAGACGCGCATGGGCGGGTCTTCGCCCGTTCAGGCCGCGTTCGTCTTGGCTTCAGCTTCCGGCAGGTCGGTTTCCGCTTTGACATTGTCGCGCCCGGCAGCTTTCGCCGCATAGAGGCTGACATCGGCGCGCTCAATGAATTCCGGGATGCTTTCACCGGGGCGATAGGCCGAGACGCCGATCGACATGGTGACGCGGCCAAGGTTTTCTCCGGTTGACTTTTTCACAAGCTCTTTGTTTTTGACCAGGACACGGATCTGGTCTGCCACGATGGCCGCGGCGGCCAGTTTCGTTTGCGGCAACAGGATAGCGAACTCCTCGCCTCCATAACGTGCCGCGCAATCCCGGCCCTTGACGTTGGTTTTCAATGTATGCGCGACCAGCCGCAGTACCTGGTCTCCGGTCTGGTGCCCGTGAGTATCGTTGAATGCCTTGAAATGATCGATGTCGAGCATGAGGAGGCAGAGCGGCGTGTCCGATTCGACCGATTCCAGCATTTCCAGATCGATGGTCTGGTCGAAGCGTTTGCGATTGATCAAACCAGTCAGTTCGTCGGTGAAGGATTCAAGCCTGGTGAGTTCCAGGCTCATCTGCAAATCATCGATTTGCTTCTTGGAATTCGCCAGGCGCTTTTCAAGCACATCGTTGTACTCTGCCATGTCATTGGTGGTTTCAAACAACTCGCCAAGCACTTCCTTGAGTTGTTGGGGCGATTCAATGCCAGCCAGTTGTGCGTTTACGCCTTTTAGCGATTGCCCATAGCTGCCGGTGCGTTCGCTTGCGGCTTCGATCACCGCCATGATCTCGGTCATCTCTCCGCTTACTTTTGAGCCGACCGTGTCCACTTTGTCCGAAATATCGCGTTTCGAAAGATAGGTCTGGTAGATTGATTCCGCGTCTTCCTCCGTCAGGCGGGAGTGGGTCTCCAGGGCTTTGCGCAGGGCGTTGCAAAGCTCTTTGTTGGATGCGGTGACGAAGGCGTAGAGAAGCTCGTAGTTTCGTGGAATTGCCGGAATTCGCAACTGCTTGAGAAGACTTTGTGTACGCTCGCCATGCGCCGTTGCGCGCGCAAAGTCTTCAACGGTCTGAATGGCAGGCTGGGTCGCATTCGTCTGAGTGGTGGCCACTGAAAGTATTTCCCTTGGGTTGTCAAGACTTTAGGGATGCATCGGGCCAGGGTCCGATTCCCCTTTTGCGCCAACCTGCACACAGGAAATTTGCCTCAGGGATGTTAATGGGGTGTAAAAAACCGGAGAAAAATCAACTTTGGGGTTTAGCAGGCCGTTTCAGAAAATCCGGCACATGATCGCCCAATCCGACCGTTTTGCCACCGGGTTTGCCTGCCTTGCGCGCAGATTTGTCGCGTCTGGTCCTGGTTTTGCTTTGTTGTGGCGCTTCCGCCGCCGCCGCGTTGTGCTGCGATGAAGCCTGCTTGCGGTTATTCGGTTTCGCCGAGTTTTCCTTGCTACGCTCACGCCGCCCTCCGCGCCCGCCTGAGCTGTCACGACGGCTCGCGCGGCTGCGCGGCTTGTCGTCTCGTGACTTGGCCGAAGGAGGGTCGCCGAGCCAGTCGATATCCTTGCGCACGAGTTTCTCTATTGCTGAAATCGCCCGCATTTCGTGGGATGTGACCAGGGTAACGGCACAGCCCTTGCGTCCCGCGCGTCCCGTGCGCCCGATCCTGTGGACATAGTCTTCCGAGTGAACCGGCACGTCATAGTTGAAGATATGGCTGACATCGGGGATATCGAGGCCGCGCGCCGCGACGTCACTGGCTATCAGGTAAGTGACATCGCCATTGCGGAAGCCTTCGAGCGTGGCCGTGCGCTGGGTCTGATGCAAATCGCCATGGATTGCTTCGGCGTTCAGGCCATGCTTGACAAGAGAGCGATGCAGAATGGCGACATCGCGCTTGCGGTTGCAGAAAACAATGGCGTTCTTCACCTTCTGGTCGGCCATGATTTCGCGTAGCGCCGCCCGTTTTTGTTTGGGATCCGAAGGGGCGTAACAAAGCAGCTGCTCGATGGTGTCGACCGTGCTGCTCGGGCGTGTGGCTTCGATGCGTTCCGGATTATTCAGGAAATTATCGGCAAGCCGTTTGATTTCCGCCGGCATGGTGGCCGAGAAAAACAGTGTCTGGCGCTGTGGCGGGATGAGTTTGGATATGCGCTCCATGTCGGGAATGAAACCCATATCGAGCATCCGGTCGGCTTCGTCTATGACGAAAATCTCGACACCTGTCAGCAGCAGTTTTCCACGCTGGAAATGATCGAGCAGCCGTCCCGGCGTTGCAATCAGGACATCCGCGCCGCGGTCGAGCTTGCGGACCTGTTCATCGAACGAGACGCCGCCGATCAGCAGCGCCACGGTCAGTTTGTGTTCCGCCCCCAGGGTTTCAAACTCCGTGACCACCTGGGCCGCCAGTTCGCGCGTCGGTTCCAGAATGAGCGAACGGGGCATCCGCGCCCGGGCGCGTCCGCGTTCCAGGAGCGTCAGCATGGGGAGAACGAAAGACGCGGTCTTGCCCGTCCCGGTTTGCGCGATGCCCAGCACATCGCGCCCTTTCAGCGCGACAGGAATGGCCTGAGCCTGAATTGGAGTCGGTATCTCGTAGCCCGCCTGCGTTACCGCAGTCAGAACTTTTTCGCTGAGGCCAAGTTTTTCAAATGTCATGCAAAGGCGCCGTTCTTGCGGTCGCGTTGTCTTTCTCAAAAAGCCTTATGGCACCGATTTTCACATGTGATACGAATCGGCAAAAGAAGATTGTAGAGCCGGGGCCGGAGCATAGGCAGCGCGGCGGGTTTGTCAATTGATGACAGTGCGGAAAAAGGTAGGGCATGCGCCGCTAAACATGCGTTATAGATTGAGAGTGAAGCTGAAGGAATATGAGTTGAAGCCGTGAGTGAATCCCATGCCAATGTGCTGGTGCGCCCGCCATACCTTTATTTGGGGGGGCTTTTGGCCGGCGCTCTGATCGAGTTGGTTTTGCCGTTGGGCCCTGGCCTGGCCGGTGGCGGCTTGCGGCCAATCGCGATCGGTCTTGGGCTTGCCGCGATCGGCCTCGGGGTTGGGATAAAGGGGATTCGCCAGTTCGGGGACGCTGGGACATCTGTCCAGGTTGACGAACCCACCGAGGCGCTGGTGACCGGCGGGCTTTATGGCTGGTCGCGCAACCCCATCTATATCGGGTTGAGTGTGCTCTATGCCGGGCTTGCGATTGCGCTGACAACCGGCTGGGGGCTGCTGGCGCTGCCATTCGTGATCTGGATTATGAACAGGGGTGTTATTGACCGCGAGGAAGCCTATCTGGCTACGAAATTCGGGGAGGATTATCTCGCCTACAAGAAAAGGGTCCCGCGCTGGTTGTGAGGGGTTCCGGATTGGAACTCTAAATATCCAGATCCTCGGCGAATTCCGCGTTCTCCTGGATGAATTTGAATCGCTCCTCCGCCTTGTTTCCCATCAGCTGTTGTACCGCTTTTGCCGTGCTGGTGCGGGTTTCCTCGGATATCTCGACGCGGAGCAGCGACCGGCTTTCCGGGGCCATTGCCGTTTCTTTGAGTTGTTTGGGAAGCATTTCTCCCAACCCTTTGAAACGGCTCATTTCCACTTTGCCACGGCCTGAGAATTCTTGCGCTAATATCGCCTCTTTGTGCGCCTCATCGCGGGCGTAAAATGTTTTGGCGCCCTGCGAGAGCTTATAGAGTGGCGGGACCCCGAGATACAGATGGCCGTTTTCGATGAGTTCCGGCATCTCGCGGTAAAAGAAGGTGATGAGCAGCGATGCGATATGGGCGCCGTCCACATCCGCGTCGGTCATGACGATAACTTTTTCGTAGCGCAGTTCATCGTCCCGGTAAGTTGCTCCCGTACCGCAGCCCAGCGCCAGGATCAAATCGTTCAGCAGCTGGTTGTCGGCCTTTTTCGTGGAAGTGGCGTTGGCGACATTGAGAATCTTGCCGCGCAGGGGCAGCACGGCTTGCGTTTTGCGGTTGCGCGCCTGTTTGGCCGACCCGCCGGCGCTGTCACCCTCGACAATGAAGATTTCGGAGCCCAGGGCCGCGTTTTGCGAGCAATCGGCGAGTTTGCCCGGAAGACGCAGCTTGCGGGTGGCGGTTTTGCGGTTGATCTCGCGCTCACGTTTGCGCCGGGCGCGCTCATCGGCCCGATCAACAACCCAGTCCAGCAGCCTGTTGGCCTGGTTCGGGCTGGCGGTGAGCCAGTGCTCGAAGGCGTCGCGCACCGCCGTTTCGACAATGCGCGCCGCGTCGCCGGTCGCCAGCTTCTCCTTGGTCTGACCCTGAAATTCCGGTTCGCGGAGGAAAACCGACAGCATGGCGGCCGAAGTGCCGAGCACATCGTCGGCATTGATCCGCGCCGCTTTTTTGTTTCCCGACAATTCGCCATAGCTGCGCAGTCCCTTGGTCAGTGCGGCGCGCAGGCCAGCCTCATGAGTGCCGCCCTCGGGCGTCGGAACCGTGTTGCAATAAGAGTTCAAAAACCCGTCCGCACCGCCAATCCAGCTAACCGCCCACTCGACGGCGCCATGGCCGCCTTTCTTGTCGCTTCTGCCGGCAAAGGCGTCATTTGTGACTGTCGCCTGTCCCGCAATCCGGGTGGCCAGAAAATCCTTCAGCCCGCCGGGGAAGTGGAACACGGCGTCCGAGGGGGTCTCGTCCTTGCCGGTGATGAGGGCCGGATCGCACGACCAGCGGATTTCCACGCCGCCGAACAGATACGCTTTCGAGCGCGCCATTGGGAACAATACCGATGGCCTGAACCGGGCCTTTTTGCCGAAGATTTCGTGATCGGGAAAGAAGCGCACTTTCGTGCCGCGCCGGTTTTTTATCTCGCCCAGTTCCTCCAGCGGGCCATCGGCGACCCCGCGCGTAAAAGTCTGCCGGTAGAGGCGGCGCCCGCGCGCAACCTCGACCTGCAATGTTTCCGACAGCGCATTGACAACCGAAACGCCGACACCGTGAAGGCCGCCCGATGTGTCATAGACCTTCGAGTTGAATTTGCCGCCCGCATGGAGTGTCGTAAGAATGACTTCGAGCGCCGATTTGTCCTTGAATTTCGGGTGCGGATCGACCGGGATGCCCCGGCCATTGTCGGTCACGGTGAGCCAGCCGTCCTTGTCCAGATGCACGTCAATCCAGTCGGCGTGTCCCGCGACCGCTTCGTCCATGGAATTGTCGATGACTTCCGCGAACAGGTGATGCAGGGCCTTTTCGTCGCTTCCGCCGATATACATGGCCGGGCGCCGGCGCACGGGCTCCAGCCCCTCCAGCACCTCGATGTCGGCGGCGGTATAGCCCGCTTCCGCCCGGCCCGGTTTTGCCTTAGGCTTTGCGCGCGCCTTTTTCGGCACGATGGGCTGCGCTTCAAGGTCCGCCTCCAGCTTTGCAAAAAGATCGCGCGATGCGGCCATGTGATGTCACCAACTCCGGTCCGATTTTCGCGAATCTTACCAGATTCGCTGACGATTCATGGGTCGCACGAGACTATGGCTTTGGCAAGGGCGGGAGGGGCTTTCGCTGAACTCATGCGCGGCGCAGGCGCTTCACCAGAAAGGCGAGCGCGCATGTGAGCGCAATCATGCCGAGCTGATAAAACGGGACAAACACGAATACGAGACCATCCTGTGCGTCGGGTTCGGTATTGGTGATAAAGACGCTGACATAGGCATAAAGCCCCAGCCCCGCGATGACCGTCAGCCCGACGCCCAAGATGCCCGAGGCGATGGCGTCGCTTTTCAGCCGCCCCGCGGCAATCCATGCGATGGCATAAGGCGCGCCGAGCCAGGCGGCGAAACCGAGGCTCAGCGCAATGAGCGAAGCGGAAGAAAAATCGCCCGCATACGCCATGATGGCGAGCGACGCGGCAGCGGCGAAGGCGGCGAGGCTCTTAATGGCGCGGGTGAACATGACTGAACTATTGCCGGGTTTGGCCTGGATTGTCATGTGTTTCGCTTGCATCGGTACATGGCAAACACCAAAACCCCGCCGGGGTTTGCTTCCCCGGCGGGGTTTCGAGAGGGTCGATCTCAAGATGGGGCTTTTTGTGCTTTGCGGGGAAGGGCTCGGTCTGGCTCCTGGTGAGGGGGAAAATTCTCTTGCAGAGCCAACCGGCCTCATCGGCCCGCCTCGTGTCACGCCCCGCCCGGTCATGCCGGGCTGATCAAGCGCGGTTGCGGGTATCGGGAGGGGTGGCCGGCGATATTACGCGCTGACCGGGGTCAACTATCGCAGGCTGTCGCGAATATCCGCGCGCGCGCTTTTCAAACGTCTGATTTGAATGTCGGTAGCCTTTAGCCGCCCTGATCGGGCGCAGGGCCTTTAAGGTCTGCCTTCAAGGCCTTTCGCGCCGTCTGCCGCAGGGCGGCACTGGCTGGTCCGGAGGTGTCATTTTCTTAAACCTCCCTGTTGTTGCAAGGGTAATGGTGGCGCAATGGGAACGAAGCGTCAAATCACGAATTGCCGCAGGCGCGGGAACCTTCGTGAACAAGGGGATTGCCCTTGCCGGTCTGAGGGGGCTCAGCATTCAGCATTTGCTAACCCTGTCGGTTACCCCTTCCTTTACGCCCCGCTGTTATTGTTTCACCCAATAATACGGGGAATGGGTCTATGGGTATTCTTTTTCGATATGCCTTCCTGCTGGGTCTCGGGCTGGCATCGATCTTTGCATTTGTGAGCGCGACCGCAGTCACCGGACAGCGCCTGGCGGCCAGCAGCGGCTATGTTGTTCAGGACCCGGCCGACATGACTTTCGTGGTTCTTGCCCTCATTGGGGTTCTGGGGCTGATTTCGGTCGTAAAATTCATCATGTCCGGGTTTCCGTCGATGATGCGCGGCTGGTATGAGCGTCACAAGAGCCAGATCACGGCGCTGACAATGGTCGGCGTGATTGGCGCGGTGTTTCTGGTCGTCTAGGCGAGGATGCAAATAAGGTTTTTGGTTACTCGGGGGGAGCCTCTCACCGGATATCCGCTCCAACCGGCGCAACTCGATGAAGGGATGCGCCCGAGGTGCGGTCAGACCAACTGGGGAAGGCGCGTTTTGGCGCTGGTCTGTCTGGTCCGGGTATGGCGGGGCGAAAAAAATGGGGCAGCCCAGTATGGGCAGCCCCATTTTCTATTGTCGTGAACGAATTGCGCTCTAGGCGCTGTAATACATATCGAACTCGACTGGGTGCGGCATCATCTCGGTGCGCTCGACCTCTTCCATTTTCAACTCAAGATAGCCGTCGATCTGGTCGTCGGTGAAGACACCGCCCTTCTTGAGAAAGTCGCGGTCGCCATCGAGGCATTCACAGGCTTCACGCAACGAACCGCAAACGGTCGGGATGCCTTCGAGTTCTTCCGGCGGAAGATCGTACAGGTTCTTGTCCATGGGATCGCCCGGGTCGATCTTGTTTTCGATGCCGTCCAGGCCGGCCATGAGCATGGCCGAAAAGGCCAGATAGGGGTTTGCCATGGGGTCGGGAAAGCGCACCTCGACGCGCTTGCCATTCGGGTTCGCCACATGGGGGATACGGCAGGATGCGGAACGGTTGCGGGCCGAATAGGCCAGCAGAACAGGCGCTTCATAACCCGGCACCAGACGCTTGTAGGAGTTGGTGGACGGGTTGGTGAAGGCGTTCAGCGTCTTGGCGTGTTTCAGGATGCCGCCGATATAGTGGAGGCAGGTCTCCGACAGATCGGCATATTTATTGCCGGCGAAGACCGGCTTGCCCTTCTTGAAGATCGACTGGTGGACATGCATTCCGGTCCCGTTGTCGCCAAAGACGGGCTTGGGCATGAAGGTCGCCGTCTTGCCGTAGGCCTGAGCGACCTGGTGGACGACATATTTATAAATCTGAAGCTGGTCGGCGACCTCGGTCAGGGCCGCATATTTCATGCCCAGCTCGTGCTGGGCGGCGCCCACTTCATGATGGTGCTTCTCTACCGTCACGCCCATTTCGGACATCACCGAAAGCATTTCGGAGCGAATGTCCTGAGCTGAATCGACCGGGGGAACCGGGAAATAGCCGCCTTTGTTGCGCGGCCGGTGGCCGAGATTGCCCATCTCGTATTCGGTGTCCGTATTGGTCGGCAGGTCGATCGAGTCGAGCCGGAATCCGCAGTTATAGGGATCGGCGGCAAAGCGCACATCGTCGAAGATGAAGAATTCCGCTTCGGGACCGAAATAGACCGCGTCGCCGACGCCGGACTGCTGCATATAGGCTTCGGCTTTGCGCGCGACGGAGCGTGGATCGCGCTCATAGAGCTCGCCCGTGGTGGGTTCGATGATGTCGCAGAAAATCGCCAGCGTCGTCTGCGCGAAAAAAGGATCGAGTGTCCCGCTGGCGGGATCGGGCATCAGCGCCATGTCCGACTGGGAAATATCCTTCCAGCCGGCGATGGATGATCCGTCGAACATGATGCCATCGGCGAAGGCGGCCTCGTCCATGGTCGACACGTCCATGGTGAGATGCTGCATTTTGCCTCTGGGATCGGTGAATCTCAGATCGACGAATTTGACGTCCTCATCCTTGATCTGTTTCAGAACCTTACTTACGTCTGCCATTTTCTTCCCCTGTTTCGCCGAGGATACTCATCCTGGCCCATTTGATCCGACTTGTCGTTTCACTCAATGAGAGGGTCGCCCTAGATAGCGTCCTGCCCCGTTTCCCCGGTACGAATGCGCACCGCTTCCTCCATTGCGGAGACGAAAATCTTTCCATCGCCGATCCGCCCCGTTTTTGCGGAGGTCATGATCGCTTCCACCGCTTTTTCGACCATATCGTCGCCCAGCACAATTTCGATTTTCACCTTGGGCAGGAAATCGACAACATATTCCGCCCCGCGGTAGAGTTCCGTCTGCCCCTTCTGGCGGCCAAACCCCTTGGCCTCGGTCACTGTAATACCCTGCAATCCGATCTCCTGCAGCGCTTCCTTGACCTCGTCCAGCTTGAATGGCTTGATAATCGCCTCGATCTTTTTCATCGGCGTCCAGGGCCTCCCCGAATGCGGCGCGACAGTCGCGTTTCTTCTGACGTTTGTAACTCGCAATAGCATGCTCCGTGCCAGAAATGCAGATGAAAAATAGAAGCCTGGAATCAAACACTTACTGTTGTGCTTATTCTGACAAAGCGAAGCAGTGCCGCAAATCTGCTCATTTTTTAGGCGCGTTGCCCAAGTTTTGTTCAGCGGCGCCGTCAGGACCGTTCCCGGGAGAATTGCCATGAGGATCACCGGTCTCGATCATCTGGTGTTGACAGTTGCGTCCATTGAGAGGACCTGCGCGTTTTACGAACAGGTCTTTGGCATGACGCGCGAGATATTTGCCGAAGGGCGCAGCGCGCTTGTCTTCGGAAACCAGAAAATAAACCTGCATGAAGCAGGAAACGAGTTCGATCCGAAGGCGCGCCATCCGGCGCCGGGTTCCGCGGATCTTTGTTTCATTGTCGTTGATGCCGCCGCCGCCCAGTCGAGGCTGGAAGCTGAAGGCGTGGAAGTGATCGAGGGGCCGGTGCCGCGCACCGGCGCCAACGGCCCGATCCTGTCGATTTATTGCCGCGATCCGGACGGAAATCTCATCGAGCTGGCGCAATATAAATGACCGCGGGCCGGGATATTACGGGCCCTGCTCCGGAACTGCTCACCAGCGAGGAGATGGCGCGCGCGGACCAACTGACAATTGAGGCTGGCACGCCGGGTCTTGAGCTTATGGAAGCGGCTGGGCGGGCGGTCGCCGGCGAGGTTGCGCGACTGGCGCCGCAGGCCCGCGACGTGGTGATCCTGTGCGGACCGGGCAACAATGGGGGCGACGGATTTGTGGCCGCGCGGCTGCTTCAAGAGCAGGGCTATCATGTTCGCCTGGGATTGCTCGGCAAGCGGGATGCGCTGAAAGGCGACGCGGGCGAAATGGCCCGGCGCTGGGAAGGGGGCATCGGGCCTCTGGAGCCTGGTATCGTCGCGGGAGCAGAGGTCATTGTGGATGCGATTTTTGGCGCCGGTCTCGCACGTTCCGTAAAAGGGATCGCTGCTGAAACCATTGCGGCCGTGAACGCATGCGGTATGCCCGTCGTCGCGATCGATGTGCCGAGCGGGATAGACGGGACCAGCGGGGCGGCGAGGGGTGTTGCGGTCATGGCTAATTCAACAGTCACATTCTTCCGCCGCAAGCCCGGTCATCTGCTGCTGCCGGGCAGGGTTCATTGCGGAGTGGTGCGCATCGCGCAGATCGGCATCGGGGCCGGTGTGCTGGAGACCATAAAACCCGCCACCTTTGCAAATGCACCTGAATTTTGGTTCGAAGCCTTTCCGAAGACCGCTTTGGCAGGCCACAAATATGACCGTGGCCATGCGCTTGTCGTCTCGGGCGGACCGGAGGCCACGGGGGCTGCGCGGCTGGGCGCGCGCGCCGCTCTGCGCATGGGCGCGGGACTGGTGACGCTGGCCGGGTCGAAGGCCGCCACGGCTGTGAACGCCGCTCATTCCACTGCCGTAATGGTTGCGTCATTCAGCGGCGCAAGGGGGCTTGCGGATATCCTGAAGGACACGCGCATAAATTCAATCCTCATTGGTCCGGGCGCCGGGGTGGGGCAGGGGACGCGCGATCTCGCCGCCGCCGCGTTGGGAAGCGGTGCGGCCTGTGTACTGGACGCCGATGCGCTGACGTCATTCGAGAAGAGCCCGGGGGTTCTGTTTGCCGCCACCTCGGGGCGCGGGGCGAGCGTCGTGCTTACGCCCCATGAGGGGGAATTTTCCCGCCTGTTCGCAAAAACCGTGTCCGGCGGCTCGAAGCTGGAACGCGCGCGCGCGGCGGCCCGGCTGAGTGGCGCAACTGTCATTCTCAAGGGGGCCGATACGGTGATAGCGCACCCGGAGGGCCGCGCCGCGATCAACGGCAATGCGCCGCCCTGGACGGCAACGGCGGGGTCCGGTGACGTGCTGGCCGGGATTGCCGCCGGGCTGCTGGCACAGGCCATGCCCGGCTTTGAGGCCGCCTGCGCCGCCGTTTGGCTGCACGGGGAGGCGGCAGCCCGGTTTGGGCCGGGTCTGATCGCGGAAGATTTGAGTGAAATTATGCCAGAAGTCCTGCGTGCGCTTGATGTGGACCGCTCTATCGGGTAGCGCTGCCCGCCGCGCCCGCTCTCCAGAAGGGTCTGGGCCGCAAGCGCTGCTTTAACGTCCAGATTCGGGCATAGGCCTGTTCGATCCGCGTGCGCGGGATCGTTCCGTTGAGAACCGCATCGCGCAGGATTTTTGTTGCCCTCGCCACGAAATTCGGGTCGGAACCCGATGACGAGAACATCAAAATGTCGTTGCCGCTCTGAACCGCTTTGATCAGCGTGGTTCGCAGATTGTAATATTTACGGATCGCGGCCATTTCCAGATCATCCGTGATGACGACGCCCTGGAAACCGATTTTCCCGCGTATCCAGCCTTCGATCGCGGTGGGGGTCAGCGTGGCGGGCAGGCGCTGGTCGCCGGAAAGCGCCCGGTGGTAGAGATGCCCCACCATAATCGTGTCGACTGCGCCTTTTCGGACCAGCATCCGGTACGGCTCCAACTCGACCTCCTTCCAGGTTCTGGTCAGGTCCACAAAGCCCTTGTGGGTGTCGGTAAAGCTGCTGCCATGCCCCGGAAAATGCTTTATCGAGGTGAGAACATTTTCCTTCCGGTGCGCGGCAATGAAGGCGCCCGCAAAGGCTGCCACGCGCGACGGATCCGCGCCATAGCTGCGTCCGAGCCGGCCGATGATCGGATTGCGCCGGTTGAGATTGAGATCCACAACCGGGCCGAAATTAAGGTTGAAACCCGCGCTCGCGAGTTCCCGCGCCATGGTTTGGTAAATTCGGCGCGCTTTGTCCGGGGTGTAGAGCCGGGCGATTGTTTGTGCGGTCGGAAACCCGCGGAAGCCCTTTTTGGGGGACAGGCGCTGCACGCGGCCACCTTCCTGGTCCACGGAAATAATCGGCGGCAGGGAGTATCCCGTGTTGAGAAACTTCGCGTTCATCGCGCGCACCTGGGCGGGCGAGCGGATATTGCGGTCCATCAGGATGACGCCGCCGATTTGTCCGGTTGCGATCAGCCGGGTTATCCGGCGCACGGTCTTTCCTTCCGGAGCCGTGCCGGCAAATCCGATCAACAGCATTTGCCCGATCATGGCATCAAGGTTGCGCGTATGCGTGCCGGCCCGCGCGGGCGCCGCCAGCGCGGTACAGGCGGCAAGGACCAGAACCGGGAGTGTGAGATCGCGCAGAAGAGTTGTTTTCAAAAGAACGGCGCCTTTCAAACGCAAGGGCAGACGAAAGCGTGCCAATCGTCTGCCCATCAATGGCCGTGCTGGCCATTCCTGCTGACATATATGACTGATCGTTGACGCCAGAGCCAGCAAATGACAAAGAATTGCACTATGGACGGTTTAATCAGCCGGATTTGTGGCGATATATGGCATATGGGACAACGATGAGACGCGCGCTCTATCTCGCATTGGCAATGCTGGCGAGCCAGACATCCGTGGCGGTCGCCATCCCCGCGGAGGATGCGGTGTTGCGCGCGCGCGAAGGCGCGGCCAATTTGCTGCGCGGAAAATACCGCGATGCGATCCTGTCCTTTGACAGCGCCTTGAAGGCCGATGACCTGGCCGATGTGCGCCGGGCGAATATCCTGAATGACCGCGGAGTCGCCAAGTGGCGGCTCAAGCGCCCCAGGGAGGCGATTGCGGACTTCAACAATTCCGTCGAACTGTTTCCCGACTATGCCATTGTCTACAACAATCGCGGCAATGCCCTGCTGGACATGGGCGAGGCGGAACAGGCCTTGCTCGATTTCAGGCGCGCAATTGAGCTTGCGCCCAATTATGGCGCGGCCTTCAACAATCGCGGCAATGCCCTGCTGGCGCTGGACCGCATGGAGGAGGCGCGAAAGGATTTCCGCAAGGCGATTCAACTGATGCCCGCCAATGCGGTTCCCTTTAACGGGCGCGGCAAGGTGCACGCGGCGCTTGGGCGGCCTTTTGCGGGCGTGCGCGACTTTTCACGAGCCCTGAATCTCAATGCGAAATATTCCGGCGCGCGCAAGAACAGGGGCGCGGCTTATCTGGAACTTCAGCGCGATAACGACGCCGTACTGGACTATACGGAGTTGATTGCCCAGAATCCGGAATCGGCGGAGTTCTATTTTGCCCGCGGTTCAGCTTATGCGCGCACGCGCCGCTACAATTCCGCGGTGAAGGATTTTACCAAGACCATCGGCATCGATCCCGGTCACGCGGCGGCCTATCGCGAGCGGGGGGTGGCTTTTCTACGGATCAAGAAGCTTGAGAAGGCGCGCGCGGATCTGGTGATGTCCCTGTCGCTGGACCCTGGCAATGTCAGCGCGCTGACGGAAAACGCCTACGTTTATTTGCGGCTGGGCATCGCGGAGGAGGGCCTGATACAAGTGGACAAGGCCCTTTCAACCGAGCCTGGCAATGCGGAGGCCCTTGCGGCCCGGGGGCAGATTTATGAGTCTCTCGGCCGGGGTGAAGAAGCGGTAACGGACTACAAGGCGGCTCTGGCGGCAGACTCAGGTATATTGAGCGCGCGCATCCGCCTGCGGAAAATGGGCGTCGTGCCGCCACCGCCGCCACCGCGCGAAACGTTTGGCAAACCCGTCAAGGGCTGGGTGATCAGCAAGGCGCCCGCCGGCCACTATCTTGCCACCAACCGCAGATATCCCAAGGTGCGGGTGCGGCTTGAAATGTACGGGCCGGGGAAACCGGAAATCGTTGACTGGACGCCCATGAAGTACAGCCTGAAGGGTATTGCGGTGCTGCGATACCGGGCTGGTGCGCTCGGCGACGGCGCCACCGGAAATTACGATTATTCAGCAATCATTGATCTGTGGAAGGCCAAGGTCGTCGCCGTCGAACCCTACAGCTGGGGAGACAAAAAGGCGCGCTGGGACTGGAAGATGGCCTCTGTCACCGTCACCGACCCGGATGGTATCGCGAACGAAGTGACCTTGCGCACTGCGCCGCTCGACACCTTCGGCCGGGGCGATCAGTTCTGGGCCAATGACGGGTGGTGGTCACAGGGAGGGCGTTCCGCGCCGCATCCCCGCCCGCAGCCAAGACGGCGCCAGCCAAGTGGCGGCGGTCTGTTCGACTGGCTGTTCAACTAGGTCATGAGCTCATGACCTGGGGCGTGAGGCCCGGTGTATCGCACTTGCTCCCGCACCGTCGGCGCTTGGGCAGCGGTTGACCCGATACAATGTATAGGCGGCAATCAGGAATATCAGATAGGCGTTGAGTTCGGTCATTTCCTCCCAGAACTGGCCGCTCGCCCAGTAATCATACCGGTCATCGTCATGGGTTACGTCAGTCCATTCCTCTATCAGCTGGCCTAAAATGAGCAGGGGGATCCAGAGAAAAAACACCCAGGCTTTCAATATCCGGCCCGACCGGATGAAGTCTAGAATGTGCCTGTACCGGCTCAGGATATAGGCCAGCGTCGCGGCAAACACGAGCCACATGAGAATTTTGGCTCCGGTGGAAGCGGAGGCAATCCACTCAGGCGGCATATAGGGACGCAGATCGAGTTCCCGGACCAGCAGGAGTAAACTCGAACCCGCAAGCGCAACGGCGGCGGTTCGCCTCTCGCCAGGCTTCCTTGCGGCTATGCAGGACAGCACACAGGTGAGCAGCAACACCAGTATCTGAAGATTCTCGATGGGGCCATTTTCGTGCGAAATCTGTTGCGGACTCAACCACCACCAGGCCACGAGGCCAGCATTGGCAAATGCGACGACAAGGAAATAACCACGCCAGGTTTTAGGATGAGTACTCATGAGGTGCGGATTTGTTACGCTCCGGGGTCCGGTTTTTTTGTCTTTCCGCAATATTACTTCGCCGGCAAAGCAGGCTTGCCAGGAAAATTACGCCAGCGTAGCGGGAAAAAACGAAAAAACCAAAAAGTCTGGCTCCCCGGGCCGGACTCGAACCAGCGACCCAGCGGTTAACAGCCGCTTGCTCTACCAACTGAGCTACCGGGGAACTTGGCAAGCCAATCAGGACCTGCAGACCGCACACGCTATAGCAAATGCGCGGGGATCATTCCAGATAAAGAAATGCACGAAATTCAGAAACTGCATCCCGGCGCATTTTGTCTCGCCGGGAGCTCAGGTTTACGGTTATTTCAACACGCGTTCGAAACTGTGTCCCGCACATGCCGCAATCCAGTCCGGAGCCCCAATTGAAGCCACCAAAAATCAAACTCGGGAGAAGTCAGTTTTATCTGCCGCGTTCACGCATCGTTCGGTTGGCAATTGGCGTTGTGTTGATTCTGGGAGGGCTGCTCGGATTTCTGCCCGTACTGGGGTTCTGGATGATCCCGCTCGGGTTTCTCGTCCTTTCAGTTGATTTACCGGGCGTCCGGCGGTGGCGCCGGCGCGTCACCCTATGGTGGGCGCGGCGCAAGGGCCATGATAACGGGAATCGCGATGCGCCCGCCGCAAATGACCGGAACGGGCGCTAGCGCAGGAATTTATCTTCCTTTTCCTTCACATCTCCCATGTTCTGGAGCCGGAAGATTTCTTCAACGGAAACGATTTCGGCGTCGACTCCCTTAATTCCCCCCTCGGCGATGATTTGCGCGAACACCTTTTGCATGGCGGTGACGGCCGCGCGGATGCCATGGTTTCCGTAGATCAGCATCCTGATTTTTTTAAGAGACTTCGCGCGCGCTTCCGTCATCTCAGGATAGGCCGTGGGAACGATGACGATTGGCGCCGCGCCGTTCCAGTTACGGACAAAACTCTCCACCTCGTCAGGCGTTTTCTGCTTCGAATGTATGAGGATCATGTCCGCGCCGGCTTCTTCATAGGCGGCCGCGCGGCGCAGGGCCTCTTCTTCGCCAAGACCGGCAATGAGCGCCTCGTTCCGCGCGATGATCAGAAAGCCTGTGTCCTTTCGCGCATTCACCGCCGCTTCGAGCTTTCCCTGGAATTCTTCAATGCGCAGCAATTCCTGGCGCCCGCCGGAAAGCAGGCTTGTGACTTTCGGAAAAGTCTTGTCCTCGATGACAACAGCCGACGCCCCGGCATCCTCATATTGGCCGACCGCATGGTGCAGATTGATGGCGTTACCGAAGCCGGTATCGATATCGGCAACGATCGGGAGCGATGTGTGCCGCGCGATCGCCCGCATCATCTCAAGATGCTCGCTCATGGTGACGATGCTGACGTCCGGTAATCCGTAAAGAGCGGACAATTCGAAGCCGCTTGCCCAAAGCCCGTCGAATCCGGCTTCCTCCGCGAGCCTCGCCGAAAGCGGGCTGTGGGCCGCCATGATCCGTGCCAGTCCGCCCTCCGCCATTTTGTCCTGCAGGGATTTTGTCCTGGTCTTGCCCATTGCGATTGTCCCTTACTGGTTCATCCGGCTGTAATCCGTTTTCCGAGCGGAATGCGATACGGTCCGGCACGACATAAAACAAAACATTCTTATATTCGCACTTTTAAAATTTTGATGTACTATCAGCCGTCGGAGAATAAAATTGCCGGACAGGCATATTGTTGCCATGGGACCCGGCCACAAAAGCAGGGTCCATCATGAACCGCCAGTCAAGGCGGAATTTAACAGGAAGGTAATTCCGGATAAAACAGGGAGGAAAGATGTCAAAATTATCGCGTCGTAATTTCAATATCATGCTGGGAGCGGCTGGTGCGGCAACCGCCGCGTCAACGGCAATAGGCTCCTTTGCCTACGCCCAGGGCAAGGGCAAGGTCGTCGTCATTGGCGGCGGCGCGGGCGGCGGAACCGTCGCGCATCTGGTCAAGAAGGGCGCGCCGGGTCTTGACGTCACGCTCGTCGAGGCGAACGCTCAATATACAACCTGTTTTTTCTCCAATCTGTATCTTGGAGGGTTCCGTAGCTTTGACTCGATAACCCACAGCTATGACGGGTTGAAAAAACTCGGCGTCAAGGTTGTGACCGACTATGCGACCGGGGTCGACAGCGCCAGGAAAACCGTCACGCTTCGCGGCGGCACGACTCTCTCATACGACAAGCTGGTTCTTGCGCCGGGCATCGATTTCAAATGGGCCGGGATCGAAGGTTACGACGATGAGGCGGCCAAGATGATGCCGCATGCCTACAAGGCGGGCGTGCAGACACAGATTCTCAAGAAACAGCTTGAGGCGATGAAGGCCGGGGGCACTGTCATCATGGCGCCGCCGACCAACCCGTTCCGCTGCCCGCCGGGACCCTATGAGCGCGCATCAATGATCGCCGCCTATCTCAAAGCAAACAAGCCGGGCTCGAAACTCATTATTTTTGATCCCAAGCCCAAATTCTCCAAGCAGGCACTCTTCCAGGAAGGCTGGCAGGCGCATTACCAGGACATCATCGAATGGGTTCCGCCGGACCTGACGGGCGGCGGTGTCAAGAAGGTGGACGCCAAGGCAATGACCGTCACAACCGGCGATGGGGAAACGGTCAAGGCGGATGTCGCGAATATCATTCCGGCGCAAAGGGCCGGGAAGATCGTGCATGTTGCCGGCTGCTCGGATGGGGACTGGTGTCCAATCAATCCCGAGGACTTTTCCTCCACCAAGGTCAAGGATATCTACGTGCTCGGCGATGCGTCGATCGCCAAGAAGATGCCCAAATCGGGCTTCTCGGCGAACAGCCAGGCGAAGGTGGTCGCCAACTCCGTGCTTGCAGCGCTCGCGGGCAAGAAAAAATTCCCCGCGCGTTACCGCAACACCTGCTGGTCGCTCATTTCCGAAAATAACGGGATCAAGGTGGGCGCCGCCTACAAGGCCGGCGCGGACAAGGTCGACGTGAGTTCGAAGTTTATCTCCAAAACAGGAGAAACCGAGGAGATGCGCAAACAGACCTTCGAGGAGTCGCTGGACTGGTATACCGCCATGACGAACGAAATGTTTGCCAAGGGCTGAGTGCCGTCCGGTTTCTGTGAAGATTTGGGAGCGTCCGGTCCGTCTGGATCCGGGCGCTCCCCGCTCCCCTCCCAATATTTTCATGTCAGGGGCCGGTTTCCTCCGGACAACGCTTATGCTGAAGATTCTTGCCTTTGTGATTGCGACAAGTACGGCCTTTCAGACATCCTTTGCGGCAAATGACAGCGAAGTGCGCGATTATGGCGAATATCTCGCTGGCGAATGCTCGGCCTGCCACCGCGATGGCGCCAACGAGACAATTCCGCCCATTGTCGGCTACGAGGTATTGGCCTTTATCGAACTCATGGAAACATACCGTAATGGCGAGCGCCAGAACCAGGCAATGGTCTCGGTCGCAAAATCGCTCGATAAAGAACAGATCAAGGCGCTGGCGGTCTATTTTGCATCCGTGAAGCCCAAGGAAAATTAACCGTCCTGGTCACGGCTATGGAGGCCACGTCCGGAATCGAACCGGAGTAAACGGATTTGCAGTCCGCTGCGTAACCACTCCGCCACGTGGCCCCATTGCATTAATTCCTGACCTGAAGTTGTTCTGCCAGGAACCTTGTTCGCTTCGTATTTTCAGGATGATGCCGCGGACGCACACACAATCAACGAAACGAGCAACGCGCCGCTTATATCAAACGCGCACCTCCATCACAATGCGGTGCAGCTTGACAAATTGTCTCAAATTCTCAACTGAAAGGCTTAAGGTCAGGCGCGGGAGAATCCACGAATGAATGATTACGCTGTCGCACGGCACAATATGGTCGAAAGCCAGATTCGGCCCAACCAGGTGACCGACGCGCGGTTGCTGCGTGCGATGAGAGATATTCCCCGGGAAAGTTTCGTTCCGGCGTCGTTGCGCCCGCTGGCCTATATGGAAGAGGAAATTCCCGTCGCGCCGCCACGACAGGGCAGGCCGCAGCGCAGCCTTGTTTCGCCCATGCCGCTGGCGCGAATGATTCAGCTTGCCGAAATCCGGCCTGACCATCTGGTCCTGGATGTGGGCTGTACGACAGGATACTCGACGGCCATTCTTTCCCGGCTGGCGGATTCCGTTGTCGGCCTTGAATGCGATGAGGGGCTCGCGGAACGGGCCGGCCAGACGCTCATGGAGCTGGAAGTGGACAATGCGGCGGTTGTTTCGGGTTTCCTGCCCGATGGCTATGCCAGCGAGGGACCCTATGACGCCATTTTTCTCAATGGGGCCGTCCCCATGGTGCCCGATAGCCTGATGAGCCAGTTAAAGGATGACGGCCGTCTCGTGACGATCGTCGCCGTACGAAATTTTGGACAGGCCACGCTTTTTCGCAATGGCGCGGGACATGTGAACCAGCGTCCTGCATTTGACGCGAGCGGTCCCGCCCTGCCGGGGTTTGAGCTGGAAAAAGAGTTCGTTTTTTAGGTTATCGGAATTGTTCCATTCTGTAATGTCCTCACCACAAAGTGTTGCATGGACTCCACACCGGCCAGACACTTGCTCCCGGTTTAGGGGAATTGTCTTTAACCTTTGGGTCCGACCTACTATTCTCGCGCCATGTAAAATCGACGGAGCATGCCCGCTGCCGCGTTGAACAATAAGCAGCACGAGAGGCGGCCAGTTCCGAATGCGTGGGTCCGGGATGCGTTTAAGAAAAATACTAGCCGCGGCGCGCGGCACGGCGCGGGTGGCGTGGCGGATGTTTGCGGCGTTGCTTGGCGTATGCGCGATTCCCGCAATGCTCTCGGGCGCGGCGCTGGCGGAAAGCCTGCCCAGCGCACTCGTAGCGGCGTATATGACCAACCCGACGCTGAATGCGGAGCGGGCCAGGCTCAGAGCCATCGACGAGGAAATCTCCCAGGCCCGCTCAAACTTTCTCCCCTCTGTTTCAGGAGACCTGGAAGCCGGCTACCGCACGACTAACCCGAAACAAAAGGGGGGAGGCGCTGGCGGATCGGGAGGCTTCAATTCCGGGGGGCCGCACAACCCGAAAAGCTTTTCGCTCACCATCAATAAAACCCTGTTCCGGGGTTCCGGGGACTGAGGACGGTCAATGCGATTCGCAGGGCCGAGGCGGAAATCCGGTCGGGCCGGGCAAGTCTGCGCGCGGTAGAGCAAACCGTTCTGCTTGATGCGGTGACATCCTATATGGATGTGGTCCGCGATCAGGCCATTGTCCGGCTGCGGGAGGGCAATGTCCGTGTTCTGGCCGAACAACTCAAGGCCACGAAAGACCGGTTCGAGGTTGGTGAAGTGACAAGAACCGATGTGGCCCAGGCGGAGGCGCGCCGCAGCGGCGCCGTTTCGCAGCTTAGTCTGGCCCAGTCTAATCTCAAGACCAGCCGCTCGTCCTTTCAGCGCGTCGTCGGGCATCCGCCGAGCCGTCTTGTCGAGTCCAATCCCATCGATGCATTGCTGCCCCGGCTGCTGTCGGGCGCCCTGAGCATAGCGGAAGCTGAAAATCCGAACATCATGACCGCCGTTTTCGCCGAGGAAGCCTCCCGTTATGCGATCAGGGAAATCATCGGTGAGATGCTGCCGGAGGTGAGCGTCGAGGCAACCATTTCGGATTCATTCGAGCCCTCGGTCTCTCTCGACAGGCAAAGCGAGAAGCGGCTCACCGGCCGCATTACCGTCCCGTTATACTCGAAGGGTGAACCCTCCTCCCGAGCGCGTCAGGCAAGAGAAACAAACCGGCAGCGCCGGCGCCAGATAGACGAGGCCCGCGCCCAGGCGAACGCGGACGTGACAGCCGCTTGGGGGCGGCTGACGGCTTCGCGCGCGCAGATACAGTCGGATCAGGCGCAGGTGCGCGCCAACAAGATCGCGCTCAACGGCGTCAAGGAAGAAGAAAAAGTAGGGCAGCGTACCATTCTTGACGTTCTGGATGCCGAGCAGGAGTTTCTGGACTCGCAGGTGACTCTCGTCGGCACCAAACGCGATATGGTCGTGGCGGCGTATAGTCTGCTCTCCGCGGTTGGGCGGCTGGGCGTGGAATACTTGCGCCTTCCGGTCGAGAAATATGACCCTGTCGCGCACTATAACCGGATCAAAAACCGGCTTTTCGGCACCAATCCGGATCGGCGTGGACTGTTTCGCCGTTAACCATAACAACGTTGCAAAAGACCTATCGGGTGGCGAGACTTGCAGGCGACCAATGTGTTAATGTATTCACCAGGGGAACCATCGTGGGCATGATGGTTGAGAGAGGCGGCAAAGGAATTCAAGCATGAGCAGTTCAGAACAGGCCCCCGAGCCGACAATGGACGAGATACTGGCATCCATTCGGAAAATTATTTCCGATGACGAACCAGGTGACTCTCCACAAACGGAATCTTCAGCTCCCGCGGCGCCGGCCCCGGCGGAAGGCGCGCTGGCCAACGAGTTGGCAAACGCGCTCACCGATCCGCAGGCCGGGGCGGAGACTGCCGATGATATTCTGGATCTGACAGGTACAAAATGAGGCGCCTCAGGGCGATGCTTCCCCGGCGGATGCGCTGCAAGCCGCACTTGGCGAAGCAGCGGGCGCACCGGCCGCTCAGATGCCAGTGGCCCAGGAGGCAAGTTTGGAGACGCAGTTTTCGTCTGCGCCGGCCCCGTCGCCGGCCAGTGATCAGGCCGGTGGTGAAATTGATATTTCGGCAGTCCTGGCTGAAGCGGGCATTGAGGAAACAGTCAGCGCCGCACCGGCCGACCTGGCGCCCGCCGCGACGGCCCCTGAAGAAGATCCGGGAGAGGCGCTCGGACAAAGCGATGTGCAGCCGCCCGAGCCCGTTTCTGCTGAGGAGTCCACTATCACAGAAGCGCTTTCGGCGATCGATCCGGCGGCGGCGGACCCCATTCCGGCGGCTGTGCCCGATGCGGAAATGGCGGAAACTCCCGCCGTGCCCGCTGGTGAGACGGCCACCGACATGCCTGCCGAGGCAAGCATCGACAAGGGTGTCTATAATCCGGAATCCGAAGATGCGGCCGCCGATGCAATCCCGGCCGAACCCGCTGATGCGGGCGCCGGAAATACCGCCAGTGACCTGGCAGTCGAGCCTGCAGAGGAATCAGGCGGCATGCCGGCGGACGCGCCGCCGGAATTGGCTGCCGCCGCCGCGCCTGTGGAAGATCCCGCGCCGGACTCAGCTTCCGGCGAAGCCAGGACACTGGAAGACAGCGTCAAGGACATGCTCCGGCCCATGCTGCGCGAATGGCTGGATGAAAATATGGAGCGTATTGTTCAAAAAGAGGTTACGGCTGAAAATCTCAAGAGCGGCGGTGGTTGACGGTTTCGGGTCCGCGGCGCGGGCCCCGCAACAAGACGCGAGGCAGGAACCGGGGCCTTTTGGCCCCGGTTTTTCTTTGCCTGAGGACGGTGCGGGATTTGCCCTTGCGCCCATGGCGGGCCTGGTGTTGACAGGCTGCCCGCGACATGGCTAACCACCATACCATCAGTCCCGTTACTGGCCGCGATCCTCACCGGTATTCTCAAGAATATGCTTGAAAAAACCTATCAACCCTCCGAACTGGAAAAACGCATCTACGATGCCTGGGAACAGGCGGGAGCGTTTGCCTGCGGCCGGTCCGACAGGGTGGCGGCCGGCGCAAAGCCCTATACCATCGTCATCCCGCCGCCCAATGTGACCGGCTCGCTGCATATGGGGCACGCGCTCAACAACACCATTCAGGATATCCTGATCCGGTTTGAACGGATGCGGGGCAAGGATGTGCTGTGGCAGCCGGGTATGGACCATGCGGGCATTGCCACGCAGATGGTCGTCGAGCGTCAACTCGTTGAAAACAAGGAACCGGACCGGCGCGCCATGGGGCGCGACGCCTTTATCGAGCGGGTCTGGTCGTGGAAGGAAGAATCCGGCGGTACGATCCTCAATCAGCTCAAGCGCCTTGGCGCGTCATGCGACTGGAGCCGTGAACGCTTCACCATGGATGAAGGGCTAAATACCGCGGTGCTCAGGGTGTTCGTCGATCTCTATCGCGAAGGGCTGATCTACAAGGACAAGCGGCTCGTCAACTGGGACCCTGTTTTCCAGACCGCGATCTCCGATCTTGAAGTCGAGCAAAAGGAAGTGAACGGCCATATGTGGCAGTTTGCGTATCCGCTGGTGGAAGGGCCGGTTGACGGGATCGGGGAAATCGTCATCGCCACGACGCGGCCCGAAACCATGCTGGGCGACGGGGCGGTCGCGGTTCATCCTAGCGATGAGCGTTACAAGAATCTCATTGGAAAAATGGTGCGCCTGCCGATTGCAGAGCGACATATCCCGATCATAGCGGACGAATATCCCGACCCGGAATTCGGCTCGGGCGCGGTGAAGATTACCGGAGCGCATGACTTCAACGATTTCGAGGTCGCGCGGCGCAACGGCATTCCGCTTATCCCGCTGATGGATAGCCAGGCGCGGATGATTGTGACGCCGGAAAACAACGTGCCAAAGCACTATGAAGGCATCGACCGTTACGAGGCGCGAAAACTGGTTCTGAAGGAAATCGAGGAGCTTGGATTCTACCGGGGCGTGGAAGAGAAAATCATCGCCCAGCCCTTTGGCGATCGCTCAGGGGTTGTGATCGAGCCAATGCTCACCGACCAGTGGTATGTGGACGCGCAAACCCTCGCCAAACCGGCGATCAAGGCGGTCGAGGATGGCGATACGGTTTTCGTGCCCAAAAATTGGGAAAAGACCTATTTCGAGTGGATGCGCAACATCCAGCCCTGGTGCATTTCGCGCCAGCTCTGGTGGGGACACCAGATTCCTTGTTGGTATGGGCCGGACGGCGAATTTTTCGTCGGCCACGATGAGGATGAAGCCAAGGGGAGCATTATGGCGAGGACAAGCCTCTGACCCGTGACCCGGACGTCCTCGATACCTGGTTCTCATCCGCCCTGTGGCCGTTCTCGACGCTGGGGTGGCCGGAGGAGACGCCCGAACTGGCGCGCTATTACAAGACGGACGTGCTGGTCACCGGGTTCGACATCATCTTTTTCTGGGTCGCGCGGATGATGATGATGGGGCTGCATTTCAAACACGAAGTACCCTTCCACACCGTCTATATCCACGCGCTGGTGCGCGACGAGGCGGGCGCGAAAATGTCCAAGTCCAAGGGCAATGTCATGGACCCGCTGGAGATGGCCGATGAATTTGGCGCGGACGCCCTGCGTTTCACGCTCGCCGCCATGGCCGCCCAGGGGCGCGACATCAAGCTGGCGAAATCGCGCGTGGAGGGCTACCGGAATTTCGGCACCAAAATCTGGAACGCGGCGCGGTTTCTGGAAATGAACAAATGTGTTCGTGTTGAGGGATTTAACCCCGCCGCGCTCGACCTGGGCGTCAACAAATGGATCGTGGGCGAGGTTGAAAAGGCGGCGCTTGCGGTCACCAAAGGCATCGAGGCCTATCGCTTCAATGAGGCGGCGGGCGCAATATACCGCTTCGTCTGGAATATTTTCTGCGACTGGTATCTTGAGCTCATCAAGCCTTCCTTGCAGGGTGACGATGAAGCGTCGAAAGCCGAAACCCGCGCCACGGCCGCCTGGGTTCTGGATCGTGCGCTTGTCCTGCTGCATCCCTTTATGCCCTTCATCACCGAAGAATTGTGGACGCGGCTGGGAGAAACCGGCCCGGCGCGCGAAGCCATGCTCATTCTGGCTGAATGGCCGGACTTGGGCGGGCTGGTGGACGCCGATGCGGAAGCCGAGTTCGACTGGGTGATCCGGGTGGTGAGCGAAATCCGCTCGATCCGGGCCGAGATGAACATCCCCGCGGGGGCCAGAATTCCCGTCTTGGTTCTAGGGGCAGGGGAGGCGGCCCAAGCCCGTCTTGAGGCCAACCGCGATGCGCTTGTGACTCTGGCGCGGCTGGAGAGCATTTCACCGGCCGATAAAGCGCCAAAGGGCTCTGTGCAGTTTGTGCTGGATGAAGCAACTTTCGCCCTGCCGCTGGAGGGCGTCATTGATATTGCGGGCGAGACCGAGCGCCTGACCCGCGAAATCGCGAAGGCGGGCGCGGAAATCGCCCAGATTGAGGCGAAACTCGCCAATGAGAAGTTTACCTCGCGTGCGCCGGAGCATGTGGTGGAGGAGCAGCGCCAGAGAAAAACGGATGCGCAAGCCGTTGCGGCCAAACTGAATGACGCGCTGAAACGGCTCAAAACCGCCAGTTAGGGCCAGCTCCGATTCTTCCATTGTGATTTTTATGTCAGACTGTTGCTCAAACGCAACAGATGGCCACGCTTGCGCCATAAACCAATTCGAATATCCGCGCCAAATTCGCGGGAGAAATGCGTATCAAGACGCCCTTCCGCCGGGTCCAGTTGGACAGGATATGTTCCTGCGCTCCTGAGACGGGTCATCCAGGCAAGGTGACACCGCATCAGGAATACGCGCAGCAGGGTTGAAGTTATGGACGCAAAAACGATTGATAAGAAGCGCCTGCCAAGCCGGCATGTGACCGAAGGGCCCGGACGGGCGCCCCATCGCGCGTTTCTCTATGCCATGGGGCTCAGCTCAAGTGAAATCCACCAGCCGCTCGTCGGCGTCGCCACATGCTGGAATGAATCCGCGCCCTGCAATATTGCGCTGATGCGCCAGGCGCAGGTGGTCAAGAAGGGCGTCGCCCATGCCAGTGGCACGCCGCGCGAATTCTGCACCATCACCGTCACCGACGGCATCGCCATGGGCCATCAGGGCATGAAGGCTTCGCTTGCCAGCCGCGAGGTCATCGCCGACTCGGTCGAGCTTTCCATGCGCGGCCATTGCTACGACGCGCTTGTAGGCTTGGCGGGCTGCGACAAGTCGCTGCCGGGCATGATGATGGCCATGTGCCGTCTCAATGTGCCATCCGTTTTCATTTATGGCGGCTCCATCCTGCCCGGGACCTTCAAGGGCAATCCGGTGACCGTTCAGGATGTGTATGAGGCCGTGGGGATGCATTCGGTCGGCAAAATGTCCGATGAGGACCTAGACGAGCTCGAGCGGGTTGCGTGCCCCTCCGCCGGCGCGTGCGGCGCCCAGTTCACCGCCAACACCATGGCGACTGTCTCCGAAGCCATCGGGCTTGCGCTGCCCTATTCGGCCGGCGCTCCGGCGCCCTATGAAATGCGCGACCGGTTCTGCATGGCGGCGGGCGAAAAGGTCATGGACCTGCTGGCCCGCGACATCAGGCCTCGGGACATCGTGACCCTCAGGGCGCTCGAGAATGCCGCGACGGTGGTTGCCGCTTCGGGCGGATCCACCAACGCCGCGCTGCACCTGCCGGCCATCGCCAATGAATGCGGCATAGATTTCGATCTGTTCGCGGTCGCGGAAATTTTCAAAAAAACCCCCTACATCGCCGATCTGAAACCGGGCGGGAAATATGTCGCCAAGGACATGTTCGAAGCCGGCGGCATTCCGATTCTCATCAAGACGCTTCTCGACAACGGCTTCATCCACGGGGATTGCATGACCGTGACCGGCCGAACCCTGGCCGAGAATATGGCTAGCGTGAAATGGAACGATGCGCAGGACGTGGTTTACCGCGCCGACAAGCCGATTACGCCGACCGGCGGCGTTGTTGGCCTGAAGGGAAATCTCGCTCCCGATGGCGCGATCGTGAAGGTGGCGGGCATGGAGAGCCTGAAGTTCTCCGGCCCGGCGCGCTGCTTTGACACTGAAGAAGCCTGTTTCGAGGCCGTCGCCGAACGCAAATATGAAGAAGGCGAGGTTCTGGTCATTCGCTATGAAGGACCCAAAGGCGGACCGGGGATGCGCGAAATGCTGTCCACCACCGCCACGCTTTACGGTCAGGGCATGGGCGACAAGGTTGCGCTCATCACCGATGGCCGGTTTTCCGGGGCAACCCGGGGTTTTTGCATCGGTCATGTTGGTCCTGAAGCTGCTGTCGGCGGACCCATCGGCCTCTTGAAAGACGGTGATGTAATCACCATTGATGCTGTAGCGGGGACGCTCGACGTCGAGCTAAGCGACAAAGAATTTGAACAACGTCGCAAAGCATGGGAGGCGCCGGATAACCCCTATAAAAGCGGTGCATTGTGGAAGTATGCGGACCAGGTCGGGCCGGCGCGAGATGGCGCTGTAACCCATCCGGGTGGCAAGGAAGAGGTCGAGTGCTACGCCAATGTATAAGTGGTTCACCAGTTTTGTAGTTGTACTTGTTGGCGTTTCGCTGGCCGGCTTGGCAAGTCTGGCCGGCAGTGAGAAGCGCGTCGCATCGGCGGGCAACGCCTCCAAACAGAAACTTGGCGCCGTTGAAGCGGGCGGGGCAACCGGGCGGTTGTCCGCGCTCAGGCAGGCCGCCGGCCGCGGCGATCTGGACGCGCAGCTTGAGCTGGCGGGCAAATATGCCGCGGGCAAGACTCTGCCCGGCGATCAGTTAAAGGCATTCAGGCTGTATCAGGACATTGTTGATGCCCAGGCGGAAATCCACCCGCGCGATGTTCGTGCGGGCCGCGTTGCCAGCGCATTTGTCGCGCTTGGAGATTATTTCCGCAACGGTATTTCCGGCACCGCGATCAAGGTGGACAAGCCCCGCGCGGCCAGCCTGTATTGGCACGCGGCGAGCTATTTCGCCGATGCCGAGGCACAGTATAACCTGGCGCGGATGCATCTGCTGGGGGAGGGGGTGCCGCGCAATGGGCGTCTCGCGGTCAACTGGCTCGCCAATGCCGCCAAGAAACGCCATGCCAGGGCCCAGGCTGTCCTTGGAGATCTGTTGTGGCGCGGCGCGGAAGGTGTGCGCCGGCGGCCCGACAAGGGCCTGGCGCTGCTGACCATTGCCGGTCAGAACGCGAGGAACGCCGCAGAGGCGCGCTGGATTGAATCTCTACGTGTCAGTGCGCTTGAATATTCGCAGGAACACGAGCGCGTGGCCGCGAAGCGCCTTTCCGCACGCTGGCAATCGAGCATCGGGCGCGCTTCAGCAGTAGGCAGTGTCCCAGCGGCGCCCGAGGCGGAACCGGAAATGCCGGTTTCTCAGGAAAATGACACGGCATTGCCAGGCCGCCGTGCGGAAGGCATTACCAATATTGGCCTTGATGCCGGAGCCCTGCGTTAGCTCGCTTTTAATTCAATCCAGACGGGCACGTGATCCGATGGCTTTTCCCAGCCCCGGGTGAAGCGATCAATCTCGCAAGCCTGTAGCCGGTCGGCCGCTTGCGGCGACAAGAGCAGATGGTCGATCCGGATTCCGTGATCCTTTTGCCAGGACCCGCGCTGGTAATCCCAGAATGTGTATTGATGGCTCTCATCGTGACAGGCCCGGTAGGCGTCCGTCAGGCCCAGATTCATCAACGCGTGAAATTTCTCCGCTGTCTCGGGCCGGAACAGGGCGTCGCCCGCCCAGGCGGCAGGGTCGTGCACGTCGTCTTGCGTGGGAATGACATTATAGTCGCCGGCCAGCACAAAGGGTTCCTCCAGGGCCAGCAAATCCCGTGCATGATCATTCAGGCGATCCATCCAGCGCAGCTTGTAGGGGTATTTCTCCGTATCGACCGGATTGCCATTGGGCAGATAGATCGACGCGACGCGCACCACCCCGCCGCCGGCCGAAATTACGGCCTCCAGATACCGGGCATGATCGTCCGCGCCATCGCCTGGCAGGCCCCTGATAATTTCATCGAACGGCTTTTTGGACAGGATGGCGACGCCGTTGAAGCTCTTCTGACCATGGACGGCGACATTGTAGCCAAGCTCTTCAAAGCGCTCCGAGGGGAACCCTTCATCGACGCTCTTTATTTCCTGAAGGCAGGCGATATCCGGTTTTGTCTGCTCAAGCCAGGGCACAAGCCCCTCAAGCCGGGCCTTGATGCCGTTAATATTCCAGGTGGCGATTTTCATTGGTACCGGTCCTGGCGCAGTACCAGGCAAACCGCATAGGTGTATGGCGCAAAAAGTTTCAGCTTCAGGCCAGGCCAGAATGGCAGTTTGCAGCGCTCAAAGCGATACCGCATCTCGATTCCGGCAAGATTTTCCATGTTAAAAAAAACGCAGTACAACTCTGTCTCCCGTTCGGCGCGGGCATTTGAAATGCGCTTCAGCACCGCATCGAGTACATTGCCCGTGAAGGGATTGTAGAAATAGAGGACGCACGGCCCCTGGGGAATTTCGAACGTGGCGGCATCGGCATTTATGGAGCGCACGCCTTGCGCCCGTTTCAACGCTCGCGGCATTGTAGCCAGGTTCTTGCGCGCATCATCATGCAGTTCCCTGGAGAATTCGACACCGATCACCTGTCTGAAGGGAAGCCTTGCCGCGGCCATCAGGACCCGGCCCCTGCCCGAACCATAATCAACAAACGTGCATTGCCTGATATCAAGCGGCACGCACTCCATCAGCCATTTGAAAACCTTACGTGGTGTGGGGGAATAGTGGACGGCATGGGCGGCATTCGCGCCCACCACCATATCGGGTTCAATTTCGATCACCGCGCTGGTTGCGACGCTTTCGCGCCCTTCGTGGCGGCGGTCCACCAGATTCTTGTGGAGTTTGAGTAGCAGGAAAGAGCGGATACGCCTGATTGTCGAAAGCAGGCCATTGGCGCGCAACAGCCGGAAAAATTCGTCCAATGGGCCAGCTGAACTTCGGTGATTGGCGCGTGTTTTCACGTTCGTCTGGCCCGGCAATTCGTCATCCTGGGAGGGCGTGTGGCACGGGCGTTTACAGCGAAAAGCTGGTGCCGCAGCCGCATGAAGCGGTCGCGTTGGGATTGTTGACCTTGAAGGCCGCGCCGATCAGCTCGTCGGCAAAGTCGATCTCGCTGCCCTCCATATACATTTGCGAGACCGGATCGATCAGCACCGTGATGCCGCCCTTTTCGATGGCGAGGTCTTCGGACCCGCGTGCCTGTACCAAATCGAATTTGTACTGGAACCCAGAGCAGCCGCCGCCCTCCACGGACACCCGCAACATTTTGTTGTCCGCCTCCTTGGCGATGATGGCCGCGATTTGCGTTGCCGCGCGGTCGGAAACGGTGATGGCTTTGTGTTCCATTACTCTTTATCTCAATGGTGTGTCCGGACCATAGGAAGATATGCTCAGGAATCAGGTTGTCAATCGGTGATGATGAAAACTGATCAGGCCGGGCGGGAGATGCAAGGCATAAATTCGCTTGCGGCTTATGCCGCGCGCGCGAGTGAGAGCCGCGGGCGCCTCCATGAAGAAGAGCCTGCGCGCGTGCGCTCCCAGTTCCAGCGTGACCGCGACCGGATCGTCCACTCCACCGCCTTCCGCCGGCTCAATCACAAAACCCAGGTATTTGTTTATCACGAGGGCGATCACTACCGCTCGCGCCTGACCCATACGATTGAAGTCGCGCAGATCGCGCGCGCCATCGCCCGCACTCTGGCGCTGGATGAAGATCTTGCTGAAGGAATCGCGCTGGCGCACGATCTGGGCCATCCGCCCTTCGGTCACGCGGGAGAGCGGGCGCTTGATGCCGCCATGGCGGAGTTTGGCGGCTTTGACCATAATGCCCAGAGTTTGCGGGTGGTGACGTCGCTGGAGCGAAAATATGCCGGCTTCGATGGTCTGAACCTCACCTGGGAAACCCTTGAAGGGCTTGCCAAGCATAATGGGCCGGTTCTGGGAGGGGACGGCAAGCCCACCGGCAGGTTCGCCGAAACGGGGATGCCCCGGGCGCTGAAGGCCTATAACGATGTGCAGGATCTGGAGCTTGCCAGCTATCCTGGGGCAGAAGCGCAGGTAGCCGCGCTTGCCGACGACATCGCCTACAACAATCATGATATGGATGACGGGTTGCGTGCCGGTTCATACGCCATAGAGGATTTGAGCAAGGTTGAAATGACCGGCGCAATAATCGCCGAGGTCCGTGCGCTCCACCCCGGACTGGAGGAGCCGCGGCTGATCCATGAGGTCAACCGCCGGCTGATCGGCCGCATGATCGCGGATGTTGTGGGAGAAGCGCGCGTGCGGCTGTCCGCGCTCGCGCCGGAAAGCGCGGACGATATTCGCGCCGCCGATGCGCCGGTTATATGCTTTTCCGGTGAAATGGACCGGGCGTGTGAGGAATTGCGGTTTTTTCTGCTTTCCCGGGTCTACAGGAATGAACGTATTATGGGGGTTATGAAAGGAGCGGAGCAGATCGTGCGCGAGCTGTTTTCGCACTACATGGCCCATCTTGACGCCATGCCGGACAATTGGAGTGCAAGGGTGGACGGGGCGGGCGATATGGAGCAGGCCGCTCAGGTTTGCGATTTTATCGCCGGTATGACCGACCGCTACGCCATGCGCGAACATCGCCGTCTGTTTGACCGCACCCCGCAATTGCGCTAACCGCACGGCAAGCGGCGGTAGCCGCCTGGATTTTCAATTCTCCTTGACAGTGACAATGAATCTTTACGCCCACTTTTCAGAACGGATCGCCGCCGCGCTCGATCAGTTGAAATCGGACGGCATTCTGCCAGCCGAAACGCGCGCGCGCGGCATTACCGTTGAGCCCCCGCGCGAGGCCGGCTATGGCGATATCGCCACCAACGCGGCAATGGTGCTGGCGAAGCCGGCGGCCATGGCCCCGCGTGAGCTGGCGGAAAAGCTGGCGGCGCTGCTGGAGCGCGATGAGGATATCGCCGGTGTTGAGATTGCCGGGCCGGGATTCATCAATATCAAACTCACCGGCGCCATCTGGCCGCGCGTTCTGCAAGCGGTTCTGGAGAACGGCGAGAAGTATGGCCGCAGCAATATTGGCGCCCGCGAAGCGGTGAATGTGGAATATGTCTCGGTCAATCCGACCGGGCCGCTCCATGTGGGCCATGGCCGCGGCGCGGTGTTCGGTGACGCGCTGGCGGAGCTGCTGAAATTCGCCGGCTTCAAGGTGACGACCGAATATTACGTGAATGACGCGGGCGCGCAGGTCGACGTGCTGGCCCGCTCCGCCTTTCTGCGGTACCGCGAGGCGCTGGGCGAGGCCATCGGCGAAATCCCCGAAGGCCATTATCCTGGAGATTATCTGAAAGCTGTCGGTGAAAGCCTCGCCAGGGTGCATGGCGATAAGTTTACGGATATGGACGAATCCGAATGGCTGCCGGTGATTCGCGACTTCGCAATCACCGAGATGCTGACGGGCATCAAGGCTGACCTGGCGTCTCTGGACATCGCGCAGGACATATTTTTCTCCGAGCGCTCGCTGATGGAGGGGAGGATCGACAAGGTAGCCGCAACAATTGAGGAATTGCGGGAAAAGGGGTTCGTTTACGAGGGGCGGTTGCCGCCGCCCAAGGGCAAGTTGCCCGATGACTGGGAAGACCGGGAACAAACATTGTTTCGCGCCACCCGGTTCGGCGATGACGTGGACCGCGCTCTCGTGAAATCGGATGGATCCTATACTTATTTCGCCTCGGACATGGCCTATCACCACGACAAGTTCAAACGCGGCTTCCGGACCATGATCGATGTATGGGGCGCGGATCACAGCGGTTATGTGAAACGGATGAAAGCGGCCGTGAAGGCGCTGACTGGTGGTGAGGGCATATTGGATGTCAAAATATGTCAGCTTGTCCGGCTGTTTCGCGGCGGGCAGCCGGTCAAGATGTCCAAGCGGTCAGGTGATTTTGTCACCTTGCGCGAGGTGGTGAATGAGGTGGGGCCGGGTCCGGTTCGCTTCATGATGCTGTACCGCAAGAATGATGCGCCGCTCGATTTCGATTTCGTCAAGGTTACCGAACAGTCCCGCGACAATCCGGTATTCTACGTCCAATACGCACATGCGCGTGCGTATAGCGTGTTCCGCAATACGCTTGACGTCTTCCCTGACCTTGCTCCAGGAAGTCTAAACCCCGGAATTCTCAAGTTTTCACTTTTGAACAACGAAGCAGAAATATCTCTAATACGGAAAATTGCTCAATTTCCACGTATCATTGAGGCGGCAGCACTTGCGCATGAGCCGCATCGGGTCGCATTTTATCTTAATGACCTTTCCGGAGACTTCCACAGCCTGTGGAATCGCGGCAAAGAGTTGCCACAATTACGATTTATTAACTCGGGGGACCGAGATTTAACCGAGGCTCGCGTCGCATTGGTGTCGGCAACAGCCGAAGTGCTGGCGTCTGGCTTACGGATCCTTGGTGTCCAGCCAATCCGTGAAATGCGTTAAGATGACTCCGAAGGGCACACGGAATAGAGTTCGAGGGAAGTATCGACATGTCGATGACCGAAGAGGGAACCAGTCCCTCAACCAAACCGGCCGTTTCCGATAATCAGGAGCAAAACCCTTCCGGGCAGAATGGTGCCGGTCAGCAGGGAACCGGTTTGTCCGGTCTTGCCGGTTTCGGGCAGATGCAGGGCTATGCACCCGTTTCCGGCGAGCCGCAGGCTGCCTCGTCCGCCACCGAAGCCGAGCCGGATATTCCGGCCGCGGTCCCGGAGGACGCCGCGCCGCAAGATGCTGGACAGGACCAGCATCAACACGCCGAATATTCTCCGGTCCAGTATACTGAAGCGGGCCCCCCGGAAAATGGCGCGGATGCGGCCTTTTCATCGCCGGAAGCACCCCATGCGCCGGAAACTCATCCCGATTACATTGCCGCGCAGGAACCAGACCAGGAGTATCAGCCCGAAGCAGCCGCGCATGGCGGCTTTGGATTGAATGCCGAGCCGGCGGGATATCACGACGACATGGGATTGCAGGGCGAGCCAGTGACGTCTTTGCAGACCTTTGAAGCCCATTACGACCAGCATCCCGAAATTCCGCTGGGCGCCTTTGAAGGCCCGGCTCAGGAACAACCCGCGCAGCCCTTCTTTCACGAACCGGGCCAGACCGGCGATGCGGAATTTCTGGGCGGCGGCGTGGCGCCGGAAGTCGCTGAGCCAAAGGAGCGCCGTGGCCGCAAGGTTCTGATGGCCTCAAGCGGTTTGATCGGCGTATTGGCTCTGGGTGCGGCGCTCGCCTTCGCCTACAAGATCGGCGGCGATTCGGATATCGCCAGTGCCGGCAAGCCACCGCTTATCCAGGCCGACAACCGACCTGTCAAAGTCGCTCCGGACAAACCCGGCGGCAAACAGTTCCCCCATAAAAACAAGAAAATCTACGAGCGTCTTGGGGGGGCGGATACCAATGAAGCGGAACGTCTTGTTTCACGCCAGGAAGATGTTGCCGCTGCCGCGACAGCTGCCGTCGGCGGCGCTCCCGCCCCTGCCGCAAGTGCGCCCATTCCCGGTGCGCCGCGCAAGGTCAAGACCCTGACCGTTCGGCCAGATGGCACGATGGAGCCGTCAAATCCACGGCAAAAGATTGTAAAAGCGCCGGTCGCGCCAGTAATATCGGGTGATGGCGGTATCGGGATCGCCATGTCATTTCCGCAAGCCCCGGCCAGCGCACCGGCGCCCTCTGCCGCGCCAGCCGCAGCGGCTCAGGCGCCTGTAAAACCGAATATTCCCAAACCGGTTGCCGTTGCGCCGTCTCCGCCGGAGACCCGGCAGGCTGCGGTCTCGCCGGCCTCGGCGGTCGCCGCGCCAAGCCCCATTCAGAAGCCGCCTGTTCCAGTTGCCGCAGCGCCGGCGCCCCGCCAAGCCGCCTCGGTTTCCGCCGCTTCCACCAACGATTATGTGGTGCAGGTTGCGGCGCGCAAGAGTCAGACCGATGCCCTGGCCGCATTTGCTGACATCCAGCAGAAATACCCGCGTCTTCTCAGCGGCTACCGCCCCATCATCAAGCGGGCCGATCTGGGCAGCAGGGGCGTATGGTACCGCCTCAATGTTGGACCGGTTGAAAGCAAGAAGGTGGCTTCCGCCCTTTGCGGTCAGTTGAAGAGCGCCGGCATGCGCAGTTGTCTGGTCCGCGCCCAATAAGAATACCGTTCGTCCGTCGGGCGGCGCTTGACCGTTGCAAACGGGACAGGTATTCCAGCGCCCATGGCGCGAAAAGCTCTGATTGCCGGCTGTTCCGGCCCTGAACTCACCACTGCCGAACGCTCCTTTTTTCGCAAACATCGCCCATGCGGACTGATTCTGTTTGCGCGCAACTGCGTTTCTCGCGAACAGATTGCAGACCTCGCCGGCGCGGCGCGTGAGTGTGTGGCGGGCGAGGAATTGCTGGTGCTGGTGGATCAGGAAGGCGGGCGCGTCCAGAGGATGGGTCCACCCCAATGGCGCAAATACCCTGCCGCACGGGCCTTCGGGCGGCTCTATGAAAGCAATCGCGGCGAGGCGATTGAAGCCACGCACGCGGTGGCCCGGTTGATGGCCCATGACCTGCATGAGGTTGGCATAAACGCCGATTGCGCGCCCGTCCTCGATGTCCCGGCCACCGGGGCGCATGAAATTATAGGAGACCGGGCATATGGCGAGGACCCGGAAACGATCATCGCTCTGGCCCGCGCTTTCGCTCGGGGACTGCTTGATGGCGGCGTGCTGCCGGTGGTGAAACATATTCCGGGCCATGGGCGCGCACGGGCCGACAGCCACAAGGATTTGCCCGTGATTGATGCCTCGCTTGAGGAATTGAGCGAGAGCGATTTCAAACCCTTCGCGGCGCTCAATGATTTGCCGCTGGCGATGACGGCCCATGTGGTGTTGAGCGCGGTGGACGATGTAGACCCGGCGAGCGTTTCTGCGCCTATAATAGGTGAAGTGATTCGCCAGCAGATCGGGTTCAGGGGGCTGATTATGAGTGATGATCTTGATATGGCCGCTTTGACCGGGACACTGGCGGAACGCGCCACGGGCGTTATTGGCGCGGGCTGCGACGTGGCGTTGCACTGCAGCGGCTTGCTCGCCGGCATGGAGGAAGTGGCCGACGCGGCGCCCGAGTTGAGCGGCGCGGCATTGACGCGTTTGAACGACGCGTTTGGAGCGTTGAAGGCGCCTGTGGCGTTTGATGTGGAACGGGCGGAGAATATGCTGGAAAAGGCCCTTGCGGCAGCGCCTTGAGCGAAGCGAAAGAAACAAAGAAATGGGAAACTCCGGAGACCGGATTCAATCTGACCGCGCCACGTCGCCGGATGTGAGCGGCGACCCGTTCGACGAGCGGCCGCGCGGGCAGACTTTCGTGGTGGACATCGACGGTTTCGAGGGGCCGCTGGATTTACTGCTGGCGCTGGCCCGCGACCACAAGCTCGACCTCGCCAAACTCTCAATTCTCGATCTGGCCCAGCAATATCTCGACTTTATTGACGAAGCGCGCAACCTGCGTCTGGAGATCGCGGCGGACTATCTGGTCATGGCGGCCTGGCTCGCCTTCCTGAAATCCAAACTGCTTCTTCCCGCCGAAGAGGGCGAGGATGAGCCGACGGGTGAGGAACTGGCCGCCCAGCTGGCGTTCCGGCTGAAGCGCCTGGAGGCCATGCGCGATGCAGGCGCCAGATTACTTAACAGGGACCGCCTGGGCCGTGACTTTTTTGCGCGCGGAATGCCAGAAGGCATCCGCCTGGTGCGCCAGAGCGAATATGAGGCCAATGTCTATGATCTGCTCCGGGCCTACGCCAATCAGCGCCAGCGCACGGCAATCGATACCATTCATTTTGCCGCCCGGCCCGTATGGTCCATTCAGGAGGCGCGCGAGCGGCTGGAGGCGATCCTGGGCGCATCGCTGGAATGGGCGCCCATCGATGCGCTGATTGCACAGTTTCTCGCAACGCCCGAATTGCGGCGCACTGCTTTGGCAAGCTCGTTTGGCGCATCGCTGGAGATGGCGCGCGAGGGACTGGCGGAATTGCGCCAGGAGAAGGCTTTTGCGTCACTGCTGATCCGGCAGCGGGGCGCGGAGCCGGCAAATTGACGGGCGTGAGCAGGCGGTGACCTGGAAAAGTGAAATAAAGCAACGGGACATGAAATGAGCGAAAAGCTGAGAGACGAGTCCGAGTCCGAACCGGGTGTGGAAACTGGTGAAACGGCCTTGCTGCCACTGCCGTTTCCGGAAAATGTCATGCGCCTGCCGTCTGCCGAGCGCGGCGAGAAGCTGCGCGTTCTGGAGGCGCTGCTGTTTGCCGCTTCCGAGCCGCTCGGTGAGGACATGCTGGCGGAACATATTCCCGAAGGCGAGGATATCCGCGCGCTGATAGAGGAAATTCAGGCCTTCTACGTTAATCGGGGGATCAATCTGGTGCGGACGGCCGGGAAATGGGCTTTTCGTACGGCAGATGATCTGTCGTTTCTGCTGCAGCGCTATGCGGTGGAGCAGCGCCGTCTTTCCCGCGCGGCCCTGGAGACCCTGTCGATCATTGCCTATCACCAGCCGGTCACCCGGGCGGAAATCGAGGAAATTCGAGGCGTTGTGACGTCCAAGGGTACGCTGGACGTCTTGCTCGAAACCGGTTGGATCAAGCTGCGCGGGCGCCGCCGCGTTCCAGGGCGCCCCATTACCTATGGCACGACGCCGGCATTCCTTGAGCATTTCGGTTTCGACAGTATCGATGACCTGCCGGGCCTGGGTGAACTCAAAGGCGCGGGATTGCTGGACAGCAATCTGCCGCCCGGGTTCGCGGTGCCTCATCCCGATGACAGCGAAGAGCTGGGCGAAGACGAGGAGCCGCTGGAAGACGAGTTGACCGCCGGTGAGCTGGCGGACGAGATAGATGAGCATTTTGGCGAAGACGGCGCGGAGTCCGAAGAGGGTGTATCCACCTAGTGCGTTAACGGAAACCGGTCAGGCAGGCTTGCAACGGGCGCCGTCTGGGGCGTAAGTAGGCGCCGTGTTATTCGGAACGAAATCCAAAGGCCGCGCGCAACCCTCCGCCAGCCGCTGGGGGGTGCGCGGGTCCGCCGCGGTAACGATTGCGGCGCGCCTCACATTCAATAATGTGGCCCGTCGCTTCGGGTCGATTCATGCGCTGCGGGGTGTGAGCCTCGACATTTCTCCTGGGGAAATCGTCTGTCTGCTGGGTCCATCGGGGTGTGGCAAGACCACCTTGCTGCGCCTGACGGCGGGGCTGGAGCGTCCCACGGGCGGGCGCATCCTGATTAACGATGTGGTGGTGGGCGGCAGGGACATTCATGTCCCGCCCGAGCAGCGCGGCGTCGGGCTCATGTTCCAGGATTTCGCACTGTTTCCGCATCTCACATTGCTGGAGAATACGGCCTTCGGCCTCAAGGCGCTCGCACGTGAGGACGCCCGAAAAGTTGCGCATTCGGCTCTGGTCCGGGTCGGGCTCGCCAAATATGCCGACGAATACCCGCATATACTGTCCGGCGGCGAACAACAGCGTGTGGCGCTGGCGAGAGCCATTGCGCCGCGCCCGGGAATCCTGATGATGGATGAACCCTTTTCGGGTCTCGACACGCGGTTGCGCGATGAAATGCGCGAGGAAACACTGACTATTTTGCGCGAGACAAGCGCCACCTGCATGCTCGTCACCCATTCCAGCGAGGAGGCGATGCTCATGGGCAACCGTGTCGCGCTAATGCGTGAGGGTCTGCTCGTGCAGGTGGGGACGGCGGAGGAGCTCTATCACGCGCCTGTGGATATTCACGCGGCGCGCATGTTCTCCGATCTGAACGAGTTTCCTGTCATCGTAAAGGCCGGGAAGGCCGACACGCCATTTGGAAAATGTGTCCATAAGGGCGTTGCCAGCGGCAGCGACGCGGTGGCCTGTGTACGCCAGCGCGACGTTCGGATTGTCCCTGCCGGCAAGGGACAGGCCGGGCGTGTTTTGAACACGCGTTTCCTTGGCGAATCCGCTTTGCTTGAGATCGGCGTCCAGGGGCTCGACGAACCGATTCTGGCGCGGGTTCGTGAATCGAACGCAAAGCAGCCTGGTTCCGAGGTCGGGGTACACGTGGATATGAAGGATATCCTTGTCTTTGGGGTCGGTTGCCGGGACAAAGAGGACACATGACGGGCGCGCGTTCGGCAGCGCCTTAACTTTGCCATGCCGCACCGTGTTGCGGGGGTGTAGCCTTTCTGCAATAGTAAAATTTGACCTTAATATCTGGTAGCGTGGCTGCCAAGCAGGAGAAAAATTAGATATGGCGCCGAGTTGGTTTCAAATTCTCATAGTCATTGTCTTGCTCGTTCTTTTATTCGGACGCGGCAAGATCTCTGATCTCATGGGCGATGTCGCGAAAGGCATCAAGAGCTTTAAAAAGGGCATCGCGGAGGACGAAGCGGACGATCCAGAGGCTTCCGATACTGTGAAATCCATCGAGCACGATGAGGCAAAGCCCGCGAAGTCGGCGAAATCGTCGAGCGGCAGCAAAGCCAAGGCGAGCTAGGCGAGAGCCAGCCAGCGTGCTGGCGGTATGACCTTTTTGACATTCCGTCTTTTACCAAACGCACCTTGGGGCTAGCCCGGAGACGGCAGGCATTCCATGTTCGATATAGGTTGGACTGAAATCCTGATTATCGCGGTGGTGGCGATCATTATCGTCGGCCCGAAGGATTTGCCGCGCATGCTGCGCACGCTCGGGCGCTATGCCGGCCAGTTGCGCCGCACCGCCGGCGAATTCCGCTCGCAATTCGACGATGTCATCCGCGAGAGTGAACTCGACGAGCTGCGTTCCACCTTGCAGGATGGGTCCGATCTCAATCCGATCAACCAGATCAAGGATGCTGTGACGGAAAGCATTGCGCCGCTGAAGGAAGGCGCCGAAAGTTTTAGCCGGGATATCGAGGCTCCGGAGAGTGCGGGGGCGGCTGCGAAGGAAAAGACGGCTGCGAAGAAATCAAAGGTGAGCGCAAAGAAAAAACCCGCTCCCGCCAAAAAGACGGGTGCGAAGCCCAGGGCGCAGACCTCTCCGGCCAAGAGCGGAGGCTAGCGGCAGGTGAGCGAACAGGACCTTGAATCTTCAAAGGCTCCGCTGATCGAGCATCTGATCGAATTGCGCCAGCGGTTGATGTGGACTCTGGCAGCGATTTTTGCCGGTTTTCTGGTGTGCTTCTATTTCGCCAATGAAATTTACGACTTCCTGCTCTATCCCTATAAAGCGGCGGTAGGAGAGGATACGCGCATCGAAATGATTTACACCGCGCCGCAGGAATTCTTTTTCACCGAGCTCAAACTGTCTTTGTTCGGGGCTATTTTCCTCGCCTTCCCGGTGCTTGCGGGGCAGGTCTACATGTTTGTGGCTCCGGGCCTCTATAAAAATGAAAAACAGGCCTTTCTTCCCTTTCTGATCGCCACTCCGGTCCTGTTTATCATGGGCGGCGCGCTCGTCTATTATGTCGTCATGCCGCTGGCCATGACCTTCTTCTTGTCCATGCAGCAAACTGGCGATATGCAGGTGCAGATTCAACTGACCGCGCGGGTCAGTGAATATCTCGGGCTGGTCATGACGCTCATTCTGGCGTTCGGCATCTGCTTCCAGCTGCCGGTTCTGCTGACATTGCTGGCGCGCGCGGGCCTCGCCACCGCAGATGGTCTCAGATCGAAGCGCAAATACGCCGTTGTCGGCGTCTTCGCCGTCGCCGCCTTCCTCACGCCCCCCGATCCCATCAGCCAGATCGGTCTCGCCCTGCCAACGCTTCTGCTCTACGAGCTTTCGATCCTCTCGGTGCAGTTTGTTGAAAAAAAGCGTGCTCAGCGTGAGAAGAAAGAAGACGACGATGAGGCGGGCGAGACCGTTTGATTGCTTCGATAGCACGGACCCCTGCTTTCGCAGGGATTTCGGGTTTTCCGGTCATCCAGAGTCGAATTTCCTGCGAA
>QIGN01000172.1 GCA_003228955.1 Hyphomicrobiales bacterium
GAGAGGACCGGGATGGACGCACCTCTGGTGGACCTGTTGTTGCGCCAGCAGCATAGCAGGGTAGCTACGTGCGGACGGGATAACCGCTGAAAGCATCTAAGCGGGAAGCCTCCCTCAAAACCAGTTCTCCCTTGAGAGCCGTGGAAGACCACCACGTTGATAGGTCAGGTGTGGAAGCGCAGCAATGCGTGAAGCTTACTGATACTAATCGCTCGATTGGCTTGATTGTTCTCATTACACAATGCTCATCTTTATTTGGCCTACCGCCTATTCGGCTACTTGAGGCCGGGATTTGTCCCGAACACGCGCTCAAGTAGGCGTAAGCCGGTAGCGCAAACAAACAAGAATTAAGACCAGATACGCTCATCACTTCGCCGCCGGATCGCTCCGATACCGAGCCCCCGGGTCTGGCCTTGGGCCAGCCCAAGGACAGGCTCCGCGAGGCAAGGCCGAACGGCCGCCGCCCGGGTCAGAGCCTGCCCCGGACTTGATCCGGGGGCGCGCCCGCGCAGGCCCCGCCAAAGGCGGGATTAGCCGTGAGCGAAACAAACCGTTTTTGATCTTTGCTTGCCTGGTGATTATTGCGGAGTGTCTACACCCGATCCCATTCCGAACTCGGCCGTGAAAAGCTCCAGCGCCGATGGTACTGCATCTTAAGGTGTGGGAGAGTAGGTCGTTGCCAGGCATGCCAAGATCAAGAGCTGATATGCTGTTAAATCGAGATCGCGAGATCCCCTCATTCACGAAATCCAGATGCCATTATTCCCGAAGCCGCCGCGCGAAAGCCCGGCGGCTTTTTTTGGTTTCATGGGCCGCGGGTTGCCGGGCGGAAAATACCTCTGACAGGCAGGGCGCATCCGTAGCGGTTGATCTTGCTTGGATTTGACCGGTAATATCCGTCAACTCATTGATCACCCGGGATGCACATGAAAGCCCTGATTATCTCCGTGGTTCTGTTTCTTGTCGCCGCGTCGCCTCTGGCCGCCGCCGACAAACCCGCATTCGATGGCCCCGTCTTCGATACCCACATGCACTATTCCCGCAGTGCGTGGGATGTCTATTCGCCGGACGATGTGCTGGAGAAAATGGACAAGGCCAATGTCGGAGTTGCGCTGGTGTCGTCGACCCCGGATGACGGCACGATGAAACTTTTCGAATTCGCCCCCAAGCGCGTGGTTCCCGGGTTCCGCCCGTACCGCACACGCGGGGACAGGGCGCGCTGGTATAAAAATCCGGAGCTGCTGGCTTACAACAAGGCCCGGCTGGCGTCGCGCCGCCACAAGGTATTCGGCGAAGTAGGAATATATGTGGACGAGAACCTGGAAACTCCGGAAATGGCGGAATATCTGGGCATAGCGGCCGAACAGGGCCTGATCCTGCATCCCCATTCCTATGCGGATGTGGTCGAGTTGCTGTTCAAAAAGCGCCCCGGACAGAAAATCCTCTGGGCCCATGCCGGGTTTGCCGAGCCGGCTTCGACGGTCGCCCGGATGCTGGACCAGTATCCGAATCTGTGGGCGGAACTGTCCTTCCGCGCCGAACACATCATGCCGGACGACGAGCTGGACCCGGAGTGGAGAGACCTTCTGATCCGCCACGCGGGGCGCTTTACCATCGGCTCCGATACCTGGGAAATCGACCGCTGGGGCGTCTATAAGGGCCTGATTGACGAGCATCGCGCCTGGCTGGGAAAACTGCCTCCGGACGTGGCGGAGAAAATTGCTTACCGGAACGCCGAGGCCCTGTTCGGAAAGAAGCTTCCCAGCCAATAGCGTGACAAAAATACCCAAATCCGCGGTGCGTAAACTCGGTGGCCTTTCTTGTTTGCGGTCTCGGGGCCGTAAAAAAATCCCCCCAGGCCGTGAGGCCCGAGAGGATTTACAGGGGGGAGGGAAAGAGTTCGGCCTAGTGGTGGCCGCCCTTGCACTGGTAATACATTTTCTTCCAGTACCACTTGCCGGTCTTCTTGTACTTTTTCCAGTAGTAGGAGCAGCTCGGGCCGCTCCAGCCATATGAGAAGCCGGAACCGTGAGGGCCATGGCCGGCATAGTAGCCGCCACCGCCGAAATTCAACTCGATATTGAATTTCGGTTTCGCGTCCGCCGCGCCGGCGAGGGTCATGGTGGAGATGGCAATGGCGCCCAGTGCGAGCGCGACTTTGCGGATCAGTGTGGTCTTGGTTGAGATGTTCATTTGACGCTCCTTCGCGTTTTGGTTGGGGCGGGAAAAGGCCGCCGTTACCCATCAGTCGCGCGGGCGTGCAAAAAGGTTCATCCGGATTGGCATATTTTCTGGAAAAAGGCGGAAAACCGGGATTTTACCGCAGGGTTGACGGAAAGGCGGACAGGCAAAAGCCTCTTGAAACACGCGCCCATCCGCGCGACAAACGCTTTCCCCTGGCAAACGAATGGATATTCCACAATGAACCTCACCCCGCCTTCCCTGCCCGTGTTTCTCATTTCGGTTATTATGGTCGCGCTGGTCATTGCCGCGAAATACTTTGGCACCAACATTCCCGTGCTCACGCCGATCGTGAAGAAGAGCATGTTCGAGGTTCTGCTTGTCGCCTATGGGCTGCTGTTCATCGGCGTTGTCTTCCGCCGGCTCTAGAGCATGCCCTTGAGTCAGGAATTTGATTTGATCCTTGCGGCGGATCAGGAATAATTGCCTGCGGATTCACAGGAAACACACAGCCCGCTCGCGAATTTGTAATGTGGTTTGACTGCAGTTCGTCTTGTTCTGTTAACCACTTTTGTGACATCAAACGATGGTATCACCTGGACGTCGGCAGGTTGTGAACACGAATCACTGGCCTGCTACGGGAATGAAAAGGCACAAGACCATCATGATGAAATCCGGAAAGTTGAACCGCGCCGGGTACGCGGCGGAACGTGGCGGCAACGGTTTTCGGTTGCCGTTCCTATTCGCGACTTCGCTCGGGCTGTCTCTCATGGTTATGCCCGGTATCGCGCCCGCCGGTAGCGACGAAGCGTGGTGGGAACAGAAACGCGAGCTTTCTCTGCAGGAACGGCGCGCCCAGAGAAAGCAGTTCAGCGAGGCTTTTAAGGCAAAGCTGGGTCCGGAATATCAAACCAGTATCCCCTATGTGAGCCAGCAGGCGATTGACGGGGTGGCTCAGGCGATCGAGCGTTACCGCAAGATCGTCGCCAGCGGGGGCTGGAGGCCATTTGCCGGGAAAACCACTATTCGGCTAAATGACCGCGGCGAGCATGTTGCGGAACTGCGGCGTCATCTTGAGCTTACCGGCGACATGCGCACCCGTTCGCGGCGCCCGCGCAACTTCGACGCCGGGCTGCAGGAGGGGGTCGCCCGGTTCCAGATGCGCCATGGTCTGATTGTTACCGGTTTCGTGGACTCGCGCACACGCCGTACACTCAATGTCCCGGCGCAGGAACGCCTGCGCCAGCTTGAGACCAATCTGGTCCGGCTCAAGGATTTGATGAAGATCAACAAGGCCAAACGGTATGTTCTGGTCAATGTCCCCGCCTTCAGGCTGCAGGCGGTCGAAGGGGGAACCGTGGCCTTGCAGAGCAAGGTCGTGGTTGGCAAGCCGGCCAAGGCCACGCAAACACATTTGATTTCCGCCAAGATACGGGAATTGAATTTCTACCCCTATTGGCGCGTGCCGGACTCAATCGCGCGCCGGGATATCATTCCCGCGATCCGCAGGGATCCGAGTTATTTCGACAAGCTGAATTTCCGCCTCCTGCCGACCTGGGGCGCGAAGCCGATTCCCCCTGAACAGATCGACTGGAATTCCCCGGATATTTTCAAGCGCAAGTTCCGTCAGGAGCCAGGGCGCGGAAATGCGCTCGGTGTGCTGCGGATCAATATGCCGAACAAGGAAATCCTTTATCTGCACGACACACCGCTCAAGGAACTATTCGATCAGAACACCCGCGCCTATAGCGCGGGCTGCGTGCGCGTGAAGCGCGTTCTGGAACTGGCGGCATGGCTGGCGAGGGACGTAAAGGGCTGGTCGCGAACGCGCATCGATGTCACCGTGGCGCTGGGCGAGAGCAAGAATGTAAAAATGAAGAGGCCGATACCGGTGCACTTCGTCTATGTGACCGCCTGGGCCAACGGCAATGGGGTTGTGCAATTCCGTAACGATCTCTATGGCCTCGACGGAGGTAACGTACAGCTCGCCGAGGCTGACAAATACGTTGTTCCGGGATCCAACGCTTTTGCGCCATAGGGCTCGGGGCTCATTCTCGGTCAGGGTGGCCCGGTCATGCGGCCTCCTCGTGCATCTTTCGCCTTGGCATCTGCGTATCTGGGATATGAGGGCGTCCGGGCCAAGGGCCTGAAGGCGCCTTAACCGCGGCTGCCGGAATGGGCGGGCCGCAATATCCGGAGAACAGTCATGTCGAACAGGAACCTGCTTGCGCTATCTGTGCTTGGAGCTGCTTTGGTTGCGGTCAGCCCGGCAACTTTGTCGGCGCAGGAAGTTCTTGGAAAGGGTACGTTCTCCGAGAAATCGGGTTACAAGACGTCCGGGTCGGTTTCGATCGTGAAAACGGCCCGGGGAATAGAAGTGCGTCTGGGATCGAATTTCTCAATGAATAGCGCGCCAGGTCCCTATCTGGGGTTCGGAAACAACGGAAAATATGACGCCACCACCCAGTTTTCCAAACTGAATTCCAAAAGCGGCGCGCAGGTCTACAAGGTGCCAGGCAGGATCGATGTTTCCAAATACAAGGAAATATATATCTGGTGCCGTCCCTTCAACGTGCCGCTTGGTGTCGCGAAGCTGAATTAAATTTGCCGCGGGCGCTTCAGGACATGGCGCTGCGTACGGCGGGTGTTTCCAGCGCGCGCGCGGGCACCAGTCCGCGCACCGAATTGCCCAGATAGACGCTTTCCGCCCGCGCCAGGCATTCGGGCGTCAGCACCCTTTCTTCCGCTTCGCCCCGCGCCAGCATTTCCGCGCGGAAGGTGCCGGGCAGCAGGCCGCTGGAAACCGGTGGCGTATAAAGTTTCGAGCCGATGCGGGCGAATATATTGGTGCGGCTCCCCTCCGCGACCTCACCGCGCTGGTTGAGGAACACGACTTCATCGGTCCCGAACTTCTCGTTCATCCGCGCCCATTCCCCGTCATACAGATCGCGCTCGGTGGTCTTGTGATAGAGAAACGCATCGGTGCTGTCGATTACCTGCTCCGAGATGACATAGACCATCCCGGTCATTTCACCGCCGGCGGGCAGCGCGGTGTTTGTAATCTCGATTTTGCCGTCCCTGAACAGCAGCAGCCGCACGCGGTGCCGGCCCCCGCCGAGCGAGGCGGCGTTTTCCTCCAGCGCCGCCAGGGCTTTCTTGCGTGTGAAGGGAAAGCGGAAATACCGTGCCGACGCCTTGAGCCGGTCCAGATGACGCGCGAGCAGCACATAGCCCTCGCGGCACTCGTGCGCCAGGGTCTCGATGAGCTGAAAATCGCGCACCGGTGTGGTCAGAAAGGTCATCTTCAGCAGGCATTCGTCATATTCATCCTCAACCTGGGAGTCCTGTACGACACCGCTGCCAATCCCGATCTCCGCCTCGCCGCCGGGAAACAGCGTGAGTGTGCGGATCGCCACATTGAATTGTGCGTCGCCATCGGGCGAAATGGTGCCAAGCGCCCCGGTATAGACGCCGCGCGGCTCGGACTCGAGTTCGCGAATGATCTCCATGGCCCGGACCTTGGGCGCGCCGGTGATGGAGCCTGGCGGGAAGATGTTCGCCAGCAGGGTAGCGATATCCATGTCCGGGATGAGCCGCGCCTCGACGCCAGACGTCATCTGGTGCAGTGTCTCATAGGTTTCGATTGTGAAGAGATCGCTGACCCGTACCGAGCCTGTCCGCGCCACGCGCCCCAGATCGTTGCGCATCAAATCCACGATCATCAGGTTTTCCGCGCGGCTTTTCAGATCGCCGGCCAGCCATTGGCCGATCTCGTTATCCTGATCGAGGGTGAGACCCCTGGCGGCGGTTCCCTTCATGGGCCGCGTTACCGCATGGCCGCCTTCGACCCTCAAAAACAGCTCCGGCGAGGCTGAAATCACCGTGAATTCATCGCACCGCAGCAGCGCGCCATAGGAAACCGGCTGCTTGCGCCGCAAATCCCGGTACAGCGCGACCGGATCGCCCTCGACCGAGAACCGGCCCTTGAGGGTCAGATTGAGCTGATAGATATCGCCCGCGGAAATATATTCCTTTACCCGCTCGAAGTGCGTGGCATAACTCCGCGCGCTCATCGTGAGCGCCGGGTCCGACAGACGATAGGGCCCTGTCGCGGAGGCATTCAGATAGGCTTCTATCGCGTCCCCCTCAAGGACGCGGGGCGGGCCGAAGACGCCGAACCACAGCAGAGGCACGCGCCGGCCCCCGGGCATCATTTGCGCAAAGCGCGGCGCCAGTGCATAACCCATTTCATAAGAGAAATACCCGGCCAGATACGCGCCGGATTTGCGGGCTTCTTCCAGTGCCGCGAGCGCGCCCGCGACCTCGCCGGGCGCATCGGCGCGGATGACTTCGCGCGGGGACTCGTAGAGTGCGGCCCGGCCGGGCCTGTCGCGTGCATTGTCTATCAGGACGCTTGCGGGCAAGGGGGCCGCTCCATCGAAATCGCCAGAAATTGATCTACAGCATAATAATGGTCTTGCCTTCCGGCGCCACAATATCAATGCTGTTACCTGATAATTTCACCACCGGCGAGGGGGTTCTCCGCCGGAAAATATTACGAAAATCAGAAAGGTTCCTTCATGCGTATCATACTCCTGGCTGCTGTTTCGCTACTGTTTCTCGTGCCCGCGCAGGCCGGCGCGCCGATGGTCGTGAAACAAAGCCCCTATTCGGTCTCCGAGACCCTCGACCGGCTGACCACGATCATGCAGAAAAAAGGCCTCACGATCTTTGCCCGGGTCAACCATGGCGCGGGCGCGAAATCCGCGGGCCTGGACCTCAAGCCGACCGAGTTGCTGATTTTCGGCAACCCCAAGCTCGGCACGCCGCTGATGCAGGCAAAACGAGAAATCGGTGTCGATTTGCCGCTCAAGGCGCTTGCCTGGCGCGATGATGCGGGGAAGGTCTGGCTGGGTTATACCAAGCCCGATACCCTCAAGGCGCGCCACGGCATAAGCGGACGCGATGAGGTTTTCAAGAAAATGACGGGCGCTCTGGACAAGCTGACAAGCGCGGCGGTGAAGCCCGAATAGGATACGGGATCTTCGTCCAGATCATTTTCAATGAGAACCGGTTTCAGCAATTTTGAAAAGGCTCTGGCCGCCCTGTCGGCGGTGGCCGGCGCATTCCTTGTTCTGGACCCGCTTGTCCTGACGGCGGCGCGCGCGCTTGATCCCGAAGTGCGCCGGTTCTTCCGGCTGCTTACGGATATTGGCAAAACCGAATGGATTCTCCTTCCCTCGGGCGCGGGAATCGTCCTGTTTGCGGGGTTGCGCGCGCGCGCGCGCAGCCTCCGGCGCGAAGTGATCTATGGCTATGCCGCGAAGCTGCTGGTGTTTCTGTTTACGGCAGTGGCGCTTGCGGGGCTTACCGCGAGCCTGACCAAGAACATCATCGGGCGCGCGCGCCCCAAATTGTTCGATGAGCTGGGTTCGTTCGCGTTCCAGCCCTTCACATTCGACTATAATTTCGCCGCCTTTCCCTCCGGCCACGCCACATCCATTGGCGCACTCGCGGGCGTGCTCGCGATCATCTGGCCCTGTGCCCGTGTGCCTGTGATTATTGCCGGGGCCTGGATAGCTGCGACCCGGTTTTTGATAGGCGCGCATTATTTCTCGGACACCGTCGCCGGCTTCGCGCTTGGACTGGCATTCGCCTATTTCCTGCGCGATCGCCTCGCGCGGCGGACCTGGTTGTTCAGGAAGGATAGCATCGGCGATGTGCGTCTGCGCGGGCGCACGTTTTTGCGCGCCGGGAGCGGCGCCCTGCGCGAAAAAGCGCAGGTCCTGTCGGAGAGCCTGTTGCGGCGGGTGCGGCCGGGAGGCAATCCGCGACAATAGGCATCACCCGCGGTTCGGGCGGGAGGCAATCCGCGACAATAGGCATCACCCGCGCTTCGGGCGGCAAATCTGTTCAAGGCGCAATTGGGTGTGTTATAGCTCGCCGCTGTTTGTCATCGGCGCGACGGGGGAAGGCCGCACCAGCGGCCGCGAGGTGAAATGGGTCTGGCGAGAATACCGTTTTCTGGCTGGCGCGCGCCTGTTCGCGCGCCGTATGGCGTTGTGGCCCAAAGGGCGCGCCGGCTTGCGGGCGGCGCATTCGCCGCCGCTCTCACCGCCGCACTGGCGTGGAGCGCCGCTCAGGACTGGGCCGCCGTTTCGGCGCTCCTGAACCGCCTGGAGGCAGTCCATGTGATCTTTGGCGCCAGCCTCCTGACAGGATTGCTCTATGCGGGGCTCAGCGCGTTCTCCGGCATCGCGACGGCGCTCCTGGCGCTGGCGGAGTTTGCGCCGCGTCTGGCCCTTGGTGGAGCGTTGGCGGGCATGCTGCCCTTTGCCCAGAGCGTGGAGGCGCCTGCCGCCAGGCCGGCTTCGGGCGATGCCTTGCCCATTGCGCGCCCCGAAATGCAGGTTGGTCTGTATATAGGAAAGAGTTTCTCGCCACCCTCGGACGTCACCATGAAGGCGCCCGGCGGCACGGATATCACGCTGAAGGATGTCGAATGGAAAAGTGAATCCTTCAAGCCCTCGCCCTATTACGGCGGCCGGGGCATCGACTGGAATTCGAAATTCCCCGCGCTTGGCGTCATGGTCGATTATACCCATGCCAAGGCCACCGCCATCCGCACCCAGATCGTTTCGCAGACAGGCAGGCGAAACGGCAGGGAGGTGCCACCGGTTGAACCCTTCAGCGCGACATTCCGCAAGCTGGAATTCACCCACGGGCTCAATTTCCTGACCCTCAATGGAGTCATTCGCGCGGCGGGTCTCAACCGGCGCATTGTCCCCTATGCCGGCCTCGGCATCGGGTTCTCGGTTCCCTATGTGCATGTGAGGGTTCACGGACGGCCACGCAGTGAACAGGTTCTCGAGGCACAGATGACTGGCACCGCTTTTCAGCTGTTCGGCGGTATCGAGTGGAGGGTGTTCAAATCGGACCGCATATCGGCCTTTACCGAATACAAGCTCACCTACACCACAAATGACGTGAAGCTGCACAATGGGGGCACGCTGAAAGCCAATATTCTGGTGCATCAGTTCAACATAGGCGGTTATTTCACGCCGTGGCGTCAGGGCGCGGCGGCAAAATAAATATGCCGGTTCCGGCCCCGGGGCCTGCAAGTACGGGGATCACCACATGACTCAATCTTCACCCTGGACATCGCGGTGGCATATGCGGGCCGGGCGTGCGCCGGTTGTCAACGCCGCGCTCGCAATGAGCGCGGTCGCGGCGCTGGGCGCGACACTTCTCTTTACCCAGCCTGACCTTTCGCCCGAATTGATGCGGCCCTTCACGGCCATTCACGGGCTCCTGGCAAGCGGATTCCTGGCTTTGTTTGCCTATGTGGCTCTGCTCGGCGTGCTCTGGCCTCTGGCCCAGATTCTGAGCGTGCTGGAGGCTGTTTCAAAACTGGCGATGGCGGCCGGTCTGGCGGGCGTTCTCCCCTTTGCGCAGGTTTCTGGCCCCGATGGCGGTGCGGCGTCAGGCGCCAAAGACGGACAGAGCGCCGCCGCCGGTCATGAAATCCAGATCGGCGCCTATGGCGGCTACAATAATACCCGGCCGAGCAAGCTGCGTTTCACGCAGCCAGGCGGCACGGATATGACCTTCATGGATGTGAAGTGGAAGGGGGAATCCTTCAAAACCGAGCCCTATTGGGGCGTGCGCGTCACCTGGTGGAACCCCAGGCTTGCCAGTGTCGGCTTCATGTTCGATTATTCACACGCCAAGGCATCCGCGGTAAAAACCCAGGAGATGACACAGTCGGGCAGCCGCGACGGGCAGGAGGTCCCCCCCAGGGAACCCTTCTCCAAAACCTTCCGCAGACTGGAATTCACCCACGGGCTCAATTTCTTTACGCTGAATGCGCTTTACCGGGCAAATTGGCTTCATGAGCGCATGGCGCCCTATGCCGGTATCGGCATCGGGCTTTCTGTTCCCCATGTTGAATTTCGCCGCGCGGGCGCTGAAAAAGAAACCCGGACCTTCGTGCACCAGGTTACCGGGCTTACATTCCAGGCGCTCGGGGGGATCGAGTGGCGGGCGTCGCGCGGCGGGACGTTTTCAGCCTTCACCGAATACAAACTGAACTTCAGTTCGAACAGGGCCGATCTGAATGGCGGCGGCCTGCTGGAAACCGATTTATGGACCCACCAGGCGCCGGTCGGTTTCTCCTACCACCGGCGTTTGGGAGCCAGATAGCGCGCCCCCCGCGGCCCGGGGAAACGAACCGGCCGGGGGGTGATTGACGCGCCGTTGCGCATGGCCTAGGAGTACCCCCTCAAGACGCACAATTTCTTGGCGCGGGGTGGAGCAGTCCGGTAGCTCGTCAGGCTCATAACCTGAAGGTCGTAGGTTCAAATCCTACCCCCGCAACCAAAATTAAGCCTCTGATAACTTTAGTGTTTTCGGGGGCATTTTCATGTCTTGCCGCCAATTTCAGGCTGGCACATGGTGTTTTCACAAATTCTTTTATTTTTCAATGTGTTACCAGCAATTTCATATTGATTTCGACCTTTTTCCACTTTCCACGGGTTCCCTGGCGCCTGAGCAGGCTGTTTTTGCTCGGTTGTTCTCATTTGAGAAATGGCCCGTCAAGCCGTTCAAAGAATGCCTGTGGCGCTGAGCTCCGCGCGCAAATGTCCGAGCCCTTGATCCGATGAATTGGTAAGTTACCTGGCTCCGCCATGTGATGGACGCGCCGGCGGTTCCAGGAGTCTTCCTTTGTTTTTCAATTCAGTTTCCGTGCAATCTCCATCGCTCCTGTCAAGAGGCCATCGCCAAGTGGCTGCTCGTCTTGAATTGCCCCGAACGCTCGACCACGGCCTGCGGTCATTTTCGGGGGGCAGGTCTTCAATGGCTTCGGCCCACGCAAGTTGAAAGATTTGGGTGAGACATTTCCAGAGGCGATCGCGGCGCTGATTTGAGGTGTGCGGGAGAGGAAAACGTCACTGTCTTCTCGCACAGTTTGGCGGCAAACTTTGGACGGAATGAGCACGGTCGAGCAATTTTCCTTGACGGCGTGATGTTAAATTGAGACCGTAGGCGTCCGGAATGCGAGATATTCCGGCGTGGTTTTTTTCAAATGCGCTCGCTACCACGTTAAATAATGAGCTGAGTGGGCTCTTTATGGCGACCTCTCGCCCCAGCCCTTTGTCTTTCTTAGACAGGTTTCTTTTCGGAACTTTGGGGGCTGGCCGTGGTCACTTCATCAAGATTGTTCCGATTTGAATTGCGGGTCCGCAACTTGCCCGGCGTCGTGTTATCGCGCGAGCTCAAGGCGAGAATTCCCGGAAGAAGGGTTTGAACATGTCTGACTACGAATATGATTTTGGCGAGGGTCTGAAGCAATACAAGGCCATCATTGACGGAGGCGAGGCCGACTTTGTGCCCGTCACGACACAGATGGCCGAGTTCTGTATGAAGTATGGCGGCCACAACGGGCATGATTTTTTCAGAGACCCCGAACTTTTCGTCCGCGGCTCCCTGAGCGTTCAACATGAGATGGGCTACCACGTCCCAGATATGGTCTGGGACGTCTATTCGGTTGAGGCGGAAGCGCTGGGCGGCGAAATGGCCTGGTTCGACGAGCTCTACCCCGCCCTCAACAACACCAAGGTCATTATCGCCAACGAAAAGGATCTGGCCCGCGCCAAGGCGCCCGATCCCCTGAAAACGGGACGTATGCCGTGGGTTCTGGAAGTCCTGCAAATTTGCCGGGAGCTGACCGGATACACCCACTACATCCACTATTGTTCGCCGATCAATCTGGCCGCGCAGGTGATGCAGTTCGAGAACCTCATCCTGGCGATGAACGAGAACCCGAAATTCGTGCACAAGCTGATGGATTTCCTGGTCGAGGAAGTTCTTGCCCCATACATCAACACCTATTTCGAGAAGGTGCCGGGCTCGACAATCGCCAACGGCAAGGATGCGGTCGGATCGCTGCCCTTTATCACCGAGGATATTCTCGAAGAATTCTCGCTTCCCTATCTCGCCAAACTACGCAAACTTTGCGGAGACAGGCCCGGTGTGCGCTCCGACAATTGGTGGGGGGACTCCTTCGCCAAGGACATCGAGAAATACTGGGACGTCAAACTGGAAGTGACGCCGCAATATCTGAAGATTCAGGATCCGGATTGTTTCCGCGTGGGAACCGAACGTGCACGGGCATTTGCGGATAGCCGGGAATGTGCCCTGAGTTTTGGCGTCGGAACGCTTCTGCTCCAGATGGGAACGCGTGAGCAGATCACCCAGCGTATTCACGAATATATGGAGGTCGGCAGCCGCGGCCCCCATGGCAAGAAATTCTTCCTCTATCTGTGCAGTTTCAGCGCCCAGACACCGGTTGAAAATGTCCGCGCGGCGATAGATGCGGTCAACAGCTTCAATGCGGGCGAGCGCCCCTATGGCGGGCAAGTCGAAAGCGGGCCCGACGGCATCGCCCCGGAGATTGCCGGTGGCAAGGGATTTATGGGCATCGGCGCCAAGTCCACCGATGCCGGCGATGAACAGGATGTGGACCGCAAACAGATATTTCAGGAAATCTACAATTGCGTCATGGAGTTTGACGATAAGCTGTGCCCCGAGCTGGTTTCGAAAGCCCTCGATCAAGGCGAGGAGGCTCTGGACATTCTTGATGAAGGGCTCATCCCGCCGATGGGCGAGATCGGCGATCTTTTCGCTTCCGGCGAGCTGTTCGTGCCCGAAATGCTTATGGCGGCACGCGCCATGAAAGCCGGGCTCGCGGTACTGAAACCCATCCTGATCAAGACCCAGACGAAGCCGAAGGGAATTGTCGTCATGGCGACGGTGTTCGGCGATCTGCACGATATCGGCAAGAATCTTGTCGGCATGATGCTGGAAGGGGCCGGGTTCAAGGTGATTGATCTGGGCGTCAACACCAAGGCCGAGGCCATCATCGAGACGGCGAAAGAGGTCAATGCCGACGTGATTGGACTGTCGGCCCTGCTGACGACGACCATGCCATTCATGAAACTGACCATCGAGGCGATCGCGGAAGCGGGCCTGGATATCCCTGTAATTGTCGGCGGGGCTCCGGTTTCACAGGATTTTGCAAACAGCGTTGGCGCCACCGGCTATGGCGACAATGCGCCGATTGCGGTGGAGCTTTGCAAGAAATTGGTCGTCGCTGATAAGGAAAAAATATCAGAAACGGTCCAGGGTTAGTGATCTGGCGGAGCAAATAAAACAAACAAACCAGGACTCTGCTCGTTGTCACTAGGTGAACCGGGGTAAACAAACCGGTTGGCAATATCAGAGGAGAAGACGACTACAAACAGGGAGGTTTCAAAATGTCCATTAGAAGCACATTCTTGTCCGGCGTGCTCATAGCCGGCGCCATGACGCTATCTTCGACGGCAGTCATGGCAGACAAATTTATCGGGGGTTGGCAGAAGGACTATCCCCTCATCAAATACGGGATCATTCCCGTTGAGACCCAGACCCAGACAACCAGCTCCATGGACGATTTCCTGGCGCACGCCGAGAAGGAAACCGGCGTAAAATGGAAACTCTTTCAGGCGTCGAATTATTCCGGCGTCATGAATGCGATGATTGCCAACCAGATCGATATCGCTTGGCTGAGTGGCAAGAGCTACTGCCAAACCTGGGAAGACAGCAAGGGCATGGTCGAGCCATTGGTTGCCGCCCAGGAACTGGACGGATCGATGGGATATGTCTCTGTGCTCGTCGTCAAGTCCGACAGCCCCTACAAGTCGGCCGAGGATCTGAAGGGTAAAACGGTTGCACGCACGGACCCGCTTTCGGGCTCCGGCTACATCGTGCCAACGCTCGAATTCAAGAAAAAGGGCACACCCATTGACCAGTACTTCAAATCTCCTCTGTCCGGCGGTCACCCTCAGAGTGTCATGGGCGTGCTGAGGGGCACCTATGACGGCGCCTTCACCTGGACCTCGAAGAACGACAACATCGGCAACATTCGTAAGATGATCGACAAGGGGCTCCTGAAGCGGGATCAGATCCGGGTGGTCTGGACATCGAATCCGCTGCCGTCGCCGCCGATCGTCATTCGTAAGGATCTGCCGCTTGCGATGCGTGTCGATCTTGCGAAATTGTTCGTTCGCCTCAAGGACAAAGACATAAAGCTGGCCGAAGCGATCGCTCAGGGCAAGACCAACGGTCTGGTTCCCGTGTACCACGAAAACTACGAGCTGTTCTGCGAAGCCGCAAAGGAAGCTAGTGCGGCCAAGAAGCGGAAGAGAACGAAAAAGAAATAAAACAGGCAACCCGGTCCGGCGGGGGAGCAGTTTGTTTCCCCGCCGGACCTTTAACCAGAATGTACCGGTGGACCCTCGTTTTCGCTATAATATGAACCACTCGGCAGAGAGATGATGTCAATCCAGGCGACAACGCAAGGGTCGGATGACGCGGTCAGGAATTTTGAGTCCGCGTATGTTGCGTACCAGCGCAACAAACGAACGTTCAACATCATTTTTCTGGTGGTGTTCGCGTTGTGCTTCGTGCTTTCGGTTGTTTCCACCGAGTTTGATATTGTCACGCTGATCGGCGGATTCCCGCGGACTCGCGACTTTCTGTTCCGGCTGATTCCCCCCATTACCTATGATGAATTCGCGCTCGATGTCCTGGATTGGTACTGGAACATCGGGGTGTGGATGGAAAACCTGCTCAACACACTTTTGATGGCGTTCCTCGCCACGCTGCTTGGAACCCTTGTAGGTGGAGGGTTGAGTTTTTTCGCGGCGCGCAACCTTGTCAAACATTATGCTACCTACTGGATCACCCGCCGTATTCTGGAGATCGCCCGCACGGTTCCCGATGTCGTATGGGCGTTGATATTCGTGATCACCTTTGGTGTTGGGCCGATGGCCGGGGTTCTGGCGATCCTGATTCACACCATCGGAGCGCAAGGAAAACTCTTCGCCGAAGTCAACGAGAATATCAGCCAGCATCCCATCGAAGGCGTGCGCGCCACAGGTGGAAACTGGGTTCAGGAAATCCGGTACGCGGTTCTGCCGCAGGTAATGCCAAACTTCGTGTCCTATACATTCTGGCGGATTGAACTCAATGTTCGCAGCGCGACAATCGTCGGTTTTGTCGGCGCGGGCGGAATCGGTCATGACCTGTTCATTGCCATCCAGCTTCTGGAATTTCCGGATGTCGGGGCCATTCTCTTGATCGTCGTCAGCACGATCATGCTGATCGATATTGCCAGCGAGAAACTGCGCCACTACCTCGTCGGCAAGGAAGCTCTCAAGCGCTGAGGAATGAGGGAACGATAATGTCGTTAAAGCTGAATCAGATCACGGAACAGGATATCAGCCTCGAGAGGAGCCGGTTTCCGCGTGTCTTTTCGAAAAGTCCCGGGGAACTGGCGGTTTCATATCTGTTGTGGGGTGGTTTCAGCCTGTTGACGATATACTGTCTTTACCGGTTCAACTTCTTTTCCTACGATTTCGTTTTTGGGCTGGGAACGCTCGGAAACATCATCGCCACCCAGATGTTTCCGCCCACCGGTTTTGCGCAATTGCCGTTGTTTGGCAAGGCGATCGCGGAAACCCTGGCCATGGCTTTTCTGGGCACCGTGTTCGGCGCAATTGTTGGCCTTCCACTGAGTTTTTTTGCTTCCAGGAACATGATGCCCGTGCGCCCCGTGCAATTTGGCTTTCGCCGTTTCGCGGATTTGTTGCGCGGATTTGACTATTTGATCTGGGCCTTGATATTCGTCCGTGCGATCGGTCTGGGGCCGATGGCCGGGATTATGGCCATTGCCATCGTTGAAACCGGCACCTTCATCAAGCTCTATTCCGAGACCATTGAAAACCTGGACACCAAGCAGGTGGAGGGTATTCGGGCGGCGGGTGGAAGCCGGTTGCAGGTGATACGCTTCGGTGTCATGCCTCAGGTGTTGCCCGTCATTCTGTCGAACACCCTCTATATGTTCGAGCACAATACCCGCTCGGCTTCCATCCTTGGTATCGTTGGGGCAGGCGGAATCGGTTTTCTCCTGAGTGACCGCCTTCGTGCCTATGAATGGCAGGAGGCAAATCTCATCATTATCCTGATCGTCATAACCGTCTACGCGATAGACTATTTGTCGAAGTTTATCCGGGAGCGGTTCATTTTTGGCGACAGGGACCGGGTGAGCGGGCCGGTGGTGGACAGTGATGATGTGTGATGGCGGGGGCCGGGACATGTTGAAAACAATAATAATCTGCGGGTTGGGAGCAAAAGTCGGAAGATGTTGAAACTTGACCATGTCACCAAGAAATTCGGCGACTACGCTGCCGTCAACGATGTCAGCATCAAGGTCCCTACAGGCCAGATGCTTGGGATTATCGGGCGCTCCGGCGCGGGAAAATCGACCCTGCTGAGAAGCATTAACCGGCTTCACGATATTACCGAGGGGAGCATCGTATTCAAGAATGGCGAGACCTCCGTCAAGGTCGATCGGCTCAAGGGCCGGGCATTGCTTGAATGGCGGGCCCATTGCGCGATGATATTTCAACAGTTCAACCTGGTTCCGCGTCTCAACGTCATCACAAACGTTCTCATTGGGCGCATAAATTATAACGGGACCATTTCAACTCTGTTCAACCGGTTTTCGGCCTCGGAACGCGCCATGGCGGTCCGCGCGCTCGATCAGCTTGGAGTCAGCGAACAGTGCCTGCAGCGGGCTGATACGCTCTCGGGCGGTCAACAACAGCGCGTGGCAATCGCCAGAGCCCTGGTGCAGGAACCGAAAATTATTCTCGCCGACGAGCCGATTTCCTCGCTTGATCCGCGCAATGCGCAAATCGTGATGGACGCACTTCGCGCCATCAACAAGGACCAGGGCATTACGGTGATCGCCAATCTTCATACGCTCGACACCGCCAAGATGTATTGCGACCGGATCATCGGAATGAAAGAGGGCACGATCGTTTTCGACGGGTTGCCTAAGAAATTAACCGAGAAAACAGCAAGAGGAATATACGGAGTCGGCGGCGATGCCACGGATGAGGAATTTTCGACGGCAATTACGTCGACAACACTTGGCGCCGCATGAACCGGCAATCCGGTTCGACTGCGCGCCGACCAACATCAAGTGGAGTTCCCGATGGCCCAATTAACGGTTGTCTATTGGCGTGACATTCCGGCTCAGATCATTGTCAGGTCGCAGACCGGATCCGCCAAACGCCAGCTCACGGACCGGTTTCAGGAAGCCATCGACATGGTGGCCATGCGCGCGGGGGCTCAAGGGACGGAAGAATATCTCGCCGACTGGCGTCGCGCCGGCCCGGAGCCGTGTGATGACGATTGTGAGAATGAAGCGGACAAGGCCAGGGCTCGAATCGAGGCCGACTATGACGGTCCTCGACTCAAACGCCTGATTGCCGGTGGCGGTCGGGAAAATGAAGAATAAGACCGCGCCCCTGACATCTTATGTGCCGGCCGGCGCCAGCCATGTGCGGCGGACCGGGTCCCGCTATACCCTGCGCCGCTGGTCGGTGCGTCATGCCGGTCTGCTCGAGAAGGTCTACAATATATTTGCGGAGGTCTTTCTGAAGCTGCACTGGCTCTGGAACCTGATCGGATATTCGAGGGTCGAACGGCCGATCGTGTTTGCCGAAAAGGCGGTCAAGGGCTTCATGTTCGATTGCCGCATGTGCGGTCAGTGCACGCTCTCCGAGACCGGCATGTCGTGCCCGATGAACTGCCCCAAGGGGTTACGCAACGGTCCATGCGGCGGAGTGCGCGCCGACGGCAATTGCGAGATCGAGCCCGACATGCCCTGCGTCTGGGTCGAGGCCTGGAAGGGCAGCCGGCTGATGCAGGCCGGCGGCAATATCCATATCGTGCAGGGGCCGGTCGATTTCAGCCTGCGCGGCACATCCGCGTGGCTGAGTGTCACCGCCAGGACGGCCGCCGAGCGCGATGCCGCCCGTCAGGCGGCAAAAGAGCAGGAGCAATGAATAACAGCGGCCTGGATTTCAAGGATTTTGAGGAGACGCGTCCCGGCCACACATCGCGTGGGCGCCTGGAGCGAATTCTCCGGCGCGGCGAGTTCGCGGTTACGGCCGAACTCAGTCCTCCCGATTCAGCCGATCCCAACGAGGTCTTCGAGCGCGGCGCGATCTTCGACGGATGGGTTGACGGCATCAACGCCACCGATGGGTCCGGCGCAAACTGTCACATGTCAAGCGTCGGCATCTGCGCCCTTCTGACCCGGAGAGGTTACGCGCCCATCATGCAAATCAGCTGCCGCGACCGCAACCGGATCGCCATTCAGGGCGACGTCCTTGGCGCCGCCGCGATGGGGGTCAGCAATATTCTGTGTCTCACCGGCGACGGCGTGGAATCGGGCGACCAGCCGGGCGCCAAGCCGGTATTTGATCTCGATTGCATGTCGCTGCTGGAAACCATCCGGGTTATGCGCGACGAAGGCAAGTTTCTGTCAGGGCGCAAGATCACCTATCGCCCGCACCTGTTCCTCGGAGCCGCCATCAACCCGTTCGCGCCGCCCTATGACTTCAGGCCGCTGCGTCTGGCGAAAAAAATCGAGGCCGGCGCTCAGTTCGTTCAAAGCCAGTATTGCTTCGATATCCCGATGCTCAAGAAATACATGAGCCAGGTCACGGATATGGGCCTGCATGAAAAGTGTTTCATCCTGATCGGCGTCGGTCCGCTGGCGTCGGCCAAGGCGGCGCGCTGGATCCGCACCAACGTTCCCGGCATCCATATCCCCGATGCGGTCATCGCGCGCATCGAGGGTGCGCGCGATCAGCGCCTGGAGAGCAAGAAAATCTGTATCGAGATCATGCAGCAGATCAAGGAAATGCCCGGCATTTCAGGCGTCCATGTGATGGCCTACCGCCAGGAGGAGCTGGTCTCCGAGGTGGTTCATGAATCGGGCGTTCTTCAGGGCCGCACGGTGGCGGTGGGAACCAAAGCCGGGTGACCGGAATCCGGCTCTCGGTTTCCCGGTCCCTGCGATTTTGTGCGCGGTTTTCTCCTCAACCACTTTTGCGCGGCTCGCGCACAAACAGGGTCAAAACAACCGCAAGTCCCGCACAGGCCGGAAGAACCCATAGCGCATTTTCATAGGCCTCCGGCGAATACAGCCGCCTCCCGGCCTCAAACCCGCCGTCCCAGTTTAGGTCCAGGAGCCACCCGATAAGCGGTTGCAGAATGGCGCCGGAGCTGATCACACCGATGTTGAGGAAAGCCATGGCGGAACCCGCAATGTGCGCCTTGCTGTTTTCACGCACCAATGCAAAGGCGACCACCAGACCGGCGGAGCAAGCGCCATTGATAAACAACAACGCGTCGATCATCCAAAGGGAAAGGTCTGGAATATAGAGAAGCAGGAAAATGGAGATGAAAGCGCCTGTGGCGCTAATGGCAAAGGGGATTTTCCGCCGCGCCAGATGATCGGAAATCCAGCCGATCAAGGGTGCGCCCAAGGCCCAGCCAAACAACATCATGGACATTGACGCGGCGGCGGCGGGACGTGAGAAATCCCGGACTTCCATCAAATACGGCACGCCCCACAGCGCCCCGAATGCGAACAATGAACCGACCGATGCAAAGCCGGCGGCGGCAATTATCCATGTCTGGCTCTGACGAAGAAGTTGACCGATGTCGCGAAACAGGTGCGGGGTCTCATCAATTTCTTGACTTCCTGCTGCGTCGGGATGGTCGCGAACACTGAACCATACTGCGCACCCCAGCAGTAATACAAAAGCCGCGGTGCCGGTCATTGCGCCGCGCCACCCGAACCCTTCGACAGCCCATGCCAGAGGCGCCTGGCCCGCAATACCGCCAACCGTACCCACCATCAGCGTCAGTCCGCTAAGCAAGGCGAAACGGCGGGGTGGAAACCACACTGTAATTATTTTCAGCGTTGTGATGAAGCCAAACCCCGCGCCAAAACCGACAATCAGCCGGCCCAGCGAGGCGGTAACGCTGCTTTCGGCGAATGCAAACAGCAAGCCGCCAAAACCGCAAATGAGAGCCGCGCTGGACAAGACGCGGCGCGGCCCCCAGCGATCCGCAAGCAACCCTGTCGGCAGCTGGGCAACGCCATAGCCCCAGAAATACAGTGCCGAGAGATTTCCCAGTGCAGCCGCCGAAAGATCCAGATCCTGCATCAGTTCGCCGACCATGACGCCCGGCGCGACTCTCTGGAAGAACGCGTGAAAGTAAAATAGCGCGCCCAGGCTCCAGGTGATCCAGGCGAGAACCAGACACCTGCCTGGAGCGGCAGACCCTTCGTTTATGGTCATTTAAACCGCCATTTTCTCATTTGGAACGGCATTCGGATGCGCGGCCCGCCAATCAGTCTCAACCCGCTGGCAACCGGCACTTGCACGGATGGAAATATGCCCGGCCCGGCGCGACCGGCTTCAGCTTGCAGGGCCTCGGTTCTCGCTGCCGGGATCATACACGTTCATGCTCGGGAGATCGAAGATTTCAGTACCGTTATTGGCCGGGGTCAGGACCCGTCAATGCGATATTGCTCCGGGTCCACCTTGACGCACCACCGCTGATTTGCGAAGTTTCACCCTGCCTTCAAACCTGTACATGGTTTTCTGAGGCACATTCAGTTGGGCTCCGTTCCTACGGCGATCATTCGCTCCAGCCCTTTTCCCTAATTAAATTTGCCGCATATTTTGGGGTGGGCCAGTTATGATTTGCGCCGGTGATTCCCATTGTGACAGCCAGGAGCATTCAGTCGCCGCAAAGCTTCTGAATGACGGCGATTTCGTGTTTGAACCAGAAGCGGTCGAGCTTCGGGTCGAACAGGTCCTGCGCATGCAGAAGTACAAGGATTTGTCGCGCGTTCATCCGGAAATCCTGTCGATCGCCGAAGCGATGACCGCTATGGCGGCAAAGGCGTTCAAACCGGCAGTTCATTCCAGGCGCGTGCCTTTGGAGGGCATCTCCGGCGACACCCTCATACTTGCAACGGGTTGCGAATTTCATAGCAGGGCATTCGAAAAATACATGTCCGGATGCGACGAAGTTGCTGTGTTTGTCATGACTCTCGGGCCGGCACTTGATGAAATTGCGCTCGATATGGCCAACTCGGACAAGCTGGTTGAGGCTGTTTTTCTCGAAACCGCGGGTTGGCTGGGGATAGAACAGCTCACGAAGCTGTTTTCCACCTTTTTGCGTGGCGCGGTGGCAACCGATGGATTGCGGCTGGGCCGCAGAATGTCCCCAGGCTACTCCTTCCGCGTGGGGCGTACCGTATGTGAATGGCACCTGGAAGATCAGAAAGGGATCTTCGGCCTTTTCGACAGGAAGAAACTCGGCGTCACGCTGCTGGAGAGTTGCGCCATGTCTCCCAAGATGTCGCGGTCCGGCTTGTACGGACTGTTACGAGAAAAGGCACCCTTGCGGCAATCTTGAACCAACAACGAAAACCGGTCTGCAAGGACCGGCATAATCAGAAGTGAGAAAGAGAAATGAGTGACAAGGTTCTGGAAGTCATTGGCGAGAATTTCAACACGACACGCCGGGTGAAAGCGACCAGTCCGCGCATTGTCCAGGAGGATGGCAAAGCGGCCCTTGTCTATAAGGATCTGGATGGCACGAAGCGTTTCCTTGATGTCAGTGCGCTTTACCCCAGCGATCCGGCCAAGCTCAGGAAAACCCAGATTACGCATGTTGCCCAGGCGATGCGGAACAAGGACCTCGATTACATCGGCTGGATCATCCGCGCCCAGGTTGAAGTCGGCGCGACCATTATCGATATTTGCGTCGATGAAATTTCCGTCGATCCGGACGAGCGGAACGAATGGATGCAGTGGATTATTCCGGTCGCCCAGAATATCACCGGTCTGACACTGTCCGTCGATTCATCCGACCCCAACACCATCGCCGCGGGGCTTGAGGCCTACGACAAATCGAAAAGCCGGCCTGCCATCAATTCGGTAAACCTCGAAGAGGGGCGCGCGCAGCTGATCGATTTGGCGAAGGAGCATGACGCGCTTCTTTTCGCCAATGCCAGCGGCCGGGACTCCATGCCCGCAAACGCCGAAGAGCGTGTCACCAATTTGCAGCAGATCATGGCCATGATGGAAAAAGTCGGAATTCCCATGCGTGATCGCTACCTCGATCCCCTGGCTTTCCCCATCGGCGCGGGTTCCGAGTTCTCCAAGCACTACCTTGATGCGGTGCGCATGATCCGCGAGGAATTTCCGCAGGTCCATATCTTCGGCGGGCATTCCAATACCTCATTCGGATTGCCCAGGCGCAGGGTGATCAACAACGCATTCATCATCCAGTCCATTATTGCCGGTTGCGATACGCTGATGATTGATCCGATTCTGAATCCGCCCCGGAGTTTCATCGAATTCAAGCTGGCCAATGAGGCGCTTATGGGCCGCGATGAAATGTGTATGAATTACATTACGCATCTTCGCTGATTGCCAAATGTGCGGTATTTCCGGGGGAGTGGAATAAATTTTTTCCTGGCGAGTCCATCGAGATGTCTCAGACGGTCAAAGTATCTTTTCGCGCCTCCGGGCGAGATGGCGCCGGGCGGAGCATTGACGTCCCGGCCGGCACCCCGATTCTGGAAGCTGCCTTGCAGGCCGGGGTCGATATAGAGACGACCTGCGGGCGGCGCGGCAAATGCCGAAGTTGCCGGGTCAAGGTGCTAAGTGGCGACATCCCGCCGGCGACACTCCAGGATACGGTTCAACTTGGACATGATGCGGTGCGGGAACGCTTCCGGCTTTCCTGCCAAACGAACGCGATCGCCGACTGCGATATACTGCCGGCCCCGCCCAAAACGGAGACCGGACACCAGATTCTTTCCGCCGGACAAAGCGATGCACTGGCGGATGTCACTCTCGATTCCGGGGTCGACAAACATCTGGTGCGGGCCGAAGCGCCGATGGATGAAAACCACCAGACTTCCGATCTGGAGGAACTCGTCGCCGGGATCGAAGGCGGAAACAGTCTGACGCCCTCGCTGGACGTGCTTCGCCGCGTGCCGGAGGTTTTGCGCAAGGGAAAGGACGGGACGACGCTGACGACATTCCTCGGCCAGATCGTCGATATCGAAGCCGGCGACACAAGGGACCAAACATACGGAATGGCTTTCGACATCGGCACCACCAGCATCGTCGGAAGCCTTGTTGATCTTAACAGCGGCGCCCAACTGAGCGCGGTTGGCGGAATCAATCCCCAGGCCACCTATGGCGGCGATCTGATGTCACGTATTTCCTTCGCCCAGTTCGACGCCAAGAAGATGGCGATCCTGCGCGGCCGGGTCCTCAACGCGATCAATGATTTTATTGGCGAGGCCTGTGACAAGGCCGGCGTATCCCCGGACCATGTCTACAAGATCGTCATCGTCGGCAATACCTGCATGCACCACATTTTTCTCGGCATCGACACCAGCTATGTGGGGCTTGCGCCATATGCCCCGGTGGTGCGCGAGGCTATCGTTGTTCCGGCCCGGGATATTCCGTTGAAACGGGCCTCCAGGGCCAGTGTGTGCCTGCTCCCGATCATAGCCGGTTTTGTCGGTGCGGACACGATAGCGGCCGTCCTGGCGACGCGGATTTACGAAAGCGAAGAGACCCGCGTGATGGTCGATATCGGGACCAATGGCGAAGTCGTCATGGGCGGCAGAGACCGGCTCATGGCGTGTTCCGCCCCGGCGGGCCCGGCATTGGAAGGGGGGCAGATAGAGCACGGGATGCGCGCGGCGATCGGCGCCATTGAAGGTGTGACAATTGATGACGATGTCGAATGCAAGGTCGTTGGAGACGCACCGGCTGTCGGAATTTGCGGGTCCGGATTGATAGATGCCGCCGCCAAGATGCTGGATGCGAAACTGATGAACCCGGCGGGCCGCCTTCGGCACAAGGATATGGAGGACTTGCCCGAAGCCCTCCGCAAACGATTTGTCAAAGGGTCCGGCTGGCGCGGCTTCTGTATCGTACCGGCGGCGGATGCGGGAGGCGACCAGGACATCGTTCTGACCCAGATTGATATCCGGCAGCTGCAATTGGCGAAGGCCGCAATTTATTCCGGGGTGCTGATGCTGCAAAACATCATGAATGTCGCGGACGATGACATCGCCGAACTCATGCTGGCGGGCGGTTTTGGCAATTTTGTCAGCACTGCGAGCGCTGTTCGTATCCGGCTGTTGCCGCCCCTGCCTCTCGATAAAATAACCTATGTCGGCAATGCCGCCCATCTCGGCGCTGAACTGGCGCTTTTGTCAGAGACCGAGCGCCGCCGCGCTTGTGACATCGCAGGGCGAATTGAGCATGTTGCACTGGCGACCCGGCAGGATTTTCAGGATATATTTGTCGATGCCTGTAATTTCAGCGAAACCGGCGTTGTGTGACGCCGGCGAAACCGGGGGCCTGGAATATATTAGAAAACACCCCGGATCGCTTCATGTTTTGATGGAATCAAGACCGCGATCCAGCTCTTTGTTTGTGCGTATCATTTATCCGGCAACCGGTTCCGTATAAGAAAGAAAGGGTCTAGCAGGCGCCTAGCCGTGATATCCAGACAGGCTCACCGCCCTTAACGTCTAGCTTCTCCGCCTGCCCGTCGCGCACCGCCTGTTTGAGCCATATTCCGGCCTGGACCTGCCCGATACCGAAATGTTTCATAATTTCACGTTCGCTCTGGGGCCTTGAAACCGCGATGGTTCGAAATTCCGCCATGAAAAGAGAATACAAACTCAATGGCGCACGTTTCTTGCCGTCGCTCGCCGTGCCACCAGCCTTTATTTCCTTGTGAGAGACCGCGTGGGAGATAAAAAAATCATTGAGACTTTCGACGTTCTTGATGTCCTGCTGGGTCAGGGGCGCAAGCCCAAGATGCAAAAGCGCGAGGTTTCCAGGTGACATCGTTTGTTCCGAGCGCACGAATGCGGGAACCCATCCCTCGTTTCTGTTTTCGTCCGCCCCGGACCAAATGCCCCCCTTGCGCCGCGTTTCTACTATGACTGCGACATCCGAAAGGACGTACTGGTATCTGTTGACCCGTATGGCGTTGGCAACGGAGAAACCGACATTCGGCGAGAACGGGGTCACCATGGCCAGCAGCCCGTCGCTGAGAGCATCGCGATAGCGCTTGGCGGCCACTGTTTTCTCAAGCCTGTCTGATAGCACGATTACGACACGCCCCGACCGGTCCAGCGCAGATGAAACAGCTTCGCGGTCAACTCCGCGCATGTCGCTGGAAATGACCGTCAGGCCTTCGCGGGCGCATCTGCAACCAAGCGTGGCGGAGAAATGGAGGGCCGTTTTCGAGCTGTTCCGGGACCCCACAATGCAAACACCTCCCCGGTCCAGATATTCCACGGGTCCTGCTCCGAAAAGGAGGGGAGGGCGCGCCGAAATCAATCGCTGTTGGAGGCGCAAAGGGTAACCCTTGTCTCTTTCCCCAAGCACCCATATGCCGGCTCTGGACCAGGCTGCAAACGCTTCATCGAGTTCCCTGGTCCGCTCGAGAAGAGAGGCCAGACGGGCCGACATCTCCACTTTGCCGCGGCATAGGGACACCAGAGCCGTGTGCTTCATCTCAAGCAGATCCCCCGGCGTTAGATTCAAGCTTTCCAGGGCGCCGTCCAATTTATGAAACTCGCTTGGCGTCAAAGGTTTGAACGGCGAAACTTGTGTTCCAAAGCGCCCGCACAAGAGCAGGGCCACTTTCGTATTGGCGCTCAGCTCGGAAACGGCCGTCATCGGAAATCATCCCTGCCAGGCAGGGAATTAAACATCTGTTTCAGGAGCCGGGCCCTGTAGAACCGCGTCGACCCGGTCCTTGAAATGCCGGGTGAGTTCTTCCAATCGCCGTCCCTTCCCTTTTTCGTTATGAGAAAAAAAGAGGTCCGGCCGGTCATGCAGGAAATTCCATACGGCAACGGGAACGCTGTAGGTTGTCTGGAGGTATTGCATGAACAATGTGCCAACGCCTGGCGGCGTCTGTAACAGGCCTTTTGACATCAGACCCGAGAACAGCCCATCCTCGTAGAGAGCGACGGCCGTACGCTTTTCAGACAAATAAAGAAATTCGATGAAATGCCTTTCTTCATCCTCCAGTCTTGGCCATAAATTTTCCAGATTTTCCGCTATTTGTTCGCCGTTTTGTTCAGAAGCGGACTTCCGCGCGAGTTGCTCCGCCGCAGTCAGATATTTCTCCAATGTTGCGTCGTCCCACAGAGACTTTCGTTTTTTACTCATTATTGTTCACGGTTTTTCTTCACAAACATCTCCCAATTCGAACGGTTCACTATAGTTGATTTGAGCCGGTTTCGAAATGAGCAGAACGGTTTCAGAAAATCTTGAGTCCAAAAGGATTGTGGGTTCTATGGAGAATAGATATCGCCCGGACCAAAGTCACTGACGCTCAGTATGAACGCAATGCCCACCGCTATCAACAGTGTCCGTCATCAGCGCCCACTGGACCAATTGAGGCGTTTGAATAGGCGAGTGTTTTTGGCTCATCGTCACCATTCAGGAGTGAAGGATGAGACAGAAATCGGATCAGCATCGGGGCGCTGCGGAATGCACCGGTGCGGGCCCACGGCCTGAGGTCATTTTCGGGGGGCAGATCAGCAGGTCACAGTCGAAAATACGGCGGGCAAAAATACGAGGAAACAAAAAAACACGAAAAACCCTACTCATAACCTGATGGCCGCAGGTTCAAATCCTGCCCCCGCAACCACCGCTCAAGTCACTTGGCTGTTCGAGGGTCCATGAAGGGCGGGAGAGCCCGCGCAATCGTCAGGCCTTGCCGCCCGGCCTCAGGTAATCCGGCTGCGAACGGTGGCCGAAACGAATTCGCTGATGACCACCACAACCATGATAAGCGCCAGCATCAGCGAGACCTGACTCCAGGCAAACTGGTTGATGGACGAGTAGAGCTCGATGCCGATCCCGCCGGCGCCGACGAAACCGAGCACCGTCGACTCCCGGATATTGATGTCCCATCGATAGACCACGGTGCCGTAGACCACCGGCAACACTTGCGGCAGAACACCCATCAGCAGGACCTGCAGGCGCGAGGCGCCCGTCGCCTCGATGGCCTCGACGGGGCCATTGTCGATTTCCTCGATGGCCTCGGCGATGAGTTTGGCGACAAAACCGATGGAGCGGAACGCGATGGCCCATATGCCCGCGACCGGGCCGGGGCCGAAAATGGCGACGAATATAAGCGCCCACACAATCGTGTTGATGGAGCGTGTCGAGACCAGAATGAATTTCCCGAACAGCCAGGCAGCAACATTGGGCGTGGTGTTGCGCGCGGCGAGAAAGGCGACGGGGAAGGCGATGAAGAAGGTCACGATGGTGCCGAGCGTCGCGATATGGATGGTTTCGATCAGCGGGTTCAGCACCGCATCGGTATAAGTCCAGTCCGGCGGGAACATCCGCCTGGCCAGGTCCATGAACTGCTCGTCGGCATCCAGAAAATAAATCCACGGGATGTCGAGATTGCGGACTGACCAGACGGCCACGAACACCACGCCGGCATACCATGCCCATTTGACGGCGCTCTGGCCGGGCGTGTATTTGCGCCAGACTTGCGGATAGCGGTCCCTGAGGGCGCCGGGCGCACTCATCTCAGTTTGCCCCGCGCCCAGCTGCTGAAGAATTCGCCGATGAACACCAGGGCGATAATGACAAGCAGGATCGCCAGGGAAAAATCATAGTCATAGCGCGAGAAGGACGCCGAAAGGGTCTGGCCGATGCCGCCGGCGCCGACGATACCGACAATGGTGGATTGGCGTATGTTGGCGTCGAGCCGGTAGATCGACACGCCGAGATAGCGCGGCAGAATTTGCGGAACGACGCCGTAGAGGAGCATCTTGGCAAACCCCGCTCCGGTTGCCCGGATGGCCTCGACCTGACCGGGGCTCATATTCTCGATATCCTCGGCGAGCATTTTAGCGATAAAGGTGATGGAGGAGACAATCAGGGTCAGAACCCCGGCCAGCGGTCCAAAGCCGAATATCTTTACGAAAATGATTGCGACGATGACTTCGTGCAGGGTCCGCATGACAACGATGATGCCCCGCGCCACAAGATAGACCGGCATCGGCACCAGGTTGCGCGCGGCGCACAGGCCAAGCGGGACAGCCAGAATCATGCCGGCGAAGGTTGCCGCGAGCGCCATCTCCAGGCTCTCGGTGACGCCTCTGCTCAACAGCTCCCAGCGGGAGAAATCCGGCGGGAACATCCGTGTAACAATATCGCCTGCCCGCGGCAGACCCTTCGAAACCCGCTCCCAGTCCACTTCCAGGGAGCCCAGGGACCAGACCAGATAGGCCAGCCCCAGCACCAGCAGGGTATGCCGGAGCCAGGTGGCCTCGATCATGGGTGGGCGGCTCCATTTGGCGGTGGGCGCTGGCGTTGCGGAGCTCATGAAGCCGCCGCCGTCACGGGCGCCGCCTCGGTGCTCCAGTCTTCCTCGCCATAAATGTCGGTCAAAACCTTTTCGGTCAGTTGCCCCGGCTTGCCATCGAATACGATCCTGCCCTCCTGCATTCCAATTACCCGGGTGGCGAAGGTCTTGGCCAGCTGAACGTCATGGATATTGATGAGGGTCGGCGTTTTCTGCTCCCGGGCAAGTTCAACCAGAATCCGCATCACCTGGCGCGAGGTCTTGGGATCGAGGCTGGCGGTCGGTTCGTCGACCAGCAGCAGATCGGGGCTCTGGATGAGGGCGCGGGCGATCCCGACGCGCTGGCGCTGGCCGCCGGATAGCGAGTCGGCGCGCGTATTGTGGTAGCCCTCGAGCCCCACCCGCTCAAGCAGCGAGAAAGCGGCCGCAACGTCGGCGGGCGGGTAGTTGCGGCGGAAGGCCCGCCAGAAACTGACATAGCCCAGACGGCCCGACAGGATATTCTCCATCACGGTCAGGCGCTCGACCAGATTATATTCCTGGAAAATCATGCCGATATGGCGCCGCGCCCTGCGCAGATCGCGGCTGCCCAGTTTGGTCAGGTTTTCACCGTTCAGCTCGACGCTGCCGGAGGTCGGCTCCACGAGCCTGTTGATGCACCTGATAAGCGTGCTTTTGCCCGCGCCCGACGGACCGATGATGGCGACCACCTGGGGCTCATCAACGGTAATTGACACATTGCGGAGCGCCGCCGTTCCCGTGTCATAGGTTTTGGTGAGCTCACTGATGGCAAGCATACAACCCCCTCAAATAGCGTAGCGGTAGGGAAACGAAAACTTTCCCCCGCGCCGGAGCCGGCGACTGCTCCGGTTCGCCGTTTGCGGCCCAGAAAGAACGGAGAGCGGGAATTCCCGCACTCCGCCGGAACGGTGTCGCGTTGCCGGCCTAACTCTTCTTTTTCTTCTTTTTCTTTTTGATCTTCAGGCCGCGCATGGCTTCGTCGGTATAGAGGGTTCCATTGACCTTCTGGATGGCGCGCACATCCACCCACTGTTCCTTGTAGGTGATCCCGATGAACTGGTCCGACTTGCGGCCGAATTCCTTGAGAAGATCGGTCCCCTTCCAGTCGAAGGTCAGGAACGCCTCACGCACCTTCTTCTGCAGATCAGGGTGCAGATTATAGGCATAGCCGTAGGAGGTCGTCGGGAAGGGCTTGGATTCCCAGATAATGCGCAGCTTGCTCCGGTCGACGACGCCCTTCTCCGCCATGCGGTCGAGCACGCTCGAAGCAACGGGCGCGGCGTCATAGTCCCCGTTCGCGACGCCCATGATCGAGTTGTCGTGCTTGCCGGAATAGGTGACCTTGTAATCCACGCCGGGAACGACGCCCATCGACTTGAACAGGGCCCGCGGCGCCTGGTTGCCGGAATTGGACGACGGGGTTACATGCGCGACGCGCTTACCCTTGAGGTCGGCCACCTTCATTATGCCGCTGTCCTTCTGGGTAATGAGCTGGAGTTTGTAGCCGAAGCGTCCGTTCGATTTGGCCATCATGGCGATGGGTACATAGCCGGCCAGATTGACGCCGAACACGGTCGGTCCGGTCGAAATGCCGGCGACATGCAGCCGGCCCGAGCGCAGGGCCTCGACTTGCGATGCATACGAATCGGCCCCGTACCATTTGACCTTCTTGCCGGTCTTTTTGCCGAGATAAGCCATGAATTCGGTGAACACGTTTTCGTAGACCGACGGGTCCTCGACCGGTGTGTAGGAGAAAATAAGCGTGTCCGGGTTGAGCCATTTGGACGGATCGGTTGGCGTGTCGGCGACCAGATCGCCATCATTGTCGCAAAAGCGTTTGTCGAGATCGCCGCGGTTTTTGCAGGCGGCCTCCTGGCCAGCGGCGGGAACCGCGAATGCCATGGCGCCGGCCAGGAAGATACTGGCGAACCGGAACCGGTGCATTCTTACAGATAAACTCATAGTTTCCTCCCTGTCGTTTGTTACTTGTTCGCGGCGGTGAATATGGGCGCAAGGCCGCCATTTTCTCTATACCCGCCCGGATCAGACGGGTCCAATACTGCAAATCTATGATACATATTTGTTGTGCTGTTGACGACGTAATTTGTCGTCCTAGCGGACATCAAGCAGGGCTCTGGCGAGCTCGGCAAATCCGGCGCCGGACGGCGCGGTTGTGATATAGGCGGGCTCCGTCTCCAGAGCATCGCGGAATTCCATCAGGTTGGCGACGCCGACCGCGTTCTCGAAAAATTCGAACATCGGCGCGTCGTTGGGCGAATCGCCGGCAAAAACAATTGCCGGGTTGTCCTTTTGCGGATCGATGGCAAACTCCCGGGCGAGGAAGGTTCTGGTCATTGTCACCTTGTCGTAACCGCCGAACCAGCCATTGACATGAATTGAGCTGACCTTGGCGCGCGCGCCCGCCTCCTCGAACAACTCCACGATGCGCGCGACTTCGCCGGGTCCAAGCGGCGGTACGTCCTCGCGGTAATCGATTGCCAGATCGGCGACGCGGCAAAACTGGTCGCTGGATATCCCGGCCCCGGGAACCTCGGCGAGAATGCGCGCGCCCAGTTCCTCCAGGCGAAGCCGGTTCGCGGCCCGCGTGGCGCTGTCTACCGCATAGTGGGAGATCATGCGCCGCGCCGCGTGGTCGTAACGGAAATAGAACGCTCCATTCTCGCCGATGACGCCCTCGACCGGCCACATCCGCGCAATATGGTCGCACCAGCCCGCCGGCCGGCCCGTGACGGGCACGGTCAACAGGCCCGCCTTCTGCAAGTCTTCAAGGGCTCCGTAGGCCTGCGCGGTGAGACGTCCTTCGGTGGTCAGGGTCTCGTCGATGTCGAACAGCACAAACCGGACCCCGCGCCGGGTTTGGGCGGGGAACTCGCTCAGGGGTCTCATCCTGGTTGACATCGAATTGTCGTCCTGCGTTAACGTTCGCCTTGCGGCCCGGCAATTTGCATCAAAGGCGTGGCGGCGGCAAATCCAGCAAGGGTGACGTGCGGGACCAGACATACGATATCCTTGTCATTGGCGGAGGGATCAATGGCGCGATGGTGGCGCGCGACGCCGCCGGGCGCGGTCTGTCCGTTGCGCTGGCGGAAAAGGGTGACCTGGCCAGCGGCACGTCCTCGGCTTCCAGCAAACTGATCCACGGGGGCCTGCGCTACCTTGAGCATTACGATTTTTCCCTGGTGCGCGAATCGCTGCGCGAGCGGGAGATTCTGCTGCGCAACGCGCGCCACATTATCCGGCCCATGCGTTTTATCCTGCCCCATGTGAAAGGCAGCCGGCCGGTCTGGCTGGTGCGGATCGGCCTGTGGCTCTACGACCATCTCAGCGGCAGCAACACACAGCCGCGCAGCGCCGTGGTGGACTTGACCACCGGGCCTTATGCGCAGGGATTGAAAGGGGAGATCAAACGCGGCTTCGCCTATTCCGACTGCTGGGCGGACGATGCCCGCCTTGTGGTCCTGGCCGCGCGTGACGCGGCGCGCATGGGCGCTGAGGTCATGCCCCGGACACGCTGCATCGAAGCCAAGCGCGAAGGGGGGTTCTGGCGCGCGACACTCGCTCGCGGCGATGGCTCCACGTTCGAAATCGCCTCCCGGGCACTGGTCAATGCGGCCGGCCCCTGGGCCCATGACGTCCTGACCGGCGTCGCCGGCGGGGTCTCAAAGGCGCATCTGCGCCTGATAAAGGGCAGCCATATTGTCGTCCCCCGGCTCCACGAGGGCGACCACGCTCTCCTGCTCCAGAACGATGACGGCCGCATTGTCTTTGTCATACCCTTTGAGGAGCAATATTCCCTGATCGGAACAACCGAGATTGTGCATGAGGGCGCGCCGGGCCCGGTCGCAATCGATGCGGCGGAAACCGCGTATCTCTGCGATGCGGTCAACCGGTATTTCAAAACGCGGATCAAGCCTGCCAATACGGTGTGGAGCTTTGCCGGCCTCCGGCCGCTGCTGGATGACGGGCATGGCGACCCCGCGTCGATCACGCGCGGTTACGTGCTTGAGATTGACCGGCCGGGCGGGCGGGCGCCGCTGATCACCATCTTCGGCGGCAAGCTGACCACCGCGCGGCAGATCGCCGAGCGTGTCGTCAATGCCCTGGTTCCGGCTTTCCCCGATCTTGGGGGAACATGGAGCGAGGAGGGGCCTTTGCCCGGTGGCGAGATCGTGGATTTCGAAGAATTCCTCGGTGATCTGAGGCGCGAATTTCGCGGCTTCGACGCCGGCTTCGTCCGCGCGCTGGCGCGCCGCCATGGAACGTCCGTGCGCGAAATCCTCGGCAGTGCTGAATCGGAAAAAGACCTGGGACCCCATTTCGGCGGCAGCCTCTATGGCGCCGAAGTCGATTGGCTGGTGGATGAGGAATGGGCCCGCGATACAGAAGATGTGCTGTGGCGGCGCACGAAATGCGGCCTCAAGGTGGACCCGGCCGGTGAGCGCGCGCTGGCCCGCTACATGGCGAAAAGGAGTGCCGGGTAGCCGTGCCGCCGCATCCGTTCAGCGGGCCGCTCCAGTGCGGGGCATTATCCTTCCAGCTCAAATGACGCTTTCAGACCGCCGAGTTCCGAGCGGTTCAGGGTAAGTTTTCCGCCATAGTGATCGAGCACGTCGCTGACGATGGCGAGACCCAGACCCGCGCCCAGGGAGGAGCTGTCGAGCCGCTGGCCGCGACCGGTCACCTCCTTGCGACGGGCGCCGGCGATCCCCGGGCCATCGTCCTCCACGTCGAAGCGTATCTTCGGCGCGCGCCGCGAGGCCCGCAGGCGGACTTTTCCCTTGGCGTGCCGCACCGCGTTTTCGAGCAGGTTGCCGAGAATTTCATTGAGGTCGTCGCGTTCGGCGCGCACCGACAGGGCGGATTCAATATCGTCTTCAAACCTGATCCGGGTCCCCTCCGGTGTGCGTTTCAGGGTAGCGAAGAGCCCCTGGACAACCGGACTGACCTCTACAGCCGCGGATGTTCTTGTGTTTCTGATGCGCGAACGGGTCAGCTCGCGCTCGATGTGGCCGCGCATCAGCGTGGCGGTCCGCCTGATCTCATCGGCGATATCTCGCTCACCTTTGTCGCCCAGGCGTTTAGCGTCGGCCAGCAGCGCCGTCAGGGGCGTCTTGAAGCCATGGGCAAGATCCGCCGCCCGGTCGCGCGCGCGCTGCATGGCTTTGTCCTGGACATCGAGCAGGGCGTTGACCTCCTCGACCAGCGGCGCGATTTCCTGTGGGACATCGACATCGAGCCTGCCGGTTTCGCCGCCGCGAATGGCGCTCAGGCCGCGCTGGACCGCCGAGAGCGGCCTGAGCCCGACACTGATCTGCACCCAGCCGGCCAGAATGAGGACACCCGCGAGCAGCAACAGCGAAAGCGTGACCTCCCCGGCAAATTTGGCTCTGAGGGCGGCAACGTCCGCGCGGTCAATTCCCACGGCGAGACGCAGGATCTTCTCGCCATTCGGGGTGTTGAAAACCAGACGGCGTTCGTGAGTGAGCAGACGGGCGCCGCGCGGTCCAGGGAGGTCATGCACATGGATGGCGCCGAGGCGCGGGGTATCTTCCGGCAAGGCCAGAGAGGTGTCCCAAAGCGAGCGCGAGCGCGTAAACTGGTTGGTTTTTTCATCGGCGATCTGCCAGTAGAGACCGCTGTAAACCTGCCCGAAGCGCGGGTCGGCAAGCCTTCCATCGAGGCGCGCGGCTCCGTTTTCGTCGAACAGCATCCGCGCCGCGATCTGATTGATATAGGTGTTGAGCTCGGACCCGATACGCCGCTCGACATGCCTTTCGAACAGCAGCACCAGACCGGTCCCCGCCAGCGCCAGCGCAAGAAATATGGCGCATGTCGCGGCGATCGTCAGCCGCAGCCGAAGTGATCGGATATTCACCGCTTTTCCGATTCGATCACGTAACCAAATCCCCGGCGGGTTTCGATAATATCGACGCCCAGCTTGCGCCTGACCCGTCCGATAAGCACCTCGACAGCGTTCGACTCCCGGTCCTCATAGGCCCCGTGCAGCTGCTCCGCAAGTTCGCTCTGCGGCACGACCCGCCCGGCATGGAGCATCAGATATGACAGCAGACGGTATTCCTGCGGCGACAGGGCCTTGGGAACGCCGGTCACGGTGACCCGCATCTGCCTGGGGTCGAGCGTCACTTCTCCGGTGGATATCGATGGCGCGGCGTGGCCTGCCGAGCGCCGGATTAGGGCGCGCAGCCGGGCCAGAAGTTCGTCCATTTCAAACGGTTTGGGGAGATAGTCGTCGGCGCCCGCATCGATGCCTTCCACGCGTTCGCTCCATGTGCCCCTTGCGGTAAGCACAAGAATGGGAAAGGTCCTGCCGTTCGCCCGCCATTTTTTGAGGATCGCCAGGCCATCCATCCCGGGCAGGCCAAGATCGAGGATCACCGCGCCATAATCTTCGGTGTCGCCCCTGAACCAAGCGTCTTCACCGTTGCTGTCCTGGTCCACGACGTAACCGGCGCCGGTCAGGGTCTCGACGACATCGCGGGCAATGCGCGGATCGTCCTCGACAACAAGAATTCTCATCAGTCCGGCTTGCCCTTGAGAATGACCCCCGTGCGCGCATCCGCATACAGCTCGCGCACGCGCCCGCCCTTGTCCACATATTTAAACTCATAGACCGGACGGCCATGTTCGATATCGAACTCGATTTCGATAATTTCGCCGTCTATCTGCGGGCCGATTTTGCTGAGCACCTCGGGCAGGGGAAGTATGGATCCATCCTCGCGCGCGCTCCTGACGGCTTCATGATCCTGTTCTTTGCGGCGCCTGTCCTTTTTGTCCGCGCGCGCCGCGTGGACGAGAAGCCCGGCGGAGACAGCGGCGCCGACCAGCAGCGCGGCAATGAATGATCTGCGGGTCATGAATTTCATCCCGGAATTATGCGCCCGGCAACATGACAAAACGCTGAACGCGCCTATAAGCGGTTCGTCACCCGGCGCCCTCTAGGTTGCGCATATCGCCGACGGGGCGAGGATACACAAAGGAGAAATGAAATGCGCAAGATTATCACCATTACCGCCGCCAGCCTGATGTTAGCCGCGACGATCCCTGCTTATGCAAGCGATGACAGCGTGTCCTGCGGCCAGAGCGCCGGCGGACAGCAATTGTCAATTCAGGACATCACGGCCAAGGCCACCGCAATGGGCTATGACGTCCGCAAGGTGGAACGCGATGACGGGTGCTTTGAAGTTTACGCCACCGGCAAAAACGGGAACCGCGTTGAAATCTACATGAACCCGGTGACCGGCGCGGTCCTGAAGATCAAGAACAAGTCGTAACCGGTGACAATCACCAATGATCGGGTGGAGGCTGGCCGCGCTGCGCGGCCAGCCTTCATCAGGGTGTGGGACCCGTTCGTTCGCATCTTCCACTGGTCGCTCGTCGCGCTCTTCATAATCAACTGGATTTCAGCCGATGAACTGGAGCGGCTCCACGAAGTTACGGGATACTCAATCGCCGTGCTCATTGGTCTGCGCCTCGTCTGGGGACTGGTCGGGGGACGGCACGCCCGCTTCGGGGACTTTATATTCAGGCCCGCCACCGTCATCGCCTATGTGAAAGACGTTCTGTTTCTGCGGCCGAGGCGCTATCTCGGCCACAATCCCGCGGGCGGCGCCATGGTGCTGGCGTTGCTGTTCTCACTCCTGGTAGCCGTGGGGACGGGCGTCCTGTCGCAGACGGACATGTTCTGGGGGAGGGAGTGGATCGAGGAATTTCACGAGGCGGCGGCCTATGCGATACTTGGCCTGGTGTTCGCGCATATTGCAGGTGTGGTTGTCGCCAGCATCCAGCATCGGGAAAATCTGGTGCGTTCCATGATTACGGGCCGGAAACGGAGAGACGGCTGACCGGCCGGCGCGCCGCCATGGAACGTCCGTGCGCGAAATCCTCGGCAAAGCCACCCCCGGAAAATGATCTGGGGCGGCGTTCCGGCGGAAGCCTCCATGGCGCCGAAGTCGACTGGCTGATGGATGAGGAATGGGCCGGGACACAGAAGATGTGTTCTGGCGGCGCGCGAAATGCGGCCTTGAAGTGAACGAGGCGGGTGAGCGTGCGCTGGCCCGCTATATGGCGAACAGGAGTTCCAGATAGTCGCTCTAGTTGAAGGACTCAAACCTCGTCGGTTTCCTTGCTCAGCTTTGCTGTATCTTTGGTTTCGACCAATTCGGAACCCAGCTCCCGCGCCGCCGCACGCAGGATATCAACGTGATCAAGCGCCGCCGAAAGACTTAGCCGCACGACTGGTGCGTGAATGGCCAGACCGGCCACGAACCTGCCAACCGCGTCTTTGATAGGCACCGCGATGGCAATCATCCCCTCAATAAATTCTTCGTTGTCCGCGCTGACACCGGTCGCCGCGATTTCCGCGAGTGCAAGTTCAAGCTCCTCCCGGTTGGTCGTCGTGTTGGGGGTGCATTTTTCCAGTGCGATGTTGTTCAGCAGCCGCGCCCTCTGGCTGGCCGTCAGCGTGCTGAGATACAGCTTGCCGTTGGCGGTGCAGTGAAGCGGGACCCTGGCGCCTATTTGCAACTGATGGCGCAAAGGCCACTTGGTCTCCACCCGATCCCAGTAAACCATTTCCGTACCATCGGGAATCGCGATGTTGCACGTCTCTCCGACCCGCCGCGCGACGGACTCAAGCACGGCGTGCCGCAGCGCATTATGGGTCGGGCTGGCCTGAACCAGGTTGGCAAAGTCGATCAGTTTCTGACCGGGAACATATCCTCTCACGCCAATCTGCTGACGCAGATAGCCACGTTCGCTGAGCAGGCAGCAAATCCGGTGCACCGTGGCTCTTGGCAAGTTACAGGCACTCATGAGATCGGCCGCACGCATGGGCCGGTCTGCCTTGGCGACTGCTTCGAGAATGCTCATGGCCCTGATGGACCGGGATTGGCTTGGCACTTGGTTCCTCGCACAATTTCACATCGGATTTATAATATACCCGCTACCGAAGTTGAAAAACGCCGGCCCCTTCATAGGTCAGCAAAATCTTGGAAATCTCCGGCACCAGCGCAACCACGAACCAGACGACCATCAGCGCGAAAAAATACGGCATAGTATGTTTGAGCAGCCGGAAATAGGGGATTCCTGTTATCCCGCTGGCGACATACAGGTTCAGCCCATAAGGCGGTGTTATGAATCCGATCGCATCACCGATCAGAAATATGACCGCGAAGTGAATCGGGTCGATGCCGGTTTGTGCCGCGATCGGCGCGAGGATCGGCGCCAGAATGATTGTATTCGGCAGGCTCTCAAGAACGGTGCCGGCCAGCAGGACCAGCGCCATGCACGCAAACAATATGGCGTAATAGTCACCCAATGATCCGATTGCCGCGGTAACAAGCGCCTTTGCGCCAAGCAGGGTAAGGATTTGCTGCATCACGATCGAGATGGCGATCAAAGGCGCCAGCAGACCCGTAATCTGACCTGATCTCATGATCAGATTCGGCAACTGCCTGAGCGGAAATCCCGGGATGACAATACGCTCCAGCAGGCCGGTGTCGTCGCTGTATATTTCGGCCCTTTCACGCGCCGCCTCAGGCTCGCCCTTATGCAGCGCCCGATACACTGGATAGAAGAGGAGACCAACGATTGCACAGAATCCAGCTGTGACTCCGGCCGCTTCGGTGGGTGAGAATTTGCCCGAATAAATACCCCAGATCACGAGCAGTATAGCCCCGAATCCCAACCAGGCGCCTATGCCGGTCTTGGCGATGCGCAACAGATTTATGGAAATCAGGTGGCCCCATCCATTGAAATGACAGACTGCCCAGCAGGCGAACTGCATGGCGACAACCATCATGAGGCCAGGCAGCAGACCGCCGATGAAAAGATCGCTGATGGAGAGGTTCATCAGAAAGCCGTAGACGATGAAAATGATGCTCGGCGGGATGATGATGCCAACCGTACCGCCGGCGGCGATCGTCGCAGCGGCGAAGTTTTTGTCATAACCCCCCTTCGTCATTTCGGGGTACATGATTGAGCCGATGGTCGCGGTGGTCGCGGAATTCGATCCCGATATTGCGGCGAACAGGCCGCACGCGCCGAGCGAGGCCATTGCGAGCCCGCCCCTCAGCCAGCCGAGACAGGAATAAGCGAAATCCGAAAGGCGTTTGGCGATCCCGGCTCCCTTGATCAGATCGCCGGTAAGGATGAACAGCGGCAGTGCGAGAAGCCCGAAAAAATTGAGGCCCTCATAGAGCGTGACCCCGATATTGGCCAGGGTGAAATCGATCACCAGGGAGACGCCGATAACCCAGAAACCGATCACCAGGAAAATCGGTACGCCAATGACGAACAGTCCCGTAACCGCGAGCGATATGAGAAGGATCAGTGTATTTTCCATGGTGCGCCCCCCTCACTCGCCGAATATGTTGGCTTTGACCTGCAACGGCTCGCCTTTGCGGAAAGCCGCCAGATCGTGCATCACATTTTGCAGCACGCGAATGATGAGAAGGGTGAAAGCCAGCGGGGTTGCGAGATAAAACCACCATTGCAGAACATTGTCGGTGCCCTGGACGATCGCGAAATTGTCCCGGGCCAGGATCACCTGCTCAGTGGTGTATACGATGACTATGATGGAGAAAATTATCCAGAGCACTGCGTCGAGCATCAGGCACGCAAACTGCGCCGGGTACGGCATACGCGTGCGCAGTTCGTCAAATTTGAGATGCGCGCGTATCTTTACGTTGTATGCGCAGCCTATCCATACGACCCACAGAAACAGATAGATGGGAATTGTGCTGCTCCACGCAGCCTGCTCGCTGAACAGGAACCGGCGAAAAACCTCGACGAAGATAATCGCGGCCATAACCGTATAATTCACAAGGATAATGATTTTCTCGATGTTCCCATCAAGCCATCGCAGAATTACCATCGCCCCCTCCCATCGCGCTCTCGCGGCGGCACGTGCGCCTTTTTTGGTGCGGACCAAAGTCTGACCGCCCCCATCACCGGCGCCCGGTGAGTATGGTTCAGATGAAACTGAATGGCGAGCGGATCACGGCTGCTGTTCCGCGATCCGCCCGCCAAACCCTATGCCGATTTCCACCAGCGGCGGGGCTCGACATTTTCAGGGAGGGTATCCTTGGGAATTTCCCGGGCGATGTCATAGATGAATTTGTAGGTATCCATGCCGCCGGACCAGCCGTTGATCCGCTCACGCCACTGTTCCCAGGGCTTGGGCTGGAACTCCGGTGAGCACATCTCCTCGGCCTCTTTCTTGGCCGCGTCGGAGAGCCAGGCAACACGAACATCGTTCTTCGCAAACAGCGTGTTGGGCAGTTGCGGATTGGAATATCCAACGGTGTTGACCAGCGAGACCTCGTTTGCGGCCTGAACATGAACCTGGGTCAGGTAGGACGATTCCATGACCGCGTCCTGCAACTCGCCGCCGAGTTTATCGAATGACTTGGCGTTCATCGCCGTATGCTCGGTGCCGCAGAAGAACTCCAGGTTCACGACCTGGGACACGACCGGCGACATATTGGCGTAAGCAACCGCCGAAGCCCATGTTTCGGCGCCGTCGATCAGGCCCTGCTTCAGTCCGTCCAGCGTTTCTTCCCATGCAATCGGCGTCGGGTTCAGATTCATCAGATTCATGGCAATTCGGCCAAGCTGCGTTCCGGTCACACGGTTCTTGGTGCCGGCCAGTTGCTTGACGCTGGTAACCAGCGGTTTGTCTTTCCATTTCAGACCGAGCATGATCCCGCGCAGTTCCGCATGGCTGAACAGGAACTCAATTCCGTGCTTCTTGCGCATCTGGTCGCGCAGCACTTTCTGACTGCCCGGATGATAGAGGAAGTAATATTGCGAGGCCCGGGTCGGGAACATGTAGGCATAGTCCAGCACGTTCAGATAGGGTGCGCCACCGGCGGAGTTCTGCGTCGAAGCGGCATAGAGATCGATGATCCCCTGCTGTGCTTTTTTCACACAGTTGAGCTGGCCGCAAATCTGGTTGGAGCCGATGAATTCTATGCGGACCGTGCCGTCGGTGCGCTCTTCGAGGTCGTTCACGAACTGCAGGGGGCCCGCGCGCTCAATCAGCAGATTGCGCTCGTTGAACCCGGCCGCGCCGAACTTCAGATTGAACTTGGCTTTGTTCTTGAAGCGTTTTTTATACGTCGTCTTGGCTGCTTCCGCGAGCCGTGCGAACGACACAACGCCGGTCAGCCCCCCGGCCGCCAGCAGCGTTGATGTGATTCCGAAATGCTTTGTCAGGCGCAGAATGTCCCGCCTTGAGACGCCCTTAAGCTTTTCTGACAGGTTTTGCATAAATTCCTCCCTGGGTTGACCCGGTCCATCGGACCCGGTCGTGGCACGTTGTCGATCCCCTAAAGTCTCATAAATGAGATTTTAAATTTCATTATTGCGTCACTTACACACTCGTGGCAAGCTTGGATTTCGGTCGATGCCGACTTTTCCGGCGCGCCTGGTCAGGCATATCCATTCCTTCGGGCGCAAAAGCGGGAACTGGTTCGGCGGGACAGAAGCGCACCAGAGAGCACGCGCAGTGGAAGGTTTGAGAGCTTTGTCTCAGTCCCTTGGGCAGTTCGATTTTATTATCGCCGGAGCGGGTTCGGCGGGCTGCGTGCTTGCCAACCGGTTGAGCGCGAGTGGAAAATACCGGGTGCTTCTGCTGGAAGCGGGAGGCCGGGACATCAACCCGTGGATTCATGTGCCGGTCGGATATTTCAAGACCATGCACAATCCGAAAACCGACTGGTGCTTCAAGACCGAACCCGACCCGGGCCTGAATGGACGCAGTATTGACTGGCCGCGCGGCAAGACCCTCGGCGGCTCAAGCTCGATCAACGGCCTGCTGTATATTCGCGGCCAGCGCGAGGACTATGACCAGTGGCGCCAGATGGGGAACGCCGGCTGGTCCTATGACGATGTCCTGCCCTATTTCAAGCGGGCGGAGAAGCAGGAACGCGGCCCTGACGCCTATCATGGAGACGACGGACCGCTGTCGGTTTCCGATGCAGTGTTTCACCGTGATGTGTGCGGCGCGCTGATCGACGCGGCGGAGGAAATCGGGATTCCCCGGAACGACGATTTTAATGGCGCGACCCAGGAAGGAGCCGGCTATTTTCAGCTCACCACGCGGCGGGGCCGGCGCTGTTCGACCGCGACCGGGTATTTGAACCCGGTGCGCAACCGCCCGAACCTGGAAGTCGTGACCCACGCGCATGTGGAGCGCCTTCTGTTTGAAGGCGAACAGGCGCGCGAGGTGACAGGCATTGCGTTTTCCACCAAACGGCAGCCGCGCCAGGCGACTCTTAGCCCCGGGGGAGAAGTGATCCTGTCGGCGGGGACCATCGGCTCGCCTCATCTGTTGCAGCTTTCGGGTATCGGGCCCGGCGATGTGCTGGGCGCGGCCGGTATCCCCGTGCGCCACGCGCTCGAGGGCGTTGGCGGCAATTTACAGGACCATCTGCAAATCCGGATGGTCTATGAGGTAAATGTTCCGACCCTGAACAACGAGGTAAATAATATCTTCCGCCGTATGCTGATCGGCGCGCAATATGTGTTTGCCGGGAAAGGCGCCATGGCCATGGGCGCAAGCCAGGTTTGCATCTTTGCAAGAACGCGCGCCGAGCTGAACGCGCCCGACATACAGTTTCATTTTCAACCCCTGAGCGCCGACAAGCCCGGCCTCAAGATGCACCCGTTTCCCGGAGTAACCATTTCAGGTTGCCAGTTGCGCCCGGAAAGCCGGGGCAATATCGCCCTTGGCTCACCCAACCCCCACGACTATCCGGCAATTCGTCCGAACTACCTCTCGACACCGCTCGACCAGCAGACCGTGGTTGCAAGTATGCGCCTGTCACGCAGATTGACGCAGACCAGGGCGCTTTCCGCATACATCGTCGAGGAGAAGATGCCCGGTCCCGAGACGGCCACGGACGAGGAATTGCTGGATATGGCGCGCAACATCTCGCAAACGATTTATCATCCCACCAGCACCTGCAAGATGGGGAGTGACAAGATGGCGGTTGTCGATCAGCGCCTCAAGGTGCGGGGAGTCGGGCGGTTACGCGTGGTCGATGCTTCCATCATGCCGGTGATCACCTCTGGCAACACCAACGCCCCGACGATCATGATCGCGGAAAAAGCGAGCGACATGATACTTGAGGATGCCGGCTAGCGCGGTGTCAGCTTAACGGCTTGCGAGGTGCTAAGAAGCCGTAGCGGAGCGTTCAAGCGGCGACTGTTGCGGTCTTCCATACGGTTACCGCCGGGTTGCGAAACCGGCGTAATATGCGCCAGCCGGCGGAACTCGCGGACAGTGCCTGCTTGAGTAGTTATTTCGGCGGAAAACAACAGACCAACTGGCGGAGGGGGAGGGATTCGAACCCCCGGGACGCTTGCGCGCCCAACGGTTTTCGAGACCGCCCCATTCAACCACTCTGGCACCCCTCCGCAGAGATACTTCAGATCGTGGCCGTGAGACCCACACTCGATATCTGGAGTGGTTGAACATTTCAAGAGCATGCCGGGGGTTCGAATACATTCCCAGCCGCCCGGAATCGCGCCGGGCCGCGCCCCGCCTTTGTTCGCTTCAAGAATTGCACCCGTCCAAATTGACTTGAGCGAAGCGATCCGTATAGTGCGCGGCGAGTTGTGCAATTCGTACGGAATTGCGCGCCAATGCGCTGCCCGAGGCTCAGCCGGAGAACCGGCTCTCACATAAGAGCAAAAGTCCGCGTTACGTGACGCGGCGCCGCAGGGCGCGGTAAAGACAAGGACAAAGATCCGATGTATGCAGTTATCCGCACCGGCGGAAAGCAATATCGTGTTGCCGAGGGCGACACACTCGAAATCGAGAAGCTGGCGGGCGAAGCCGGCGAAATCATCCTGTTCTCCGAAGTGCTGATGCTGGGCGGTGAAGGCGCGGCGCAGATCGGCGCGCCCACGGTTTCGGGCGCCAGCGTGGCGGCCCAGGTCATGGAGCAGAAGCGCGGGACAAAAATTATCGTTTTCAAGAAAAAGCGGCGCAAGAATTACCGCCGCAAGAAGGGCCACCGCCAGCATCTGACTGCGGTATGTATTACCGAGATTCTCACTGGCGGGAAGAAACCGTCAAAGAAAGCGGCCAAGCCCGCTCCGGCAAAGAAAGCTGCCAAAGGCGAAAAGCCGAAAACCGGAGGCAAGAAGCCGGCCGCGAAGAAGGCGGACGCTAAACCGGCTGCCAAGGCGAAAGCACCAGCCAAAAAGGCCCCCGCCAAAAAGGCGCTGGCCAAGAAGCCCGCGGCCAAGAAGCCGGCCACGAAAAAATAGCGACGAAGCGCTCCCAATCGGCTATAGGAAGCGTCGAAGAGGATTGGACCATGGCTCATAAAAAAGCAGGCGGATCATCGCGCAACGGGCGCGACTCCGCCGGGCGGCGTCTCGGTGTCAAGAAATATGGCGGCGAGCGCGTGATTTCCGGAAATATCATTATTCGCCAGCGCGGCACCAAATGGCACCCGGGGACAGGCGTCGGCATGGGCAAGGACCATACGATTTTCGCCGTGCGCGAAGGCCATGTGAGCTTCGCCACCAAGGCCAAGGGGCGCGTCTACGTTTCGGTGGACCCGGCGGCCAGCAAGTAACGGCGGTCTGAAAATACGATCCGCCGGCATTGCGTCAAACCGGGGATCGTCAAAGATCAGGCAAAGGGGAGATGGGATGCCATCTTCCCTTTTTTGTTTGATCTGGAGCAGACCGATGAACACGCAGAGCGATGATTGCGGCCAGAACGGCGTCCGGACTGGTGTAGATACGCCGGTTCTGAGGACGACGCGTTTGGTCCTGCGCGCACCATGCATCAAGGACGTCCCGGCGATTTGTAAAATCGCCAATAACCGGCGTATTGCCGAACAGACGCGGCGCCTGCCGCACCCCTATGGCGCCGAAGATGCAAGGCAGTGGATCGAAGGGTCGGCGCGCCCGGCCGAAACCAGATATCTCGTTGTGCAGGCCTTGGACGATGCAATCCTTGGCGCGGTCGGGCACTGGTCCTCGACCGGCAGAGAAATGGAGGTCGGCTACTGGATCGGTGAACCCTTTTGGGGAAATGGATTTGCCACCGAGGCTTTGCGCGGTGTTGTCGATCACGTCTTTGCGGATGGGACGCGGGAGCAACTCCTCGGCTGCTGCCGGGTCTCCAACAAAGCCTCCCGAAGAGTGCTGATGAAATGCGGGTTTCAGCTCGTGGGCGCGGGCATGAGCGACAGCCGTGTGCTGAGCGGGCTGGTCCCGGTGGAAGAGTTTCTGCTCGAACGCTCGGTCTGGAGAAGCCTGAAAAAATGGGGCGCGGCGTGAGATCGCGCGGGCGCCACTTTACCAAGGTGGGCGCGGTGTCTTGCGCCCGGCTGGCCGCGCCGATAGACCGGAAGTCATGAAATTTCTCGACCAGGCCCGCGTTTATGTGCGCGCTGGAAATGGCGGCAATGGCTGCACCAGTTTCCGGCGCGAGAGATATGTGGAATTTGGCGGCCCCGACGGCGGCGGCGGCGGAAAGGGCGGCGACGTCGTGGCCGAGTGCGTGGACAATCTCAATACGCTGATCGACTATCGCTACCAGCAGCATTTCAACGCCCGCACCGGCGGGCAGGGCATGGGCAAGAACCGCTCGGGCGCGGGCGGCGAGGACAAGGTTTTGAAAGTTCCCCCCGGCACGCAGATTTTCGCCGAAGACAATGAGACGCTGCTGGGAGATCTGACCAGGGTGGGCCAGACATTGATATTGGCCCATGGCGGCAATGGCGGTTTCGGCAATGCCCATTTCAAATCCTCCGTCAATCAGGCCCCGCGGCGCGCCAATCCCGGCGAGCCGGGACAGGAATTTACGCTCTGGCTGAGACTCAAGCTGATCGCGGATGCGGGTCTCATCGGGTTGCCCAATGCGGGCAAATCGACATTTCTCGCGGCGACCTCCGCGGCCAAGCCTAAAATTGCCGACTATCCTTTCACGACGCTGCATCCCGGACTTGGCGTGGTGCGGGCGGGGGACAAGGATTTCGTGCTGGCCGATATTCCAGGCCTCATCGAGGGCGCCCATGAGGGGGCGGGAATAGGCGACAGGTTTCTGGGCCATGTGGAGCGCTGCCGGGCGATCCTGCATCTGATCGACGTGACGTCCGAAGACGTGGCGCGGGACTACGCGACCGTGCGCGGCGAACTCGCGGCCTATGGCGCGGGCCTCGATGAAAAGCAGGAAATCGTCGCCCTCACCAAATGCGACGCGGTTTCGCAGGAGCACCGGAACCAATGCGCCACGGTCCTGCGCGAGGCGCATGGGGTCGAGGCGCGTCTTATTTCCGCCGTCACCGGGCTGGGCATGAACGACATGCTGTTTCGCATCGCCGATGTTATCGGACAAGCCAAGGCGGACGAAAAGGAAGCGGCGCAACCGGACCGGGTGGTTCAATGGCAGCCGTAAGAACAGAATGGGGCGCCGCCAGGCGGCTCGTCGTCAAGGTCGGGTCATCGCTGTTGACCGATCCGCGAACGGGCACGCTCAACCGGGCGTGGCTGACCTCGCTGGTCGAAGATGTCGCCGCGCTCAAGGCTGAGGCGCGCGAGATCATACTGGTGTCATCGGGCGCCATCGCGCTGGGGCGCAAGGCGCTGGGGCTGCCATCCGGCCCGCTCAGGCTTGAGGAGAATCAGGCCGCGGCGTCGGTTGGGCAGATTGCGCTGGCGCACGCCTATGAAGAGGCCTTCAAGGCGTGCGGCCTCGTTGCGGCGCAAATATTGCTCACCCTCGGTGATACCGAACAGCGCCGCCGCTATCTCAATGCCCGCTCCACCATGGAGACATTGCTCGGGGTCGGCGCGGTGCCGGTGGTCAATGAAAACGACACGGTGGCGACGACCGAAATCCGCTATGGCGACAATGACCGGCTGGCGGCGCGGGTCGCCAGCATGATGAGCGCGGATTGCCTCGTCCTGCTGTCCGACGTGGATGGGCTTTACACCGGCGTGCCCGGATCGGACGGCGGGGCTGAACTGATTGGCGAGATAAAAAACATCACACCGGAAATAGAGGCCATGGCGGGCGATACCGGAACCGAGCTTTCGCGCGGCGGCATGGTGACGAAGATCGAGGCCGCCAGGATTGCCGTGGCGGCGGGCACCCATATGGTGATCGCCAGCGGCAGGCATGAAAACCCGCTTGCCCGCCTCGGGCAAGGGGCCCCGTGCAGCTGGTTTCTGGCCGCCACCAATCCGGCCGCCTCGCGCAAGCGCTGGATTGCGGGCGCGCTGGAACCGCGCGGGGCGGTTGTCATCGACGATGGCGCGGCCGCCGCGCTCAAGGGCGGCAAGAGCCTGTTGCCGGCGGGCGTTTCAGCCGTTGAGGGAACTTTCGAGCGCGGCGATGCTATTATTATTCGCGATGGCTCGGGCGCGGAGCTTGGGCGTGGGCTGAGCGCCTATTCCCATCGCGACGCGCAAACCATAGCGGGCCATAAAAGCCGTGAAATATCGGAACTGCTCGGTTACCGTGGCCGGGATGAATTGATCCATCGCGACGATATGGCGCTCAAATTGAGCGCGGGCAGGGACGAATAGGATGGACGTTTTGGCCGAGCAGAAATCGGAAAGCGATATCGCCGGTGTGATGACCGCGCTGGGCACGCGTGCAGGCGATGCCGCGGGCGTGCTCGCCAATGTCAGCCCTGATGTCAAAACCCAGGCGCTGAAAGCTATGGCGGCGGCCATCCGCGCGCGCCAGGGCGATATCCTTAAAGCCAATGAAAAAGATATGGCGGCGGCGCGGAAAAAAGACCGCCCGGAGGCTTTTCTTGACCGGCTCAAACTGACCGAAGAGCGCATTGAGAGCATGGCGGCGGGGCTTGAGGCGATAGCGGGGCTCGATGATCCGGTGGGCGATATCATCGCGTCGTGGGAGCGGCCCAACGGTCTGGTGATCGAGCGGGTCCGCACGCCCCTTGGCGTCATCGGCATTATCTATGAAAGCCGCCCCAATGTGACGGCCGACGCGGGCGGGCTGTGCCTCAAATCCGGCAATGCGGTCATTTTGCGCGGCGGGTCCGAAAGCCAGCATTCCGCCCATGCCATCCATGCGTGTCTGGCCGAAGGCCTGAACGCCGCTAAATTGCCCGAAGCGGCGATCCAGCTTGTGCCCACAACCGACCGCGCGGCGGTGGGCGAGATGCTCAAGGGGCTGAACGGCAACATCGACGTGATCGTGCCGCGCGGGGGCAGAAGCCTTGTGGAGCGCGTGCAGAAAGATGCGCGCGTGCCCGTTTTCGCGCATCTGGAAGGCATCTGCCATGTCTATGTGCACGAGGCCGCGGATTTGAAAATGGCGGCCGAAATCGCCGTCAACGCGAAAATGCGGCGCACGGGCATTTGCGGCGCGGCGGAGACGCTGCTCGTCGATGCGGCCTGCGCGGACACCCATCTCAAACCGCTCGTCGCGGCGCTGCTGGACGCGGATTGCGAAGTGCGCGGAGACAGCGAAACGCAAGCCGCTGATCCGCGCGTGACGCCGGCGATTGAGGACGACTGGGGCGCCGAGTATCTCGATGCGGTCATTTCGGTGAAAGTGGTCAACGGCGTGGACGCGGCGATTGCGCATATCGCGCGCTTTGGATCGGCCCACACCGACGCCATCATTACCGGCGACCAGCACGCCGCCGACGCGTTTCTGGGCAAAGTGAACTCGGCCATCGTCCTGCACAACGCCTCGACCCAGTTTGCCGATGGCGGCGAATTCGGCATGGGCGCGGAGATTGGCATCGCCACCGGCAAGATGCATGCGCGCGGACCCGTTGGCGTGGAACAGCTCACCAGCTTTAAATATGTGGTGCGTGGGCACGGCCAGACGCGCCCGGACTGAGCCGCCCATGGGGTATTGAAAATGGGCGCGAAGCAGTCTCCAGAAACGATTTCGCGTGAAAATCTGCGCGCTCCGCCCGCTTTTCGCGGAATGACCATCGGGTTGCTTGGCGGCACTTTCGACCCGCCTCATGGCGGGCATATGCATATCTCCGAAGTGGCGCTGAAGCGGCTTGGTCTCGACGCATTGTGGTGGCTGGTGACGCCGGGAAATCCGCTCAAGACGAGGGACGATATGGCGGCGTTCCACGAGCGTTTCGCCCAGGCGCGGGCGCAAGCAAACGATCCGCGTATCGAGGTGACGGGGTTCGAAGCCTCTCTTGGCAGCGCCTATACCGCCGAAACGCTGAAGTTTCTGAAGCAGCGCTATCCCGAAACCCGGTTCATCTGGGTGATGGGCGCGGACAATCTTGTAAACTTCCACCGCTGGGAGCACTGGCGCCATATTCTGCAACTGTTCCCGGTCGTGGTCGTCGACCGCCCGGGCTACAGATTTTCCGCACTGAGCGGACCGGCGGCCCGGGCCTTCGCCGGCGCTTATGTGGATGAAAGCGATGCGCGCGGCATCGCCCGGTTTGCGCTGCCGGCCTGGACATTCCTTACCGCGCGGCTCTCGGAGCTTTCCTCGACGCAGCTTCGGGCCAGGAAGCAGAAACGGTGAGAACCAAAAGCGGTATTGATATTGCCGCAATTCGTGCGCTATGCTTGAGGCGCTGCACTCCCGGTGCCGGACTTCACTCCCGGGGCCGGAAATGAAACTAGGAATAGTGTGACAGCGTTGCAAATGGCAGTATGACTGAAGGACATCCACCAAAATATGGGAACCTCACGCGAGGGCGCTTCCAAGAGCGCACCTGTGACCGAGCCTGCGCGCGTTAAGTCCGGTTCGGCACCGTTACTGGGCCTCATACTCGAGACCCTGGATGAAGCCAAGGCGCTGGAGACCGTCTCCATCGACCTTGCCGGAAAATCATCGATTGCAGACTATATGGTCGTGGCTTCGGGCACATCGAACCGCCATGTGGGCGCGATTGCCGATCAGCTGGTCAAAAAACTGAAAAAGGCGACCGATTACGGCGCCCGTGTTGAAGGGCTGCCCCATTGCGACTGGGTGCTGATCGACGCCGGCGATGTGATCGCGCATGTCTTCCGTCCCGAGGTTCGCGAGTTTTATAATCTGGAAAAAATGTGGCTGGCGGACCGCCCGGACGAGCGCGTCGCCATCTAGGGCCTTTTTTTTGAAGTATTTCACGCCACCCGCTCCCCCTTGCCCAACCACCCCAGGGGCACACTCACGGGGTGGTTGGGCAAGGGGGAGCGGGTGGCGTGGCTCTTCCAGTATCATGGAAAACCGTACTGGCGGGGGTTTGCGGGCGGGACCGGCATGATTCTCTCCATCGCCGCGATTGGCAAGCTCAAGGGCCCGGAACGCGAACTGTACCGGCGTTACGCGGATCGCGTGACCCAGGCCGGGCGCTCGATGAAAATGGGACCCTTGACGACCCTCGAATTTACTGAGTCCCGCAAGGATACCACCACGCAGCGCCGCGCGGGAGAAGCTGAAGCGCTGCTGGGCAGGATTCCGGACACGGCCATGCTTGTCGTGCTCGATGAAAAGGGCGGTGCGCTGACCAGTGAAGAGCTTGCCGGATTTCTGCGCAAGCAGCGCGACACGGGGACCGCTGCGCTCGTTTTCGCACTCGGGGGTCCCGATGGCCACGGGGATGCGCTGCGCCAGCGCGCCGCGCGAACGGTGTCGCTGGGCGCCATGACCCTGCCACATGGTCTGGCGAGAGTTGTTCTGGCGGAGCAGCTTTACCGGGCCATGACCATCCTCGCCGGGCACCCGTATCACCGCAGGTGATGCGTTGGTGGGCTTGAGCCTTGTGCGCGCGTGCGCTTATGCCTATTGGGATACCCATGGTTGTTCGCATGACACCGCCGTTGTGCCGCACCCTGGCCAGATTTGCCCGGGTGACCGGGTTCGCCGTGATGTGCGCCGTGGGCGCCCTGGCGTCCGTTTCGCCGGGATTGACGCAGGAGAATGTCAGTCAGGAGGATGCGAAAAAGCAGCTTCTCGAAAGCGAGCGCGAACTGGAAGCCGCGCGGACAAGGGAAAAGAAGATATCCGCCGAGCTGAAGACTCTGGCGCAGGACCGGGCCGCGCTCAACCAGGCCCTGATCGAGACCGCCAGGCGGATACAGGGCAGTGAGGCAAAGCTGTCGAAGATAGAAGGCCGGATTGATGTTCTTACCCGGCAGGAAGAAGGCGTACGCAGCTCCATTTCGGAGCGCCATGCCACGATCTCCAAATTGCTCGCCGCCATGCAGCGCATCGGGCGCCAGCCGCCGCCCGCGCTGATTACACGCCGCGACGATGCATTGAAAATGGTGCGCTCCGCCATGTTGATGGCGTCCGTGTTTCCCGAACTCAGGTTTCAGGCCGAGGGGCTGACCGCGGAGCTGGACGATCTGGTGCGGTTTGGCGAGGGGATCAGGGAGCAACGCGATAAGTTGAAGGCGGAAAACGATAAGTTGATTGCCGACCGCGACCGTATTGGTGCATTCATTGCCAAGAAACAGGAGTTGGCCCGGTCGCAGCGGGACCAACTGGCCGAAATACGCGCAGCAGCGGCGCGCCATGCCAAGACGGTGACCTATCTGAGCGAGCTGGTAATCCGCATGGACAAGGAAATCGCCGCGGCCGGGCTGGCTCAGTATGAGGCGGAACTGGCGGCTGCGAAAAGACGGGACCGCGAGCGCGGGGTGGTGGAGTTCAGGCCCGGCGAGACGAAAAAGGTGGCGCTGTTGAGCCCGGGACGCCTGAAGCCGGCGATGCCGTTCACGCAAACCCTGGGGAAACTGGCGCGGCCGGTCGCCGGGCGCGAAATTCGCGCCTTTGGCGGCGAGAACAATCTCGGTGAGAAGTCAAAGGGCATATTGATCGCGACGCGGACAAAGGCCCAGGTGACCTCCCCGGTTGACGGCTGGGTTGCTTATGCGGATGAATTCCGGACTTACGGGCAACTCTTGATCATAAATGCAGGCGGAGGGTATCATATACTTCTTGCCGGTATGCAGCGGATCGACGTAGGTGTCGGTCAATTCGTGCTTGCCGGCGAACCTGTCGCTGCCATGGGCGCCTCGGCGCGCGGAAACAGCGGACAGGCAGAACGACCGGATCAGGCTTTGTATGTCGAGTTTCGCAAAGATGGACGGTCAATAAATCCAGGTCCATGGTGGGCCAAGAGTCCTGAAAGGGTACAAGGATGATGCGGAAACCCGAATTCGCGCTTTGGGCGTTTGTTATTCTGGCCGGACTGGCCGCTGGTACGGCGGTGTTGAATTTGGCCCGGAGCCAATCCGCGGTCGCGGCCGGTTCCGATATTTACCGGCAGCTTGATCTGTTTGGCGACGTTCTGGAACGCGTGCGATCCGACTATGTCGAGAAGCCCGAAGACGCCAAGCTGATTGAGTCGGCGATCAATGGGATGCTGGCCTCGCTCGATCCTCACTCCGCGTTTCTCAATGCCAAGAGTTTTCGCGACATGCAGGTGCAGACTCGCGGCGAATTCGGCGGTCTTGGCATAGAAGTCACCATGGAAAAAGGCGTCGTGAAGGTTGTGTCGCCGATTGACGACACACCGGCGGCGCGCGCGGGGTTGCTGAGCGGCGATCTCATCACCCATCTCGATGACGAACGGATTCGGGGCCTGACACTCCAGCAGGCGGTGGAGAAAATGCGCGGCAAGGTCAATACACCGATCAAACTCACCGTGGTGCGCAAGGGCAAGGAAGAGCCTCTGCAGATCAAGATTGTGCGCGAGATTATTCGGATAAATCCCGTCAAGGCGCGCGCCGAGGGTGATGTGGGCTATTTGCGCCTGACGACCTTCAACGAGCAGACCTATTCGGAACTCAAGAAATCGGTGGCGAAGCTGAACAAGGAAATCGGCTCCGATCTGAAAGGCTATGTCATAGATCTGCGCAATAATCCCGGCGGGCTTCTCGATCAGGCCATCTCGGTTTCCGACGCTTTCCTTGAGAAGGGCGCAATCGTACTGACCCGCGGCCGCAACAAGCAGGAAACCCAGCGCTCGAACGCGCGTCCAGGAGACATTACAAACGGCAAGAAAATCGCCGTTCTCATAAATGGCGGTTCGGCAAGCGCTTCTGAGATCGTCGCCGGGGCGTTGCAGGACCTCCATCGCGGAACGATTATCGGAACGCGGTCCTTCGGCAAGGGGTCGGTGCAGACCATCATCCCGCTGGATGGCAATGGTGCTATCCGGCTGACGACCGCGCGTTACTACACGCCATCGGGGCGTTCCATCCAGGCAAAGGGTATCGAACCTGACATCGTGGTAGAGCAGGAGTTGCCCGACGAGCTGAAGAAAAAATCTCCCAAGTCGCGCGGTGAAGCCGATTTGCCCGGTCATCTGATGGGTGAGTCCCGGGACAAGACGCCGAAGGATGGCGAAGATGGGGACAAGGAAGCCAAGGGCAGCGCGGAAGACGAGGAAAAAAAGGAATCCTCCGGAAGCTCTGCCTATGTGCCCAAAGACCCGGAAAAGGACACGCAGCTCAAATTTGCCCTGAACTTCATTCGCGGACTGCAGGCCGATGCCGCGAAGGACAAGAATTCGGCGGCAAACTAGTACCTGTTTCCCGGCAACCGGTTGCCGGGAAAAGCCGAAGTGGAGATTGCAGCGTACCCGCCTCTCATGATATGCGCGGTATTCATTGAGAGCACGACGAACTGTGGACCCAAATCCACCGCGGCGGACTGGATGCCATTGATGAGCCCGGACCCTAAGGCACGATGAAGGCGCTTGCCATTACCTCTACGGTCGCACTGGGGCTGATTGCAGCCGCCATCGTCCTGTTTGTCTTCCAGTCAGATCCGATGGGAGGAGAGCCTGTCGTCGTGGTCATGATTGATCCCGATAGCAGGCCGGCTGTCGGGCGGGTCGGAGCTCTGGTTCCCGATATCAAGGAAGTTCCCCGCCTTGTGCCGCCGCCTGAAGCCGGACTGGCGCCGGCCCTTGGCGAAACTCCGATCGCCGGCCTCGCGCAGCCGATGGCCGCCACCGCTCAAGGCGATGACGCCGGCGTTCTTCGTTTGCCTCCCGTGCCGGTGCGGGCGCTGGTTGAATCCTCACGCTACGGACCACTCCCCAGGATTGCCGATGATGGGCGCCGGCCAAGCCAGGTTTATGCCCGGCCCATGACCGGTTCCGCCAAGCCCGGGCCAGGCCAGCCGGCGCGCATCGCCATCCTTATATCCGGCATGGGTCTGTCGGAAGTGGCCACGGCTCAGGCCATCGATTCTCTGCCTGGGCCAGTGACTCTTGCTTTCGGTCCCTATGGCCGCAATCTGGAGGGGTGGGTCCGCAAGGCCAGGGACAAGGGACACGAGGTCATGCTGCAGGTCCCTCTGGAGCCGTTCGACTATCCCGACAATGATCCAGGCCCCCACACACTGCTGACCAGCCTGTCACCTGAGGAAAACATCAAGCGGCTCCATTGGATCATGTCGCGATTCTCGGGATATACCGGAATAACCAACGATATGGGCGCAAAATTCGCCGCCGCGCAGGATGCCTTCCTGCCAGTTCTGGAGGAGCTCAAATCCCGTGGGCTCATCTATCTCGACGACGGTACGGCGTCGGGTTCCACGGCGGGTCAGATCGCCCGCGATCTGGGCCTTGACTATTCGGTGTCGCAAGTCGTGATCGACGAAGAACGCAATGCCACGGAAATAGACCTGGCGCTTATCAAGCTTGAGACAATCGCCCAGGAAAACGGTGTTGCAATTGGTATCGGGTCGAGCCTGCCGCTGACCATCGGGCGCGTTGCCAAATGGATATCGGCCCTGAAATCAAAAGGTATTGAGATCATACCGGTCAGTGCCGCCGTGCGCTCCGGTCAGCAAAGCTGAAACAGGTTCATGCCGACGGACCCTTCCACGCTGCCCTACCGGCCCTGTGTTGGCATTGTGCTGCTGAATGCGGATTGTCTGGTCTGGGTTGGACGCCGTATTCCGAAATGGGAAGGAGATGCCTCACCTTCGTTGTGGCAGATGCCGCAGGGGGGGATCGACGAGGGCGAAAGCCCCCGGCAGGCGGCGTTGCGTGAGCTGGAAGAGGAAACCGGAACGGCCCGCGCTCAGGTGATCGCCGAATTCCCGCGCTGGCTGACCTATGATCTGCCCGGCGAGGCGCTCGGGCTCGGGCTCAAGGGCAAGTTTCGCGGTCAGAAGCAGAAGTGGTTTGCCATGCGGTTTTCCGGGCGGGACAGCGATTTCAATATTGATGCGCCCCTTGGCGGAAAGGCGGAATTCGATGCCTGGGAATGGGTCACGCTGCGACAGGCCTGCGAGCGCATCGTCGCCTTCAAGCGTCCGGTCTATGACGCGTTGCTGGAAGAGTTTGGCGGGCTGGTAAGTTAAGGGCCTGTTTTTTTCGCTCACGGCTATTCCCGCCTCCGGCGGGGCCTGCGCGGGCGCGCGCCATTAGGCGCGGCGGCCGTTCGGCCTTGCCTCGGCTCGCGCCTCGGTTGATGTGCATTTTGGCAGGGCCTGTAAACCGAGGCGCAAGCCGAGGCAAGCGCAACCGCGCGCCGCCCGGCCAGGGCGCCCCGGCGGAGGCCCGCGAAGCGGATTAGCCGTGAGCCAGCAAAGCCCGAGGCGCGAGCCGAGGCAAGCGCAACCGCGCGCCGCCCGGCCAAGGCGCCCCGGCGGAGGCCCGCGAAGCGGATTAGCCGTGAGCCAGAAAAGCCCGAGGCGCGCGCCATTAGGCGCGGCGGCCGTTCGGCCTTGCCTCGGCTGATGTGCATTTTGGCAGGGCCTGTAAACCGAGGCGCAAGCCGAGGCAAGCGCAACCGCGCGCCGCCCGGTCAGGGCGCCCCGGCGGAGGCCCGCGAAGCGGATTAGCCGTGAGCCAGAAAAGCCCGAGGCGCAAGCCGAGGCAAGCGCAACCGCGCGCCGCCCGGTCAGGGCGCGCCCGCGCAGGCCCCGCCGGAGGCGGGAATAGCCGTGAGCGAAAAAATTCAGAACAAAAAACTACAGCCCCAGCGTTTCCTGAATGAGTTTCAGCCGGTCCAGATTGTCCTGGGCCTTGTCGCGCGTGCTGTCTTGCCTGGCGTCAGCCACGTCTTCTTCCGCGTTCTTGATTTCCTGGGCCAGCGCCGCCTTGTTGAGATCGGCGGAATCGATTGCGGTTTGCGCCAGCACGGTCAGGCTTTCCGGGCCGGCTTCGGCGAACCCGCCGCGCACATAAATACGCCGCTCCTTGCCGCCGGGCAGGATGACGTCAAGCAATCCCGGGCGCAGGGTCGCCAGCACCGGCGCGTGATTGGCCAGCACCTGAAAATCTCCTTCCGACCCCGGCACGACGACGCTTTCCACATCTTGCGAAATCAACAGCCGTTCCGGCGAAACAAGTTCGAATGTGAAGGTGTCAGCCATAGTGGTTAGGCCGCCTCCGCGGCAAGTTTCTCCGCCTTCTTGATGGCCTCTTCCATGGTGCCGACCATATAGAAGGCCTGTTCGGGCAGGTGATCATATTCGCCCTCGCACAGCCCCGTGAAGCCGCGGATGGTATCGGCGAGATCAACGAGAACGCCGGGCGTGCCGGTGAAGACTTCCGCCACATGGAAGGGTTGGCTCAAAAAGCGCTCGATCTTGCGCGCGCGACCGACCGTCAGCTTGTCCTCTTCGGACAATTCATCCATGCCGAGAATGGCGATGATGTCCTGGAGCGACTTGTAGCGCTGCAAAATTTCCTGCACCCGCCGGGCAATCGCGTAATGCTCCTCGCCGACCACGCGCGGCTCCAGCACGCGGGATGTGGAGTCGAGCGGGTCCACGGCCGGGTAGATGCCCTTTTCCGCGATCTGCCGCGAGAGCACCGTGGTCGCGTCGAGATGGGCAAAAGAGGTGGCCGGCGCCGGGTCGGTCAGATCGTCGGCCGGCACGTAAATCGCCTGCACCGAAGTAACCGAGCCTTTCGACGTGGAGGTAATGCGCTCCTGCAGATTGCCCATGTCGGTGGCCAGTGTCGGCTGATAGCCCACAGCCGACGGGATACGCCCCAGCAGCGCGGAGACTTCGGACCCCGCCTGCGTGAAACGGAAAATATTGTCGACAAAGAACAGCACGTCCTGGCCCTGATCGCGGAAATGCTCCGCCACCGTGAGGCCGGACAGGCCAACGCGCGCGCGCGCGCCGGGCGGCTCGTTCATCTGGCCGTAAACAAGCGCGCATTTGGAATTGCCGCCGCCGCCTTCCTCATTCACGCCGGATTCGATCATTTCCCAGTAAAGGTCATTGCCCTCGCGGGTGCGCTCGCCAACCCCGGCGAACACTGAATAGCCGCCATGGCCCTTGGCGATATTGTTGATGAGCTCCATGATGAGCACGGTCTTGCCCACGCCGGCGCCGCCGAACAGGCCGATCTTGCCGCCCTTGGCATAAGGGGCAAGCAGGTCCACGACCTTGATGCCGGTTATCAGAATTTCCGATTCGGTCGATTGCTCGATGAAGGCGGGCGCGGGCTGATGGATGGCGCGTCTGGTCTTGGTCTTGATGGGACCGGCCTCGTCGACCGGCTCGCCGATCACATTCATGATCCGCCCGAGCGTTCCATCGCCCACCGGAACGGCGATGGCGTCGCCCGTATCGGTGACGCCCTGTCCGCGCACCAGGCCCTCGGTGGCGTCCATGGCGATGGTGCGGACCGTGTTCTCGCCCAGATGCTGGGCCACTTCCAGCACCAGCCGGTTGCCCTGGTTGTCGGTCTCCAGCCCGTTCATGATGGCCGGCAGATCGCCTTCGAACTGCACGTCCACGACGGCCCCCATGACCTGCGTGACCCGACCCGTCTGCTTCTTCTTCGCCATAGCTTTAACCCTTCACGTCATCCTTGAAGCGCTTCCGCGCCCGAAACGATTTCAATCAGTTCTTTCGTGATCTGCGCCTGACGCGAGCGGTTGTAGAGCAGCGTCAGATCGTCGATCATATCGCCCGCATTGCGGGTCGCACTATCCATTGCCGTCATGCGCGCGCCCTGTTCG
>QIGN01000178.1 GCA_003228955.1 Hyphomicrobiales bacterium
CCGGAAGTCTATGGCGGTATCGACGAGATGCGCGCGGGTGAAATTCTCAAGAGTTTTTTTAAGCAGCGGCGCTGATTTGTCCCGCAGCCAGATTCACGCAGCCGCGTCCTCGCGCGCGATGGCCTGCCAGCCGATATCGGACCGGCAGAAACCCTCGCTCCAGTCGATTTTGCCAATGGCCGCATAGGCGCGCGCCTGCGCCTCGCGCACGCTTTGCCCTCTTGCGGTGATATTGAGAACGCGCCCGCCGGTGGCGACAAGCTGGCCGTCCTCGAGCGCGGTGCCGGCATGAAAAATCTCGATATTTTCATCGCGTCCCGCTTCGTCCAATCCTGAAATAGCCGAGCCTTTTTCGTAAGAGCCGGGATAACCTTTTGTGGCCATGACGACGCTCAGCGCCACATCGTCATGCCAGCGCAAATCGAAGTGATCGAGCACACCATCGGCCGCGGCCAGCAGGGCGGGAAGAAAATCGCTGTTGAGCCGCATCATCAGCACCTGGCATTCAGGATCGCCAAAACGCACGTTATATTCGATCAGCTTCGGACCGGCGTCGGTGATCATCAGCCCGGCGAAGAGCACGCCCTGATAGGGCATTCCGGCCTCCGCCATGCCTTCGATGCTGGGCAAGATAATCTCTTCCATCACACGGGTGCACATGGCTTCGCTCATGACGGGGGCGGGAGAATAGGCGCCCATGCCGCCGGTATTGGGACCCTCGTCGCCGTCAAAGGCGCGCTTGTGGTCCTGGGCGGTGGCGAGGGGTAAAACATTCCTGCCATCGCACAGAACGAAGAAGCTGGCTTCTTCTCCGGCCATGCATTCCTCGATCACCACTTCCGCGCCCGCGCCGCCGAATTTGCCGGAAAAACACTCATCGATTGCGGTTAGCGCCTGATCGAGGTGCTCCGCGACGGTCACGCCCTTGCCGGCGGCGAGCCCGTCGGCCTTCACCACGATGGGCGCGCCTTGCGCGCGCACATAATCCTTGGCGGCTTGCGCGCCGGTGAAATGCCCGTATGCGGCGGTGGGAATGTTCTTGCGGTCGCAAAGTTCCTTGGTGAAGACTTTCGAGCCCTCCAGCTGCGCGGCGGCTCTGGAGGGGCCGAACACCTTAATTCCTCGCGCGGTCAGATCATCCGCCAGCCCGGCGACCAGCGGCGCTTCGGGACCGACCACCGCCAGCACGATTTTCTTGTCCTTGCAGAACCGCGCGACCGCTGCATGATCTTCAATGTCGAGCGCCACGCATTCAGCCACATTGGCGATGCCGCCATTGCCCGGCGCGCAATAGAGCTTTGTCAGCAGCGGGCTTTTGGCGAGAGACCAGCACAGCGCGTGTTCGCGCCCGCCTGAACCAATGACAAGAACATTCATGAAACGGGGCCCTCAAGTAGCGCGGCATTGCAGTCCGGTGGCTCCCGTGATGTAACATTGGGCGCAGCGCAAAGAAAACAGGGGAGAGCGCACCCGGTGGAAAACACCGAGCAAAGTGGGACCGAGCCGCAGGGCAACGTCATGGAGGTGAGCGTCTCGGAGCTCTCCTTCGCCATCAAGCGGGCGATCGAGGACGGGTTCGCCTATGTGCGGGTGCGCGGGGAACTGGGGCGTGTCGTGCGCCCCGCTTCGGGTCATGTTTATCTCGACCTGAAGGATGAAAAAGCGGTGCTTTCGGGCATCATCTGGCGCGGGCAGGCGGCAAAGCTGAAAGTACAGCCCGAACAGGGGATGGAGGTTATCGCAACCGGAAAGCTCACGACCTATCCGGGTCAAAGCCGCTACCAGATCGTCATCGAAGCGCTTGAGCCGGCGGGTGAGGGCGCGCTTCTCGCCCAGCTTGAGAAGCTGAAGAAGAAACTCGGCCTTGAAGGGCTGTTTGACGAGGCGCGCAAAAAGCCTCTCCCTTTCCTGCCCCGGGTGGTTGGCATCGTTACATCGCCTTCAGGCGCGGTGATCCGCGACATGCTGCACGGCTTTGCCGAGCGCTTTCCCGTGCATGTTGTGCTGTGGCCGGTTCGTGTGCAGGGGGAAACCTGCGGCGCGGAAGTGGCTGCCGCCATTCGCGGATTCAATGCACTCGATGAAAACACGAGCGTGCCCCGGCCCGATGTGCTGATTGTCGGGCGCGGCGGCGGGTCTCTGGAAGACCTGTGGGGTTTCAATGCGGAAGAAGTGGCGCGGGCGGTGGCGGACAGCGCCATTCCGCTTATTTCCGCCGTTGGTCACGAGACCGACTGGACGCTGATCGATCTTGTCGCCGATGCCCGCGCGCCGACGCCCACAAAGGCGGCGGAATGGGCGGTGCCGGTTCTCGCCGATCTGCTGGAGAGTCTGGGAAACAATCATCGCCGGCTGGGGATTGCCCAGCGCCGCTCGCTCGATCAGCACCGGGTTGCGCTCAAGGCCGCCGCGCGCGGGCTGCCGAAATTGTCCAGCCTTCTCGCACTGCCGCGCCAGCGCTTCGATGCCGTTTCAGACCGGCTGCCGCGCGCGCTTACCGCCAGTGCCCGTGCGCATGGAATGCGGTTCACCCGCGCCTCCGCCCGCCTTGCTCCTGGGTCCCTGGCGCAGAAAACGCGCCAAGCGCGCGACAGGCTCACCCGAACCAGCGAACACGGATCGCGGGCCCTGCGCCATGGCGTGGATTCCAGACGCCGCGCATTGAACGCCCGGGCCCAGCTCCTTTCGTCTCTGGGGCATCGATCGGTTCTGGCGCGGGGCTTTGTTCTGGTGCGCGATGGTGAAGGGCATATGCTGCGTTTGGCGCGGCATGTGTCGGCGGGAGACCCCCTTGATCTGGAATTTTCCGATGGGCGTGTCGCGGCGACAGCCCTTACGCGCAAGGGACCCAAATCCGCTGCCCGGGCACCCAGGCGCGGCGGCTCTGGCGAGGGACCGCAGGGGTCGCTTTTTTGAAAAGCGGCCGGTTTGCGCCAGTACTCGCGGGGGAACAGGCTGCACTGGCGACGCCGCCGCAAGTCACACTCTTCCGCGCGGCGCGCAAATATGCGAGACCATAACGAATGAACAGGCTGGAAAAGAATTTTTCGCTCAAGGGCGAGGCTACGCTTAGTTATGGCGACAGCGAATATCAGGTCGAAAAACCGGGGGAGTTCGTGCGCTGCGCGGTAACGGACCAGCCAATCCCGCTTGAGGAATTACGCTACTGGAGCGTGGAACTCCAGGAGCCCTATGCTTCGGCGCAAATCTCCCTGCAGCGTTATTGCGAAAAAAAGAATTAGCTCGCTTTCAGCGCACGCGAGACAAGCCCCTTGATCGCGCGCTCATCCCTGAATTTCATTTTAACCGGCAGCATGATCGCGGCCGCTTTCAACCGCTCAAGGTGGTCTTCCCCTTCAAGGCGGACCATATCTTTTTGTGTCGTGATCAGTTGCGCGCCATGGCGTGCGGCCAGTTCCAGCAGCATATCCGCGTTCTGAGGCGTAAAGAGGTGATGATCGCCATAGGCGATGCGCTCGATAATCCTGACCCCAAGGCCTTCCAGGGTTCTGAAAAACTTGTCCGGATTTCCAATCCCGGCGAAGGCGACGACGGGCCTGGCGCGCAACCGGGCGGAAACATTCTCCGGCAGGATCTCCGCTTCCAGCAATGGCAGTGAGGCGCGTGCGGCCAGGGTCGCGATATGATCTTTTGCCGGTCCCGAGCCAACCAGAACAAGAGCGCTGGCCTTGCGGAGCTGAAAGCCGAGGCTGGCGCGCAGCGGGCCGGCGGGGATGACATGTTCGTTGCCCAGGCCCAGTTCGGCGTCGATCACGGCCAGGGACAGGGATTTGGCAAGGCTGGGGTTCTGAAAGCCGTCGTCCATGACAATAACGCTGGCGTTCCGGTCCAGCGCGGCGCGCGCGCCCTCGGCCCTGTCGGCGGCGACGATCGTCGGCGCGGCGCGGGCCAGCAGCAGAGGTTCATCGCCAACAGTTCGTGCGTTGTCCTTATCCGGGTCGACCAGATGGGGTCCTTTTGTGGTCCCGCCATAGCCGCGCGTCAGAAAAACCGGTTGCTCGCCCGCGTCGTACAAAAACCCGGCAATGGCGATGGCCGCCGGGGTCTTGCCGGCGCCGCCGGCGGTGAAATTACCAACGCAGATGACCGGAATGCCGGCCTTGAAGGGGCGGGTGAACGCCCAGCGCAGGCGGGTTGCCGCATCCCACACAAGTGCCGCCGGCATCAGCAGGGCCGGCCAGATGCTCCGCGTCCGGTACCACCATGAGGGCGCGTTAAGAGGCACGCCTGCGTTCCCTTTTCGGCGGTCTGGGTGGTAGAAATGGCGCCAGAGCCTCAAGGGTGAGTTCAAGCGCGCCGCTCATTGCCGCCACGGCCTGCCTGCCGCGTGAGACAAGCGTTTTGCGTGTGCTTTCATCCTGGAGGAGTATCAGCGCCCGGGCTGCAAGCTCTTCCGCGTTTTGCACTTCGACACAGGCATTGGCGTCCAGCAGGGCGTTATAGGCTTCCTTGAAGTTATGGATATTGGGGCCGGAGATTACCGCCGCATCATGCATGATGGCTTCAACCGGGTTCTGGCCACCATGGGGGACCAGCGAGCCACCGATAAAAACCACCGGTGCGAGGGCGTAAAACAGGCCGAGCTCGCCGATTGTGTCGGCAAGATAGATGTCGTGGGCATTCGACGGCGCACTGATATCCGTGCGCCGGGCGCAACTCAGCCCATGGGTCTTGAGCAGATCGCGGATGGCTTCTCCCCGGTCAGGGTGGCGCGGCGCGATTATGGTCAGCAAACCGGGAATGTCCCGCTTAAGGGCCAGGTGGGCCTTTGCCACGATTTCTTCCTCGCCCCGATGCGTGCTGGCGGCAAGAAAGACCGGACGCGGTGCAATGGCTTTTCTGAGTTCGGCCAGCACCTGCATATCAACGGGCAGGGCCGGCGCATCCATTTTCAGGTTTCCCGCGGCGATCACATTACGCGAGCCCAACCTCTCGAAATGGCCCGCATACCGGTTGCTTTGCGCAAGCACAAGATCGAAACTGGAGAACAGAGGCCGGGCAATTCCGGCGCGTTTGCGCCAGCGCCTGTAGGAGCGCGGAGAAATGCGGCCATTGACCTGCACAAGCGGAATACCGCGCCTGCGTGCTTCGCGGATCATATTCGGCCAGATTTCCGATTCGGTTAAAAGCGCGATGCCGGGGCGCCAGTGGTCATAGAAGCGCTTCATGAAGTCAGGTGTGTCCAGCGCGACATATTGATGAATGGCCTGGTCGGGCAGCCGGGCGCGGGCCAGCCGGGCCGACGTCACCGTTCCGGTCGTCAGCAAAACATGCAGATCAGGGCGTTCCTGCATCAGTCTTTCGATAAGGTGGAGAATGGCATTTGTCTCGCCGACACTTGCAGCATGGAACCAGACAAGCGGCCCTTCGGGGCGGGGAATGCTGGGGATGCCCAGCCGCTCACCGGTGCGTCCGGCCTCTTCCTTGGAGTGGCGTTGCCGGTATTTCAGAAGCAACGGCGCCACGGGTTGCAGGAGCCTTGTGGCCAGGGTGTATCCGCGCAGCATGGCGCCATATTCTCGCGCTGTTTCCCCGGCAGGTCCGCCGCGCTCGGTGGTTCCGGACAATTTGTAGGCCCGCGCCGTCACTTCGTTCAGGCTCTCCTCCAAAGCCTTCCGCGCGGCTTCGAGTTCTGAAGCGGTTGCGTGGCGTGGAACGCGAATTTGCTCGCCTCCGGCAATGACCATGCTGGAAAAGGGCAGATTTACGGTGAAGCCGCTCCAGTTGTTGAGTTTGAAGTAGCGGCTGGAAACAACCGCGCAGGGCATGATCGCCCGTCCCGAATACTTTGCCAGCGTCACAAGGCCGAGCCCGGCTTTTCGGGCTGGTCCAGGAGGAATATCCGCCGTCAGGGCAACTGTCGTATCGTTTCTGAGGGCTTGCATACAGGCTCGCAGGGCAGCATATCCGCCCTTGTTCTTGCCTGATCTTCCCGAACCCGAGCCACGGATGGTCGTCATGCCAAAGCGCGCGACAGTGGCGTCCACAATGTCCCCGTCAATATGCCTGGCCACCATAATGGCAACATTGATGTCGTCACGGGTGCGCAGGAATGGAAGCAGAAGCCCCTGCCCATGCCACATGGCTATGATGAGCGGGTGATCGGGCATGTTGTTCTGAATAACTCCGGGAGGGTCTTCCTTCAGGGAGCTGGTCCGTCTGATGAGCCGGACAAAGCTGGCCAGAAGCCCGCCCGCGGCGCCGATAACCGTTTTTGACTTCAACACACGTTGCAACATATACAGTGCCGCCGGAGCTTGGTCATTCAGCCGGGACAGGGCGGTCCGCACCTGTTTTCCGTGAGGGTCTGGAGGCGTCTTTGCGCCCTGGCTTACGCCCGTTGCCATCTGGCATGAGCCCGAGCTGCGCGCTGTTCAGACGGGCGTAAAGCCCGCCGGCGGCCATCAGATCCTCGTGGCGTCCCTGTTCCACGATCCGTCCGCCGTCCAGAACACAAATCACATCCGCCTCCTTCACGGTCGACATCCGGTGCGCAATCATCAGCACGGTGCGCCCGCGCATGAGTTTTTCAAGTGCCTGCTGTACCTTCGCCTCCGCCTCTCCATCGAGCGAACTTGTGGGCTCGTCGAGCAGCAGGATCGGCGCGTTTCTGAAGATGGCGCGGGCGATGGCAATGCGCTGCTTCTCGCCGCCTGACAGGATATTTCCGGCCTCGCCGGCACGCGTGTCATACCCCTCGGGAAGCCGTGATATGAAATTGTGCGCGGCGGCCGCCTTGGCGGCGGCAATGACGTCCTTATCGCTGCCCTTCGAGCCGTAGGTGATATTGGCTCGGATGCTTTCATCGAACAGCACCGGGTCCTGGGTCACCAGGGCAAGAGATTCGCGCAGGCTGGCAATGGTCGCCTTGGAAATATCCTGTCCATCGATGAGGACGCGGCCCTCCTGCGGGTCGAAGAAACGTAGCGCGAGATTGATTATTGTACTTTTGCCGGCGCCCGAAGGGCCCACCAGCGCAATCGTTTTTCCAGCCGGAACGTTAAGTGAAATATTGCGCAGCACGGGGTTCTTGTCGTCATAGGAAAAAGACACATTCTCGAAAACGATTTCGCCATTGCCGGGTTTCAATGGCTTGGCGCCCGGGGCGTCCACCAGCTTGCGTTCATGGTCGATAATGCCAAATACCCGGCTGGCGGCGGCCACGCCCTCCTGCACGGCGGTCTGCAATGTCGCCACGCTTTTCAACGGCTGATAGATGAGCATTGCCGAGGTCATGAAGCCCATGAAATGACCAAGTGATACAGCGCCCGTGATGCCCTTCACGCCGGCATAGTAGATCAGCAGGGCGAAGCCGATGCCAACCATGATTTCAACAATAGGACCCGATGCGGCGCGCGCCCGGGCGCCGCGCATGGTAAATTCCAGGGTCCGGTTGATGGCTGTCGTTGCACGCGCGATCTCATGATCCTCCTGCCGGTAGGCGCGAACGATCGGGCTGCCGGCGATGGTCTGCGAAATGAGCGCGCTCAAATCCCCGGTTTCCTGAAGTGATTTCGTGGTCGACTTGTTCATTTTGCGCCGCTGCCGGCCGAGCAGAAAAATAGCGATCGGCATGAACACCAGAACAACCCCGGAGAAGCGTAAATCCATGTAGAGCATGACGCCGACGAGGACGATGACCTTGAGCAGGTTCTGCCCCAGCGCCACGATCGCGCGGCTCGCTGTCGCACGGATGAGATTGACGTCATAAAGAAAACCGGAAATCAGACGTCCCGAATGCACCGAATTGATCCAGCTGAGATCCGCATGGGTTATCTTGGCGAACATGGAGATGCGCAGATCGGCAATGAACCGGTGACCCAGATACCCCACCGTGACAGTGGAGATGTATTCCGTGATCGCCTTGGTGACGGTGACAACGACGATGAAGGTCATGATCGGGTAGATCATGTCGGTCTTTTTGGCGATGAATACGTCATCGGCTGTCATCTGGATCAGGAAGGGAATGGCGCCGGTGGTTACGGCCGAGAAGGCGAGCGCAATGCCGGCAAGAGCCAGCAGGCCGAGCCGGGGCCGAAGGTGCTCGTGCCATATGCGCTCGACAACTTCGCGCGTTGTATAGTCGGCCTGAAGCTCGTCGGCCTTGCGCGTGATCGAACTGGTGTCGGTAAACAGAGTGTCTTTCACGAGGTCTTTCCGTCGGCGGACCTGGGTCCTGAGCCTAGAGTTACACGCTGCGCCGCGCGGGCTGAATATGATTGATCGATCTTCTAACAGCTAAAACAACATTGCGCCATATGACGGATTCAGACCGGCCCAGGCGCTGTTTTCAGGCTTTGTCTTTCTCTTCCTGCGGGTCGAGAAGGCGATGCATATGGACGATGAAGTAACGCATATGCGCATTGTCCACCGAGCGTTGCGCTGCTCCCTTCCATGCATCGTAAGCGCGCGCATAGTTGGGATAAAGACCCACAATATCAATCTCATCAAGGTTTGCGAACTCGACGCCCTGAAGGTCCGTCAATTCACCGCCCAGCACCAGATGAAGCAATTGCTCGGGCGTGTCCTGCTCTTCGCTTTTGGTCATAGGATTGATTGTGCCTCCTTTTAACTTAGGTTGCGGTCCGGGCCGCCAAGTCAGATTGTCGCGTGCCGGGTGCGCTCGATCAATGCCGCATGGAGTGCCGGACCGGCGGAGACGATAGAGCTGTGGCGTGAATTCTCGCGATTGTAAACCAGCGGCCGCCCGTTATGGGTCGTGACGATGCCGCCGGCCTCATCCACCAGAAGATGGGCTGCGGCGACGTCCCAATCGCTTTTCGCCGACATGGAGACTGTCCCGTCGCACTTTCCGGCAGCGACAAGGGCAAGACGGTAAGCGATCGAATTGACCCAAACGGTTTCAATCTCCGGCCACGGCCGGTCCCATTTTCCGGGCCGGAACTGCGTTGCCGAGGCCGCCAGACGGCAGCCTTCAAGGCGTACCGGCTCGCGTACCGCAATGGGTGTGCCGTTCAGGAATGCACCGCCGCCAAGCGCGGCCCGGTAGAATTCGCCCGTCGCGGGGTTGAATACCGCCGCAAGCCGGGGGTGTCCGTCTTCAACCAGTGCGGCGGAGATCGTCCATTCCGGTTTGCCTTTCAGGAAAGCGCGCGTGCCATCGATCGGATCGACCACCCAGACCCGAGATTTCGAGAGCCGGTCAGGGTTGTCCTCGCTCTCTTCGGAGAGCCATCCATAGGATTTTCTGCCGGAGATAAGGCGCTCCTTCAGCAGGGCATCGACTGCGAAATCGGCTTCGCTCACCTGGGTTCCGTCTGGCTTGGTTTGGGTGCGCGGCGCGTTGCCGAAAAAGGTCATCGCAAGGTCGCCAGCTTCGCCCACCGCTTCGGTCAGCAATTTCAGATCGGCCTCAAGAGAAGTATCTTGCGCGGAAGCGGCGGCGGAGCGAGGCGGCAGGGTCATGGACCCTGCTAGCAGTTTGTGAATCTTTCTAAAAGACTTACATGCCGAATACCAAACTTTAACGGTCTTCTTTAAGAGGATCAGAACATCTGTGTGGCACACTCCCCATCATTCAAGGCTGCGTCAGACGGCCTGGATTTAAGGTTGCTACAGACAACCTGGGGGAGTTAACAGTGAGGCGTCAAACACACCCGCATGGGCTTGCGGCGCGCTGGCCGTTGCGTCCAATGGATGTAAATCCGTTCGGATTGCCGGTGCGCTACAGTCTTCCAGTCGATAGCGATGCGGATCATGCGCGAGAAGCGCGTGATCTCATCGAGATCGATAAGGGCTCGATTGCCGTGGTGCACGAGGTTAGCGGTGCGCCGGCGGTCAGGCGGAGCCTGGCTCTGGAAGACTTTTCAGGCGTGGCGATCAGGATCGAAAGCGTCAGCGAGGGGGTTGACGGTTTCGCGATCTCCGTCAATCTGCATCACCCCGATCCGAAACTCTGCTTTCCGCTGCACATGGCCTTCGACATGAGCGAAGTCGGTGCGCGCTGGCAAAGCTGGGGCCGGGCCCTCAAGCTGCCGCTTTTGCTGCCCGCGCTCGACGGCAGCTGGCGCGAGCCTGTCGAGCGGTTTGGTAAAATGAAAGTAAAGCCGCCCTGTGTACGGCCGGCGCGGTTGGCTCTGGGCGGGCGCCGCTCCGATATCTCGTCAGTGCGCGAGATGGGCGATCAGGCTCTGATCCGCAGCATTCCTGGCGAGGAATTGATTGCGCGCAACTAGTCCGGACATCAAAACACGGCGCTTAGCGCCATATCCGCCACCATCGCGGCAAATATGATCGCGCCGAAATCCCTGTTCGCGCGGAACCGGGAGAGGCAGCTTTTTTCATCCTCCACATCCAGCGTGACAATCTGCCAGATAAGATGAGCCGCGCCGCCCGCCAGCATAATGACAAAGATGAAACCCGCGCCCGCCGCGATGCCGGCCGCGGCGATACCGCCAATGGCCAGGGCGTAAAACAGCGCGAGCCAGCGTTTCGTGGCCGACCCGAATTTCAGCGCCGTGGATTTGAGACCGAGCAGCGCGTCGTCTTCCTTGTCCTGATGCGCATAAATTGTGTCATAGCCGATGGTCCAGGCCACCGCGCCGCCATAGAGCAGCAGTGATGCCAGTGAAAGCTCAGCCTTCACAACCGCCCAGCCCATCAATGCGCCCCAGGAGAATGCCAGCCCCAGAACCGCCTGCGGCCAATAGGTATACCGCTTCATGAACGGATAGGTGGCCACAACGCCCAGTGACGCGAGCCCGAGCACAATGGAGAATAGGTTGAACTGCGACAGGACAGCCAGACCGGCAAGGGAGAGTGCAACCATAAAGATTTGCGCCTGGCGCAGGGTCACCTGGCCACTGGGAATGGGCCGCGATCTGGTGCGGGCCACCTGGGCGTCAATATTCCTGTCGACGATGTCATTCCACACGCAGCCCGCGCCGCGCATGGCGATTGCGCCAATAGCGAAGAGAGCCAGGAACCATGGGTCCGGGTAGGGCGTTCCGTCATGGATGCCCGCCAGCGCCAATGACCACCAGCAAGGCCACAGCAACAGCCAGACACCAATCGGGCGATCGGCACGGGCAAGTCTGAGATAGGGCCGCCAGCTTTGCGGGGCCCTGGCGTCAACCCAGTTGTCCGGGACGGCGTCGGCGACGGAGTCATGCCTGGAAGAGATGTGCCTGTTCATTTCTGGTCCACGGATACGAATTCCAAGCCTGTTCGCTTGTAGCGCGATTCATCCCCTATTATGAGGAGTAATTTGCTGGCGGGGCGATAGCGTTTCATCGGAATCGCCTGCACATGGGAAAACAACTCCGCGAGGCGGTATGCGCACCAGCACGGTCAGGCTTTTTTTGGAGCATAAACTTCACGCAGGGCTCGAAATTGCGGCTACGCGCGCGCAGGCCAACTATCTGCTCAATGTGATGCGGTTGGCCGATGGCGCGGAAGTCCTTGTATTCGATGGTGCGACGGGGGAATGGCGCGCGCGGGTTTCGCGGCAAAACCGCAATGCCTGCACGTTGCATATTCTGGAACGGACACGGGCACACAAGCCGGGTCCCGACATTCACTATCTGTTTGCGCCGGTCAAACGCGCGCGCCTCGATTTCATGGCGCAAAAAGCCACTGAGCTTGGAGTTGCGGCCCTTTGCCCGGTGATGACGCGCCTGACAATGGTGCGGCGGGTCAAGCTGGATCGTTTGCGCGCCAACGTCATTGAGGCCGCAGAACAGTGCGGTGTGTTGCACATCCCGCGGGTCTGCGAAGTCATGACACTGGACAGGATGCTCGATGGTTGGGATCCGGCGCGCCGGATCGTATATTGCGACGAAGCGGCGCCGGTCGCCTCGCCGCTGGAGGCTTTGTCAGGGCTTGCACCGGGACCTCTGGCGGTTCTGACCGGTCCGGAGGGCGGCTTCGACCCTGACGAGCGCGCCCGCCTCCGCGATCTTGATTTTTTGTTGCCTATTTCACTTGGTCCCCGTGTAATGCGCGCCGATACGGCGGCAGTGGCCGCGCTCGCGCTGGTCAATGCTGTTCTCGGCGACTGGCGCTGAGGTTCCAGGAGAAGAAATGTCCACACGCGAGGATGGCCCGCAGCGCCCGGTTATCGAATCGCGCGACCAGCTGGTCGCCGAGTTCGAACGCGGCTGCAAGCCCGCCGCCGACTGGCGTATCGGGACCGAGCATGAAAAATTCGGCTTTAATACCGCCGGCCTGACCCCGCTCGCCTATCAAGGGGAGAGGGGCGTCTTTGCACTGCTGGAGGAAATGGCCAATCGGTTCGGCTACGAACGGGTGATGGAGGGCGAAAACATCATCGCGCTCAAGCAGCCCGATTGCCCATTGGGCGGCTCAATTACGCTGGAGCCCGGCGGCCAGCTGGAATTGTCGGGCGCGCCGCTGAAAACCCTGCACCAGACCTGCGATGAGGTTGGTCTCCATCTGGAGCAGGTGCGCAATATCGCCGACGATTGGGGTATCGCATTTCTGGGCATGGGCTTTTCGCCGAAATGGACACTTGGTCAGACGCCCCGCGTGCCCAAGCTGCGCTATGAGATCATGCGCTCCTACATGCCTCGCATGGGGGATCACGGGCTCGATATGATGCACCGGACCTGCACCATCCAGGTCAATCTCGATTTCGCCGATGAAGCCGATATGGTCAAGAAGTTGCGCGTCAGCCTCGCCCTGCAACCCATCGCCACGGCAATTTTCGCCAATTCACCCTTCAAGGAGGGCAGGCCGAACGGCTTTTTGTCCCTGCGCAGCGAGATGTGGCGCGACACCGATCCGGACCGGACCGGCATGTTGCCTTTCGCATTCGAGGACGGGATGGGTTTTGAGCGCTATGTCGACTATGCCCTCGATGTGCCGATGTATTTCGTCTATCGCGATGGGGACTATATCGATGTGGCCGGGGCCTCTTTCGGAGATTTTCTCGACGGCAAGCTGGAAGCGCTGCCGGGCGAAAAACCCGATGAAACCGACTGGACCGACCATGTGTCGACGCTGTTTCCAGAAGTGCGCATGAAGCAGTTTCTCGAAATGCGCGGCGCCGATGGCGGGCCGTGGCGGCGCATTTGCGCGCTGCCCGCCTTCTGGACCGGGCTGCTTTATGACGGGGGCGCGCTGGATGCGGCCTGGGACCTCGTCAAGGACTGGACGAGCGAGGAGCGTCAGGCGCTGCGCAATGCGGCACCCCGGCAGGCGCTGAATGCGCCTTTCCGTGGGGGCACGGTGCTGGATGTGGCCCGCAAATGTGTGGAAATATCGCATGCAGGGCTTGCCGCCCGGGCGGAAGTTGACGATACGGGCGATGATGAAACCCTGTTTCTGCAAGCCGTGGAAGATATCGTCGCGACAGGGCGCACGCCCGCTGACTCTCTTCTGGAGTCTTATGAGCGTGACTGGGGCGGCGATATTGACCGGCTTTTCGAGACGGAAGCATTTTAATCGCCGCGGGGGCACATGACACTTACCAACGATCACAAACTGGCATTGGCCAGCGTTCTGACGGACGGAGAATTTTCCGAATTGCCGAATTTTCAGCGCGGCAAGGTCCGCGATTCCTACAATCTTCCCGATGGCCGCCGGATCATGATCGCCACCGACCGGCAATCCGCTTTCGATCATGTGCTCGCCGCGGTTCCCTTCAAAGGGCAGGTGCTGACGCAGACCGCGCGCTTCTGGTTCGACCAGACAGCCGATATCTGTCCCAACCATGTCATCAGCTATCCCGACCCGAATGTAGCCGTTGCCAAGACACTCAAGATTCTCCCCATCGAGATGGTTGTGCGCGACTACATGACCGGATCGACCGAAACCAGCATCTGGCCTATGTACGAAAAAGGCGAGCGCGTACTTTATGGCCTGCGCTTTCCCGAAGGCCTGGCAAAAAACCAGAAATTGCCGGACACCATCATCACGCCGACCACCAAGGCGGAGGCCGGCGAGCATGACGCGCCGACGACCGAAGCGGAAATCGTGGAGCAGGGAACCCTCACCCGGGCGCAATGGGACGACGTTGCCGCGAAAAGCCTCGCCGTGTTTGCGCGCGGCCGCGAGATAGCCGCCAGGAACGGGCTTATCCTGGTCGATACAAAATTCGAATTCGGGCTGGACGAAACGGGAGAAATTATTCTTGCCGATGAAATCCTGACACCGGATTCGAGCCGGTACTGGATTGCGGAAAGTTATGACGCGCGCCTGGCTGCTGGCGAGGAACCAGAAAGCCTCGACAAGGAATTTCTGCGCCTGTGGGTGCGGGGCCAGTGCGACCCCTATAAAGATCCGATTCCGGAAATCCCGCCCGAAACCCTGATGGAATTCGCCGGTAAGTATGTCGCTTTGTACGAGACCGTGACTGGAAAGAAATTCGAATATTCCGATCCGGCTATTCCCGTGCGCGATCGTGTCCGGGCGGCGCTGGCGCGCGAATTTCCGGAGTTTTTTTAGGGAGCACCCCTGTTCTATACCCACATCTGCGATGCAAAATTCAGATTGTTGAGACTTTTCACGATGTGTTCCGCCAGCGCCTCGACGCTGGTTGAAGAGCTGCCCTTGGCGCGCAGCAACGCGATATCGCAGTGGGGCAAATCGGGGTAGCCCTCATCGGCGCCCAGCTGCCGCATTCCCGGCCGCACGGCGCTTTCGGGGACAACGGACACGGCGAGCCCGGAAAGGACCGCAGCGGCCAAAGCCGCCGCGCTCGGGCTTGTGTAGAGAACTCTGTAGGACCGTTTCATCTGGTCCAGCGCGTTTGTAGTGTCAGTGCGCCAGGAACAGCTCGCCGGGCCAAGCGCCAGGGGGATCACCTTTTGCTCCTCGACCTTGTGCCGGGGAGAGGTGACCCAGCATAATCGCTCGCGCCGGATGACTTCCCCATGGGGCCCGCAATCATTGTGGGTGGCTATGGCAAGGTCGAGCTCGCCCTGGGTAATCCGCTTCATCAGCGACGTGCTCGATTCGCAAATCACTTCAACTTCCACCATCGGGTGGGTGCGCGAAAAACCGGCGAATATCGGCGGCAAGAAACGCTCCGCATAATCATCTGGCGTGCCGATCCGCACATAACCGGCCAGGTCCGGTTCCTTGAGGACCGTCATCGCCTCATTGTTCAGATGGATGATCCTGCGCGCATAGTCGAGCAGACGCTCTCCATCCGGCGTCAACTTGTTCTGGCGTCCGGCCTTGGCGAACAGTGGGCGTCCGATGGACTCCTCAAGACGCCGCATCTGCATGGAGACAGCGGCCTGGGTCTTGTGAACCTCCGATGCGGCGCGGGTAAAACTTCCCGTATCGGCAATGGCAACGAGCGTTTTCATGTGGTCTGAATCCAGCAGGGGAAGGGGCATTTTGAGCCTCATTTAATCAATAAAATACTGTGATGTATTTCATAATAAACATTTGTTTGATTTATGGAAACATGTTCCTCATATTCGCTTCAACAGGGCGGGCTGGTCCCGTCCAGAGATCACGGCAGGGCGTTACAGTTTTTACGGCGGCGGGAGACACTTCCGCGCGCAGCGGAATTGTTCGCCTTGAAAACAAGGAGTTAAGACAATGACTCACGCACCAGCTGAAGCCAACCGGTTGGGCCGGCCGGCAAGCAGTCCGGGGCTGCTACTCCCTCTTTGGCAGACCTTCGAATTTGCCGGCCGGCTGCTTGAGGCGCGCCGGGGCCGGCGGGAGGTTCTCCGTCTGGCCCGAAACAATGATGCACTTCTAGCGGATATCGGAATTGCCCGCTCCGACGTTGAACTGGCGCTGAAGCAGCCCTGGCACGCCGATCCCTCACGGGCCCTTGCGATGGGTGTCAATTGCCGAAAGGCAGCCTCGCGCTGGGCGCGCGAACGCCAGGGAAGTTCAGACAAGGTATGAGTTTTTTGACTTAAGCATCTTGCCGGACTTACGCCTCCACCTTAATTGTTCTCTATTCCCTGTATTCCGGAATCCCGGAGTGCGGGTCATAGAGGCAATGCGTTCAAGGGGAAGTGTAAATGTCAGTACACAAGACAATCGAGATAAGTGCCGAATCCAAAAAAGGCTGGTCGGAAGCGGCCGGGAATGTGGTGAAGGAAGCATCCAGGACCGTCAAGGACATCAAATCAATCTGGGTCAAGGATCAAAGTGCGATCGTGAAGGACGGGGAAATTACGTCCTATCGCATGAACTGCAAGGTTACGTTTGAAGTCAAATCCTAACGGGCTATGCCGCTGGATTGAAATTTTCGGCCGGCGCCGCGTGAGTGGCGCCGGCCTGGTTTCATTTTTCCGGTCATCTGGATTTTGAAAGCGCCGTCAGTTGTTCAAAGCCCTTGGTGAATCCTTTGAGCGATACCGGTATGGCGCGCCCCTCTTCCTTTGTCTCGACAATAATGAAAAGGGCGGTCTTGCCAGTCTTGAACTTGTCGAGAAGCGCATCCTTCACGACAATTTCCGAGATGCATCCCATTGGCCGGCAGCGAATGAAGGGCAATGGCTTGTCGCCAATGGGCTCTTTATCGATTCGCAGTCCCAGTCCGAATGGGAGGAGAACGCCGAGCGGAGCGACGACGCGCATCACCTTGTCCCCCTTTGACGTTAACAGGAAAATGACCCTCAGTCCGACATTCGAGCGCTCTTCATCGATGACGCTTTGCAGCAATGCGCATCGCTGTGTCCGCGCCCCGGGGGGCTTCCCGCAATCGATTCGCCAGTCTCCGAAAGACTTATTGGCCTTGGCCTTTTCCTGAGCGTGGACCTGGGGCGCGGCCGTTGCCAGCCATCCGGTGACTAAAGCACCAAGGAAGACGGCAGCGGAGAAGCGCGGCAATTCCCGGCTGATTGATCTGAGTTGGCCTGGTGACTTTGTCATGGAGTGCAATCAGTTGAGTTGCGGCATGAGGAGACTATAGCATCGCGGATTGGCGAGAATATTAACCGGCGCGCGGCAAGCGGTTTTCCGACGGTAAACGCTAACTGACTCACGTATATTCTGGGCCAAAATTTGACATTGTGCCGTAACGGGAGCCAATTTCTGGTCTCTGACTGCTCGGTGTCTTCGAATGGACGCGTATATTTGACGCAGCAGAAATCCGTATATCAATCTTGCCAACCGCGATACTCCTATGTTCTTTCAGTTTTTGCTCCTTCATCCGTTGGACAGGGCTGCGAATCTCTTTGTGTGTATTGTATTGCGGGATTCGGGGGTGTAAGAGCCGAAGACTCTTGGGCGGGGGGTTCCTGGTCACGTATTTTCGTGTGGCGCCGTCGCACGTCGCGGGATATCAAGTGGGAGCTGGGGATATCAATAGGAGCAAGGGAATGGCGAACGGATTTTCCGGGGCGAGAATATGTGCGGCATTCGCGGCTTCGGCCTCATTCTTCTCAACGGCGCCGGCATGGGCCCAATTGGGTCAGCCCAGAGATTGGCAGCTGGGTTTTCAGGAGGGTGTTACGCCGATCGCACGGCAAATGATAGTTTTTCATGATTTCCTTCTGGTTCTTATCACGGTGATTACGCTTTTCGTGCTTGCGCTTCTGGTCTATGTGGCGCTGCGTTTCAACAAGAAAGCCAATCCGAAACCCTCCAAGACAACGCATCACACACTGCTCGAAGTCGCGTGGACCGTCGTCCCCATTCTGATACTGATGGTGATCGCCGTACCCTCCTTCCGGCTGCTGTTCGCGCAATATGATTTTCCGGAAGCCGATGTCACCGTAAAAGCGATCGGCAATCAGTGGTACTGGACCTACGAATATCCCGACAACGGCGATCTGACATTTGACGCGGTTATGCTTGAAGACGACGAACTGAAGCCCGGCCAGCCGCGATTGCTCGCGACCGACAACGATGTCGTCGTGCCGGTCAACAAGAACGTTCATGTGCTGATCACGGCTTCGGATGTTCTGCACAACTGGACTGTTCCGGCGTTCGGCGTGAAAGTGGATGCCGTCCCGGGGCGGATCATACGCACTTGGTTCCGGGCCGAGAAGACGGGTATTTTTTATGGACAATGCTCCGAGCTTTGCGGACAGAGGCACGCGTTCATGCCGATTGCGGTTCGTGTGGTGACAGAGGCGGAGTATGCAATATGGCTCGAGAAGGCGAAGAAAGAATTCGCGTCCGCGCCCTCCGGAAAAGATGAGTTGGCGTCCAAAAACGCCTCCCAGCTCGCGGAGCTGACCCGTTAGCGCTGGCCGCTGGCGGGCGTATCTTGAATTCAAAGGGTCCGAAGATACAGCGGTCGGGCCGAGAAAAACGAGGAATATGAGACATGGCCGGTAAATCAGCTGCCGCAGGACATCACGATCATCCCACGGGTCTGAAACGCTTTTTATTCTCCACCAACCACAAGGATATCGGATCAATGTATCTGATATTCGCAATGATAGGTGGCATCGTGGGCGTCCTCCTGTCGATCGGCATGCGCTTGGAACTGCAAGAGCCCGGCATGCAGTACTTCTCCGACCCCCATGTCTTCAATGTCTTTACCACCGCCCACGGCCTCATCATGGTCTTTTTCATGATTATGCCGTCTCTGTTTGGCGGATTTGGCAACTGGATTGTCCCGCTCATGATCGGTGCGCCGGATATGGCGTTCCCGCGGCTCAACAATATTTCGTTCTGGCTGCTGCCGCCGGCTCTCCTCTTGCTGGTCATTTCGTTGTTTGTACCTGGTCCCCCGGGTGGCTTCGGCGTCGGCGCTGGCTGGACGGTCTACGCACCGCTTTCGACATCGGGCTCGCCCGGCCCGGCGATGGATTTCGCAATTCTCGCACTGCATCTTGCCGGCGCCTCCTCGATCCTGAGCGCGATCAATTTCATCACCACGATCTTCAACATGCGCGCACCGGGCATGACCATTCACAAGATGCCGCTGTTCGTATGGTCGATCCTGATCACCGCATTCCTGCTGTTGCTGGCGCTTCCGGTTCTGGCCGGCGCCATCACCATGCTGCTGACCGACCGCAATTTTGGCACCACCTTCTTCGATGTCGCGGGCGGCGGCGATCCGTTATTGTTCCAGCATCTGTTCTGGTTCTTCGGTCATCCGGAGGTTTACATCATTATCCTGCCGGGCTTCGGTCTTATCAGCCATGTGATCGCGACATTTTCCCATAAGCCGGTATTCGGCTATCTGGGCATGGCTTACGCCATGGTGGCAATCGGCGTTGTCGGATTTGTCGTGTGGGCGCATCATATGTACACCGCCGGTATTTCCCTCAACACGCAGGCTTATTTCGTCGCCGCGACGATGGTGATCGCGGTGCCTACGGGGGTGAAGATTTTTTCCTGGATAGCCACCATGTGGGGTGGCTCGATCGAGTTCAAGACGCCAATGATATGGGCCTTCGGGTTTATTTTCCTGTTCACGGTAGGCGGAGTGACCGGCGTTGTTCTGTCCAATGCCGGTGTCGACCGCGGGCTTCACGACACCTATTACGTTGTGGCCCATTTCCACTATGTGCTGTCGCTCGGTGCGACCTTCGCCCTGTTTGCGGGCTGGTATTACTGGTTCCCGAAGATAACCGGTTATATGTATTCCGAATTCATCGGCAAGCTCCATTTCTGGTTCACGTTCGTCGGCGTTAACGTGGCGTTCTTCCCGCAGCATTTCCTGGGATTGGCGGGTATGCCGCGCCGTTACGCGGACTATCCCGATGCCTTCGCCGGATGGAACTATGTGTCATCCGTTGGCTCCTATATCTCGGGCTTTGCGGTCCTGATCTTCCTGTATGGCATTTACCATGCCTTCTCCCGCAAGGAAAAAGCGGCGGATAATCCGTGGGGCGAGGGTGCGACGACACTGGAATGGACACTGAGCTCGCCACCTCCCTTCCATCAGTTCGAGCGGTTGCCCCGGATAAAATGAAGGTCAGGTTTGCCTGACGGTATTGTGCCAACTAATTATGTGGACGGCATTCAATGAGTGACACGAGCCTGAATATCTCCCGATCGGGATTTGACGCGACGCCGACGGTCAGTGAAGGCGGGGTGGGCGACTATATTGCGCTGATGAAGCCGCGCGTCATGTCCCTGGTTGTCTTCACGGGTTTTGTCGGTCTTGTGGTCGCGCCTGGCGCCCTGCATCCGGTGTTGGTTCTGGCCGCGCTTATCTGCATTGCCGTGGGCGCCGGCGCGTCCGGGGCATTGAATATGTGGTATGACGCCGATATCGACGCCAAGATGCAGCGTACGGCCGGCCGGCCGATTCCGCGCGGGAAGATCACCCCCGATGAAGCCCTGACATTCGGCACCGTTCTCGCTGTCGGGTCGGTTGTTTGCATGGGATTGATGATCAACTGGCTCTCCGCCGGACTGCTGGCCCTGACGATCGGGTTTTACCTTTTTGTGTACACAATGTGGCTCAAGCGCCGCACACCGCAGAACATCGTAATCGGCGGTGCGGCCGGAGCATTGCCGCCGATGATCGGCTGGGCGGCGGTTACAGGAACCGTGAGCCTGGAAGGCTTTATCCTGTTTCTCATCATCTTCTTGTGGACGCCGCCGCATTTCTGGGCATTGGCGCTGAACCGGACAGAGGACTATAAGCGCGTCGGGGTGCCGATGCTTCCCGTCGTAGCGGGCGCCGATGCAACCCGGCGGCAAATCCTCATTTATTCCGTGCTGCTGGCTCCTGTCGGGCTTTCGCCGGCGTTTATCGGCCTTGGCGGGACGCTCTATGGCGTTACCGCCGGTCTGCTGGGCGCGCTGTTTGTGGCGCTGGCCTGGCTTGTTTACAAGCGGCGCGAAGGCCGCGCGGCGGAGCGTGCCGCACGGCAACTCTTCAGCTTTTCGATTTTGTACCTATTGCTTCTGTTTGCTGTTTTGCTCGTCGAGCAGGCCTTTGGGGGACTGCTGGCATGGACGACATGATCCAGCTGACCGAGGAGCAGAAGAAACGCCGAAGGTCGCGCTCGGTCGCCATCGCGTGGGTTTTGGGGGCGCTGGTGGTCCTGTTTTTTATCGTCACGATTGTGCGTCTTGGCGGTAATGTGGCGAGTCGGTCCCTTTAGGCCGTATGAAAGAGACAAACGATGACGGATAGGATGTCTGGGACGCCAAAGCCGGAAAAGCGCTCAACGCGCAGCAATCTCAAGGTCGCTGTGTCCATGGCGAGTATTGCGGTGGGTATGGTTGGCGTATCCTATGCCGCGGTTCCGCTCTACCAGCTGTTTTGCCAGGTCACCGGATATGGCGGGACGACCCAGCGCGCCGAACGGGCGCCGGATACGATACTCGAGCGCACGATCACGGTGCGGTTCGACGCCAATGTGAGCCGTGGCATGGGCTGGAAATTCCGTCCCGTTCAGCGCAAGCAGGTTTTGAAGATCGGTGAATCCGCACTCGCATATTACGAGGCGGAAAACCCCACGGGCAGAAGAATCACCGGAACGTCATCATTTAATGTGTCGCCGCAGGCGGCCGGGGTTTACTTCAGCAAGGTTGAATGTTTCTGCTTTACCGAGCAAACCCTGGAGCCCGGCGCCCGGGTGGAAATGCCGGTAACCTATTTCATCGACCCGGAAATCATGAACGATCCCGTGGCCCGCAAATTTCGCGAGATTACACTGTCCTATACATTCTTCCCGGTGAAGGAGAGTGCGAAGGTGGCGGCAGGTAAAGGCACGCCGAAGCGTGACGGAACGTAACCGATTGAATACGACCTGAAATTGAGGACATGTGGCCCTGATGCGGGCCGGTAAAGACAAACGCCCCCGGGGGGGGATAAGGAGCGATCACATGGCCAAAGCGCACGCCAACGAACATGACTATCATCTGGTCGAACCAAGCCCCTGGCCAATCGTTGGCGGTATTTCCGCCTTTGTGACGGCCCTCGGTCTCATCATCTGGATGCAGTCCATGGGTGACGGCGAAGGGTTGTTCGGATTTAGCGGCCCCTGGATTTTCGCTATCGGAGTTACCAGTGTTGCCGCCACCATGTTTGTCTGGTGGCGCGATGTCATCAATGAAGCCGAGCACCAGGGCCATCACAAGCCGGTGGTGCAACTGCATTTGCGCTACGGAATGATTTTGTTCATCGCTTCGGAAGTGATGTTTTTCGTTGTCTGGTTCTGGGGTTTTTTCGACGCTGCGCTTTTCCCCGATGAGGCGGTGCAGGTCGCCCGCACGGAATTCACCGGGGGGCAATGGCCGCCAAAGGGCGTCGAGACCTTTGACCCCTGGGACATTCCGCTTGTGAATACGCTCATTCTCTTGACATCCGGCACGACCGTCACCTGGGCCCATCATGCGCTTTTGAAGGATGACCGGCGCGGGCTGATCCTCGGTCTGGTCTGCACGATCATCCTAGGTGTTATGTTTACCGCCCTGCAGGTTTACGAATACGCGCAAGCCTCGTTCCCCTTCTCCGGCAGCATTTATGGCGCAACTTTCTACATGGCGACCGGGTTTCACGGCGCGCATGTGATTATCGGAACCATATTTCTGACTGTTATCCTGTTCCGTTCGCTCGCCGGGCACTTCACCTCCAAGCAGCATTTCGGCTTCGAGGCCGCGGCCTGGTACTGGCACTTCGTCGACGTAGTCTGGCTGTTCCTTTTCGCCGCTATCTATGTCTGGGGCGCGGGCACGCCGGCGGTGCATTAACCCGCCCGGGAACGCCTCGGACCCGTTTGGCGGCCAGGGCAAGGGTTGTTCCTCCTGGACGAGCTTTACGGCGGAGGTTCGATGCCGGCTCGCAATGTTTATTCGCCGCCATAGCCTTTCATGGCGGGTTTGGTGTCGCGTTGTCCGCGGCCCGGGAGGGCCGGCCGGACAGGCGTTAGGACAGAAATTTGAAACGTGATCTGATTTGGCTGAGTGTGCTGGCGCTTGCGGTTTTTGGCGTTCTTGCCGGACTGGGGTTCTGGCAGCTTCAGCGCTTTGCGTACAAAGAAGGGCTTATCGAACGCATTGAGGCGCGAGCCCGCGCCGCCCCGCTCACGCTGGAGCAGGCCCTTGCGCAGTGGGATGACAAAAAGGATGTCGAATATTTCCGCGTGCGCCTTGAGGGGCGCTTTCGGCACGCCAGGGAGAGTCACTATTTTACGGTCATAAAGGAAACGGCCGGCTGGCGTGTGATTACGCCGTTTATCACCTCCTCCGGGCGCATAGTCATGGCCGATCGAGGTTTCGTTCCCGAAGGCTTCAAACAGCCCGGGGCCCGTGCCGCCGGGCAGAGCGAGGGGTTGCAAACCGTAACCGGGTTTGCGCGTGCGTCTGGCATACAGGCCCCCTTCGTGCCCGACAATTCACCCGAGAAGAATGCATGGTTCTGGCGCGATCTTGAGGGCATGGCCTCGTCGGCCCTTTCCAAAACCGAGATCAAACAACTGGTGCCCTTCTTTGTGGAACTGGATGCAACGCCCGTTCCGGGCGGCTGGCCGAAAGGCGGGGTCACACGGCTCGAGCTGCCCAACAAACATCTGCAATATGCAGGGGTCTGGTTCGGTTTGGCCGCTACGCTTCTGGTGGTCTTCGCCGTCTATTTGCGGGGCCGTTTTCGGCGGCGTCCATTCACCTAAAAACGTTAAGTCCGCTTGCGGGGCCACCGGTTCGCATTTACCGTGCACGCCGAGATGAGTATGGCTGTCCAAATGCAAAATCAAGCCAGTGAATTGCGCTATGTGAGCACGCGCGGGACCGCGCCCGCGCTTGGCTTCGAGGATGCTATGCTGGCCGGGCTTGCCCGCGATGGCGGGCTCTATTTGCCCGCCGCGTGGCCGCGGTTCACGCCGTCCGATATCAAGGCGATGTCCGGACTGTCATATGCGCAAACCGCATGCCGGGTCATGGAGCCGTTTGTCGGCGCTGATATTTCGCAAAAGGAATTTTTCGGAATTGTCGAGGCGGCTTACGCCACGTTCTCGCACGAAGCGGTAACGCCGCTCGTCGAGCTCGGACCGGATCAGTGGCTGCTTGAGCTGTTTCACGGGCCGACGCTCGCGTTTAAGGATGTGGCCATGCAGTTGCTGGGGCGCCTCATGGACCGCGCCTTGCGATTGCGCAAGGCCCGCGCGACCATCGTCGGGGCGACGTCAGGGGATACCGGCGCGGCGGCCATCGAGGCTTTTGCCGGGCGCGGGTCCATTGATATATTTATCCTCCACCCCCATGGCCGGGTCAGCGATGTTCAGCGCAGGCAGATGACAACAGCACGCGCGGACAATGTGCATAATATTGCCATTCAAGGCACCTTCGATGACTGCCAGGCACTGCTGAAGGCTCTGTTCAACGATCATGAACAGCGTGACCGGCTGTCGCTCGCCGGGGTGAACTCGATCAACTGGGCGCGAATCATGGCTCAGACGGTTTATTACTTCGTGTCCGCGGCAGCGCTCGGGGCGCCGGGGAGGCCGGTTCGTTTTTGTGTTCCAACAGGAAATTTCGGCGACGTTTTCGCCGGTTACGTGGCGTCCCGCATGGGATTGCCGATTGACCGCCTCGTTATAGCCACGAATGTGAATGATATCCTTGTACGGACCCTAAAGAGCGGGCGTTATGAACCCGGCGCGGTCGTCGCGACGTCGAGCCCAAGCATGGATATTCAGGTATCGAGTAATTTCGAGCGGCTGATTTTCGAAGCTGCGGGACGCGACAGTGTACGGGTTTGCCAATTGATGAGCGATCTGGCAGGCCACGGCAGTTTCACCCTGTCGGAAAATGAACTCTCATTCCTGCGCTCGACGCTCGCCGCCGAGGCCGTGGATGAAGAGCAGGTGGAGTGCACGATCCGAGAAGTTGCCCGCGAGACGGGGTATGTCTGCGATCCCCATACCGCCGTTGGTCTTGCCGCCGCGCGGCGCCAGCCTGCAGAGGGAATACCGGTTGTGACGCTGGCGACGGCCCACCCCGCGAAATTCCCCGATGCGGTCGGGGCCGCAACGGGCAAACGCCCGCATGCGCCATCGCGCCTGGAGGAAAAACTCGGCGCCGATGAGCGCTTTGACATTCTGGAAAATGACTATGGTGCGCTGGTCGCTTTTATCGAAGCGCGTGCTCGCGTCCTGACGGAGCCGGGCACATGAGTGTGCAGACAACAGACTTGGCGAATGGAATGCGGGTGGTGACTCACGCGATGCCGCATCTGGAGACCGCTTCTCTTGGTGTCTGGGTGGGGACGGGCGCGCGCTGCGAAGGACCGGGCCAGCACGGTATTTCCCATCTTCTGGAGCATATGGCGTTCAAGGGGACGAACAGGCGCAGCGCCCGCGAAATCGCCGAGGAGATCGAATCCGCCGGTGGCGAACTCAACGCGGCCACGAGCCTGGAGACGACCGCCTATTACGCCCGTATGCTCAAGGGCGATATTCCGCTGGCGATAGATATGCTTGGGGACATCCTTCGGTATCCGAAATTCGATACACGCGAACTCGCCCGCGAGCAGGACGTTATCCTGCAGGAGATCGCAGCGGCCGAAGACAGCCCGGACGATGAGGCTTACGACCTGGTGCAGGAGGCCGCGTTCACAGGACAGGCGCTGGGGCGGACAATTCTTGGCACAAAGAGGAGCGTACGCGAACTTACCTCCCCGGACCTGGCAGCCTATATGACAGCGAATTATGTGCCCGGCGCGATGGTCCTGGCGGCCGCCGGGGCGGTGGATCACGATCAAATCGTCAGCCTTGCACAATCCACCTTTGGAGATATGAAGGCGAAAAGCCCGCCCGCGCCGGCCGCGGCGTCCTACAGAGGTGGCTTCAGACGCTCGGCGCGGCGTTTTGAGCAATCGCATATCGTGCTGTCCTATGAAGGTCCCTCTTACCGGGACGAAACCATGTATGCGGCGCAAATTCTCTCCAGCCTTCTGGGCGGGGGCATGTCATCGCGCCTGTTTCAGGAGGCGCGCGAGGCGCGGGGGCTTTGTTACTCGATCTACTCCTTTTGCTGGGGCCTGTCGGATACTGGGCTGTTTGGCGTACATGCCGCCACGGGCGGCGATCAGATGCAGGAGCTGGCGCAGGTTATCCTGAGGGAGCTTGAAAAGCTGGCCGATGATCTGGTGGGGGACGCCGAACTCGCACGCGCAAAGGCACAGCTCAAATCGGGTCTTTTGATGAGCCTGGAGAGTTCCGGCTCCCGCGCGGAGCAACTGGCGCGTCAAATGCTGGTATTCGGCAAGCCGCTGGCTGTCGGTGACCTGGTGGAAAAGGTTGAAGCCGTGGATAAAGAGGCGGTGCGCGCGATTGCCGGGAAGATTATAATTGGCGGGAAATCGAGCGCCTCGGCTGTTGGGCCCCTGAAGGACCAGAATGCTCTTGAACGGCTTATACAACAGCATGGGCCGGTTACAGCCAGGGCGGCGGAGTAGGGGCGGGTGAACGTAATTGGCATTTCTTAGATCAATAACACCCCCTGAATCCGGTCCGCTTGTACACGGGGACGGGGTCTATTTGCGGGCGCCGCAAATGTCCGACTATCCGGATTGGGTGGAGCTTCGCTCGATAAGCCGGGAATTCCTGACACCCTGGGAACCGGCCTGGACCAGCAGTGAGCTCACCCGGTCCTCGTTCCGCCGCCGGCTGAAATATTATGCGCGGGATCTGCGCGAGGATCTGGGCTATGCGTTTTTCCTGTTTGATGGCGATGAGGACACGCTTCTCGGCGGGGTGACGCTTTCGAATGTACGCCGGGGTGTGACCCATGCCTGCACGCTGGGTTACTGGATCGGGGCGCCATATGCCGATCAGGGCAAAATGAGCGCCGGTGTGAGGGCGACGATACCGTTTGTTTTCGACACATTGCGTCTTCACCGTCTTGAAGCGGCATGCTTGCCACGCAATGAAGCCTCCATAAAATTGCTGGAACGGGTGGGGTTCGCCCACGAAGGGCTGGCGCGCCGTTATCTGAAAATCAACGGTCTGTGGCAGGATCACGTGACTTATGCGCTGCTTGAGGACGATGTCCGCAGCTGATCGGGAATCGGGATTGTGGACCGGGATGAGGAATACCGCGAAGGTGAGTTTTGAGAGTTTAAAAATACGGTTTCGAGCGGCCATGGGCGTGGCCGTGGATTGGCGCGCGCATCGCGCGGCGCTGCTCGCGCTCCTGACTCTGCTGATATTCGGTCTTGCACCGGCGCTTGCCCTGGAGGCAATCCTGATCGATCCGGAAAAGGACCGGATTGATGTCACGGCGCAGGGTGAACTGTACGAGGGCCGTGGCGACAAGCTGCAAATCGAGACGGTGCCTGGCGCCGACGGGATCGTCGGGCGCATGTCCGTGGAGGCTACGACGACAGGCACCAACCCGAACTGGATTGTGTTTGCGCTCAAAAACGGTACCGAAAAACCGATCGTGCGCTGGCTCACCGCGCAGCGCTATACGCTGGTGGGGTCGTCGGTTTTCTGGCCGGATCTGGATTCGGGGCGAGTCGCGGCGGTCACGCCGTCGCTCGGGTTTCTCCCCAAGCGAATAGCAAACGATCAAGCCGATATATTCCCCCTGACCATTGAGCCAGGCGCCGTCATCACCTTCATTGTGGAGATGAGCTCGCTCCAGGTGCCGCGGCTGAATTTATGGAAGCCGGAAGCCTATGAGCGCCACCTCAAGGACCGGATGCTGTTCAACGGAATATTGCTCGGCATTGTTGGCCTTACCGCGATTTTCCTTACAGCGGTTTTTGCCGCCAATCACAAATCGATTTTTCCTGCCGCTGCCCTCGTCGCCTGGGTCGCACTTGCTCTGTTCTGTGTGGAATTCGGGTTCTGGCACAAACTGTTCAAGCTGAGCGCGCAGGACAATGCCGTATACCGCGCCGCATCGGAGGCAGCTTTTGTCGCGTCACTTGTGGTTTTCCTCTACTCCTTCTTAAGGGTCAGACTCTGGCATAACTGGATCAAGCTCGCCTTTGGCGCCTGGATATGCGCGCAAGTGGCGCTGATCGGCTTGACCTTCATTGACCCGCGTCTTGCTTCGGGTCTCGCCAGGGTTTCGTTCGCCGGCGTCGGGGTCGTAGGTGCGTTGCTCATCACTTACCTGGCGCTCAGAGGCCAGGAGCGCGCCATGTCCCTTGTGCCGACATGGATGCTGCTTCTTGTCTGGATATTCGGGGCGAGCCTTGTTGTTGCCGGTCAGCTGTCGGGTGAAATCATCGTATCGAGCCTGCTGGCCGGCCTGGTGCTTCTGATCGTGCTTCTGGGCTTTACAGTGACGCAATATGCCTTTCGTGGCGGCACTCCGTTTCATGGCGGTCCCCCCGGTCAAATGCAACTCAGCACCCTCGCGCTCGAGGGGTCCGGTACTGCCGTATGGCAATGGAACATGCGCCGCGGCGAACTTTCGGTTGGCGCCGAGGTGGAAGAAGCGCTCAACCTTCCCGAAGGCATGCTTGAGGGCTCTTTGGAGGAATGGCTCAGGCACATTCATCCCGCTGATCGCGAACATTTCCGTCTGTTGCTGTGGTCGCTGCAGGAGAAAGGCGGCGGAGAGCTGAACACCGATTTCCGTATGCAAAGGGCGGATGGTTCTTATCTCTGGTTTGAATTGCGTGCGCACACCGTGGAGAGCCCGGTATCGGACTCCGCGCAACGATGCGTTGGTCTGATGCGCGACATTTCAGGGAACAAACGCACAAGCGAACGTCTGCTGCATGACGCGGTGCATGACAGTCTGACGGGCCTGCCCAACCGCGAGCTGTTTCTCGACCGGCTGAGCGGCGCCGTCATGCGGGCTGAGGAGAGCACCGGCAATCGCCCGACGGTCCTGTTCATCGACATCGACCGGTTCAAGAATGTGAACAAGAGCCTCGGGCTGGTTGTCGGGGACAGTATGCTGCTCACGCTCGCCCGGCGGTTGAGCCGGCATCTCAATCCGCAAGATACGATTGCGCGTGTTGGCGGCGACCAGTTTGCGGTTCTGATCGTTTCGGATGCAGAGCCCCAGCACATCGCCCTTCTGTCAGAACGAATCCGCCGCTCGCTTCGAAGTCCCATGCGCATTTCCGGCAAGGAGATCATCCTGACCGGGTCCATTGGCATCGCCGTCTATGACGGCAAGCAGGAAACCCATCAGGACCTGCTTAAGGAGGCCGAGATCGCCATGTTCCGCGCCAAGCGGTCGGGCTCGGACAGGGTTGATATTTTCAAGGCCAGCATGCGCGGCAGCGAAGAAGGGCGCCTGCCGCTGGAAAGTGAGTTGCGCCGTGCTATCGAGCGCAAGCAGATCAAGGTTCTGTATCAGCCCATTACAAATCTGGAAGCTAACACGCTGTCCGGCTTCGAGGCGCTGGTGCGCTGGGATCATCCCAAACACGGGCGGCTGAACCCCGATGATTTTGTGCCGATCGCCGAGGAAACCGGGCTTATCAGCGAGTTGGGCAGCTATGTGCTGGATCAGGCGCTCAAGCAGGCCGCGCGCTGGCAGAAGGCCCTGCCCTCGGCGCAATCTCCGATTTTCGTCTCTGTCAATGTGTCCAGCAGCCAATTGTTCCGGCAGGACCTGTTGCAGCAAATTCGCTCCATTCTATCGCGTGACGCTGTGCCCAAGGGGACATTGTGGCTTGAGATTACCGAATCCCTGGCTATGGAAAATCCAGAGCAGGCAATTGAAATCATGAAGATTTTGAAGGGGATGGGTGCAGGATTGTCACTTGACGATTTTGGAACCGGATTTTCGTCGCTCAATTATCTGCACCGTTTTCCGGTGGATACCATAAAGGTCGACAAATCGTTTATCCGGGATGCCGAACGAGAGGATTCCGCACCGGTTATCCTGCGCTCCATCGTGGCCATGTCGCACGAGTTGGGTAAAAAGGTCGTTGCCGAAGGCGTTGAATCCGCAAGTGACGCCGACTTTTTGCGCTCGATCGGCTGCGAGTTCGCGCAAGGTTTTTATTTCGGAGAACCGATGAGCGAAAGGGGGGCCATGAGCCTGGTGTCCACTCTCGCAAAAGCCCTGAAGAAGAAAAATTCCGCGCGCACACGCCGTGCTCCGGCAAAAGCATCTGGTAAAACGGCCGCGCCGGCGCCCGTCGCCAGGGAAAGGGCCGGCACGCGCCGGGGCGGCGCTGCGGCGGCGCCCCTGCCTGTGCCGCGTGTGCCCTCGCCACGTCAGGCGTGACCTGAATCGTTCACCAGGCGTGCAGGATCAATGCCGATTTTTTCCAGAGCCCGCAGGTATTTTTTATCGATATTGCGGTCGAAGAGAATTTCCGCGTCGGCGGGACAATGCAGCCAGCCATTGGACTGAAATTCATTTTCCAGCTGTCCTGGCGCCCAGCCCGCATAGCCCAGCGCCAGGAGCGCTTTGTCTGGCCCGGCGCCACTGGCGATTGCGCGCAGTATATCGACTGTCGCGGTCAGACTGACGCGCTCATCGATCGGTAAAGTGCTGTCTTCTGCATAATAGTCGCTGCTGTGAAGCACGAATCCGCGTGCGGATTCGACCGGACCGCCAACATGAACCGCAATATCCGCCTTGGAGTCCGGCAAATGAATCGCTTCCCCCCCGCCGGCGATATTCAACTGCTCGAGAAGTTCAGAGAAATCGATATTGGGTGCGCGTTGATTGATTATGATCCCCATTGCGCCATCGGCGGAATGGGCACACAGATAGATCACGGCCTGCGCGAATCTTGAGTCCGCCATGGCCGGCATCGCAATGAGCATTTGGCCATCAAGGAACCGGTCGCCCGTTCCAGTGTTGTCATCGGATCGGCTTGCTAACATGGCATAACGTTAACCCTTCGGGGCCGGGCTTGTGAAGGCTTATCGAACATATCCGGCGGCCGGATCTGCCCCGGATTCACGCAAGATTGAACATTTGTCAGACTGATCCTGTCGTAATAGCTGGTGAAGGAATGTAAACTCAATCGGGATATGAATCTGATTATTGCCGGGAAGCAAGGCCGAGAAAGTCATATGGCAGCAATGAGTATCGGGATCGCAATCAAATCGAAGCCATCAAGTCTGACGGTCGCCGCCGGTGTGGCCGCCGCATTAGCCATTGTGGCCGGGGCAACGCCCGCTGGTGCAGGATCAGCATCGGACTGGCAGCCGGGAAACTTCTTCGCCACGCGGTTGATAGCCGACAGAACGGCATGGCAAGGCGATAAAAAAGTACTTATGGCAGGCATTCACATCACGCTCGCAAAAAAATTCAAAACCTATTGGCGCGATCCGGGCGATTCCGGGTTGCCACCGAGGTTTGACTGGTCAGGCTCACAAAATCTGAAGTCGGCGCGTATCCTCTGGCCCGCGCCGACGCGTTACATTGACAGTGCCGGACTGTCGATCGGCTACAAGGACGAAGTTGTCTTTCCCGTCCTTATAGAACCGGTGCAGGCAGGGCAGCCAATCGATCTGCGCCTTAAGCTGGAGTTTGCTGTGTGTGCTGACATTTGCATACCGGCCGAGGCCGACTTGCGGCTCAGGGTTGGCAGGAGCGGGTTTTTTTCACGCAGTTACGCGTCTCTGCTCTCACGCTATCTTGACAGGGTGCCCGGCAGAAAGGCCGTCGCTGGCCTTTCGGTCAGCGGTACCAAAGCCGAGCTTTCCGGAAAAGCTCCCTATCTCGCCATCGATGCGCGTTTTCCTCAAGGAACAATTGGCGCCGATCTGTTTGTTGAAGGACCAAGAGGGTTCTATCTTGCACCTACCCAGACCGTGGACAAACGTAGCGATGGCACGGTTCGCTTCAAGGTTGATCTGACCAAGGGTGACGATCCGAAGGAACTCAAGGGAAAGACCCTGACCCTGACGCTGGTTACGAAAACCGCGCAGACAGAGACCACCTGGCGGATTAAATAATTTACCGCACCGCTTACCGGAAAATTATTCTTGCGCGATAAGCATTTGTCCCGGACAACGTGCTTGGCGGGCGGGCATTGTGTGGATATGCTCCAGCTCAATTTTCTAATCAATCCGGAGGACTGACGATGGCTATCAGTGTTGGCGACAAGCTGCCAGACGTAACTTTCAAGGTTCTGACGGACGATGGTCTGACCGATATGACCGCACAAGACGTTTTTGGCGGTAAGAAAGTTGTGTTGTTTGGTGTGCCGGGGGCCTTTACGCCGACATGCAATGCGATGCATGTCCCGAATTTCCTTGGATCCCTCGATGCGCTGAAGGCGAAGGGCGTCGATACGGTTGCCTGCCTGTCCGTCAATGACGCCTTTGTTCTCAGCGCCTGGGCCAAAGCCACAGCGGCGGATGGAAAGATCCTGTTTCTGGCCGATGGAAATGCCGACTTTGTAAAAGCCGCGGGGTTGGAGTTAGACGCCTCGGCCAACGGACTGGGGACCCGCTCGCAGCGGTTCTCCATGATTGTGGAAGATGGCATCGTGAAGGTGCTGAACGTCGAGGAGATCGCGAAGGTCGTTGACGCCAGCAGCGCCGAGAAAATCCTCGAAGCGCTTTAGCCGGTCTCACTGATAAGGCGCCATGCCCTGGCGCGCGAGTTCATCCGCGTGCTCGTTTTCCGGGTGCCCGTCATGGCCCCTGACCCAATGCCATCTTACATCATGGCGTTCGCGGGCGGCTTCAAGGCTCTTCCATAATTCGATATTCTTGACGGGCTTCTTGTTGGCGGTGCGCCAGCCATTCTTTTTCCATTTTTTGATCCAGCTCGTAATGCCGTCCCGCAGATAGTTTGAATCTGTGTGCAGATCGACGCTGCAGGGCTGCTTCAGGGCATTCAGCGCTTCGATGGCCGCCAGCAACTCCATGCGGTTGTTGGTGGTTTGCGCGCCGCCGCCATTCAATTCTTTGCGATGATCCCCAAAGATCAAAATGGCGCCCCAGCCGCCGGGGCCCGGATTTCCCGAGCAGGCGCCATCTGTGTAAATCGTGACTGTTTGTTTTTGCGTCACCTTTTTTCCTCGCCAAGTCCGTATTCGCGCGCCGTCGCCACATTGCGGTGAAAGCGCATTTTGCGGATGTATTCCAAGGGGTCCTTCGGCTTCACGAGGGCTTCCGCCGGGGTGTTCAGCCAGTCGTAAATCCGGGTCAGCAGGAAGCGGAGCGCCGCGCCGCGCGCCAGCACGGGCAAGGCTTCGAATTCTTCATCCGTGAACGGCCTGAGGGCCGTATAGGCGCGCAGCAGCGCGCGCGCCTTGGTAATGTTGAACGATCCGTCCGGCTCAAAGCACCAGGCGTTGAGACAAATGGCAATGTCGTAAGCAAGCATGTCATTGCAGGCAAAATAGAAATCAATAACGCCTGATACTTTGCCACCGAGAAAGAACACATTGTCAGGGAACAGATCGGCGTGAATGACGCTTTGAGGAATATCGCGCGGCCAGGCGTCTTCAAGCGTTGAAAGCTCTTCGCTCACTTCGGCGTCCAGCCCTTTCTGGATTGTATCGGCGCCGCCCCGGCAGGAGTCATGGAGCGGCCGCCACCCGGACACTGAAAGCGCATTGGCACGGGTCAAGGGGAAATCCTGTCCCGCCAGATGCAGCCTGGCAAGAGTTTCGCCAAGCGCCGCGCAATGACCGGCTGAAGGGCGGCGCACCCACAGACCTTCGAGAAAAGTGATCACCGCGGCCGGACGGCCGCAAAGTTCGTTCAGTATTTCGCCATTGCGGTCGCGCACGGGCAGCGGACAATTCACACCCTTGGCGGCGAGATGCTCCATCAACCCCAGAAAGAAAGGCAAATCCCCGAGGCTTACGCGTTTCTCATACAAGGTGAGAATATGCGGGCCCGCCTCGGTATGGACCAGATAATTGGTATTTTCCACACCCTCCGCGATGCCCTTGAACGACAATGCTTCACCAAGGCTGTAGCTGGAAAGGAAGCGGCTCAGTTCTTCATCGGAAACCTCAGTGTAAACCGCCATTTCAGGCAGACCCGCGAAGTTCGCGGGGGAGTTTGAAGGAGACGTTTTCATCGGCCGTCGAGACGGCTTCAAGCGTGGTCTCGAACCGGTCTTTAAAGGCGGCGATGATCTCATCGACCAGCACTTCGGGGGCCGATGCACCCGCGGTGATGCCGATGGTGCGAATATCGCGATAGTCGCTCCAGTCGATATCGTCCGCGCATTGCAGTAACGCCGCACTGCCGCACCCCGCCCGCTGCGCTACCTCGACGAGGCGCTGGGAATTCGAGCTGTTGGGGGCTCCAACGACGATGAGCCGGTCGCAGCGCGGCGCGATGCTTTTAACCGCAACCTGCCGGTTGGTTGTGGCGTAGCAGATGTCTTCCTTGTGGGGTCCGACAATTTTCGGGAACCGTGACTTCAGGATTTCGACAATCTCGCGGGTATCGTCGATAGAGAGCGTGGTCTGGGTCGTATAGGCGAGTTTTCCGGGGTCTTCGGGCTGATATATGCGGGCCTGTTGCGCGGTCTCCACGAGTTTGACGGTGCCATCGGGCAATTGACCCATGGTGCCAATGACTTCGGGGTGCCCGGCGTGGCCGATCAGAATGATTTCCAGGCCCTGCGCGTAGTGGCGTTCAGCTTCCATATGAACTTTCGACACCAGGGGGCAGGTTGCATCGAGAAAAAACATCTTGCGCCTCTTGGCGGCCAGGGGCACGGATTTTGGTACGCCATGCGCGGAAAAAACAATCGGGGCATCTGTATCCGGAATTTCGTCTAATTCTTCTACGAAGATAGCGCCCTTGGCGCGCAGAGAGTCGACAACGTGGCGATTATGTACGATTTCATGGCGCACATAGACCGGTGGGCCGTATTTTGTGAGCGCGAGTTCGACGATTTGTACTGCGCGGTCGACTCCGGCGCAGAAACCGCGTGGAGCGGCAAGCAGAATATTCAGGGGCGGACGTGATCGCGCGTCCGTTTTCCTTGTGATTGAAGTCGTGTTTTCCTGGTCGTTCATGCGGCCGCCGATGGTGAAATATAAAGGTTTTCCAAGCCTTTGCTGATGTAGGCCTTGCCAGATGAGTTCAGGGTTATTATCACAGACAGCTACAGTGCGAGAGCTTGGACCCTCACGAGCTAATACATGCTTGCGGGCGGGGCCTGTCAAGAGAGTGTACGGGGGCGTATTGAAAGTCTGTAATCCAGTATTGGGGCGGAGCGTCAGAAATTCGGCGGCGCTGGTGTTGATCGCCGCGGTTCTGTCCGCATGTGGCGTTTCGCAGATTACGTCTCCCTTCCGGTCGAAGGAAAAGGCGCGGGGGCTGGATGTCCCGGTAAGCGAGGCCTCTCTGCTGGAAGCCGCGCGTACCGACACCAGCGGTCAGGTCAGCATCGAAACCGCGATGACCGGTTGTCCGCAATTCAAAATCTGGCCGCGTGACCGCCTGCTGACTGTTTATGACATTGGCCGTGAAGGTGACGGTCTTGCAATCCAGTATCGCGGTGAAATCACCAAGACCGCGCGCGAATGCCAGATCCAGCCAAATCAGGTGACTGTCAAATACGGCTTTGCCGGACGCGTGCTGCTGGGCCCGCGCGGCCGTCCGGGACAAGTGCGGATGCCTCTCAAAATCCATATCACCGACAGCACCAGAAATATTGTTTCAAGCCAGGATGTGTCCGTTGCCGTAACCATTCCAGCCGGCAATCCGGTTGGGTATTTCTCCGCTGTGCGAGAAGTTTCCTTCAACTTGCCCGCCGGAGTTCCGCCGGGAGACTACAAGCTGTTCATTGCGTTTGACCGCAAAGCGCCTGGCGCCGGTTAGAAGCTGCGGCCCAACGAAAAGCCGTTTGACGAGTTGACACCCCCCAAAGACCACTTATCATGATGCCCGTTGCCCATGGGCAGCGAACATAGAACCATATGACCCCAGCGGGAGAGACCGGTATCTGGCCGGCGCCGAAGGAGCAACAGCCTCGGAAACTCTCAGGCAAAAGGACCGCAAGGGGGATGGCTCTCTGGAAAGTAGCTCTGGCTCGTATTTTGCGTGCCCGGCTCACCGAAGGGGATAGGCAAGCGGGCTGCGGCAACGGCCCGCTGGTGAAATCTCTCAGGTACCGCGACAGAGGAGGCGCTCCTCGAGCCAGTGCTCGAGCGGTGGCGCTACTGTTGTAACCGGAGGGGTGCGGGCCGTGAGCCAAGAGGCGGATGCCAACCAGACACTGAAACGAACACCCTTGCATGGGCTCCATAACGAGCTTGGCGGCAAGATGGTGGCCTTCGCGGGTTATGAAATGCCCGTCCAGTACCCGCTCGGCGTATTGAAGGAACATTTGCATACCCGTGCAAAAGCCGGGCTGTTCGATGTCTCCCATATGGGTCAGGCGTTTCTGACCGGGCCTGATCATGAAACTGTGGCTGCCGCGCTGGAGACACTCGTTCCCGGTGAAATCGCCAAGCTCGGCCCTGGCCGTCTGCGCTACACCATGCTGCTGAACGAAGACGGCGGTATTCTCGATGATTTGATGGTGACGCGCTCTGTTTCCGCGGGCGATGACGGGCGGCTCATGCTGGTCGTGAATGCCGCCTGCAAGACGGCGGACTATGCGCATATGCAGGCAAAGCTGCCCGGCAAGGTGAAACTGGAGCCGGTCGAGGACCGCGCCTTGCTGGCGATACAGGGCCCCGCCGCCGCTGCCGTTGTGGGACAATGGTGCCCGAAGGCCCCCGAGCTGGGTTTTATGACCGCGACCAGTGCTGAGTTCGATGGCATCGACTGCCATATCAGCCGCTGCGGTTATACCGGCGAGGATGGTTTTGAGATTTCCGTTGCCGCCGCCAGGGCCGACCAGCTCGCGCGAACCCTTCTGTCACATGTCGATGTCGAGGCCATCGGTCTTGGCGCGCGCGACTCGCTGCGTCTTGAAGCGGGTCTGTGCCTGTACGGCCACGACATCGATGAAACGACCTCTCCGGTGGAAGCCGATCTCGTCTGGTCCATGAGCAAACGCCGCCGCGCGGAAGGGGGGTTCCCCGGAGCGGAGCGTATTCAGCGCGAATTGAGCGATGGCCCGGGCCGGCTGCGTGTCGGTATCCAGCCCGAGGGGAAGGCGCCCGCGCGTGAAGGAACGGAAATTGCCGGCGCGGACGGAACAATCATAGGCGTTGTCACAAGCGGTGGCTTTGGGCCAAGCGCCGGTGGCCCCGTGGCCATGGGCTATGTGCAGAGTGCGCATGGCGCGCCTGGCGCCAGTATCAATTTGTTGGTGCGCGGCAGCGCCCGTCCGGCGCGTGTCGCCGAGATGCCATTCGTACCGCATCGCTATTTCCGCAAAAAAACAGTTTGAGGAGAGAGACAAATGGCTGAAATGAAATACACCGAGGATCATGAGTATCTGCGCGTCGATGGAGATGTCGCAACAATCGGCATCACCAATCATGCCCAGGAGCAGCTGGGGGATGTTGTGTTCGTGGAATTGCCGGATGTGGGCAAGGTCTGCGCCAAGGGAGAAGAGGCGGCGGTCGTTGAATCGGTAAAAGCCGCCGCGGAAATCAATGCGCCGGCCTCCGGAGAAGTTGTTGAAACCAATAGCGATCTGGAAAGCAATCCGGGTCTTGTGAATGAAGACCCCGAGGGCGGCGCCTGGTTCATCAAGCTCAAGCTTTCCGACAAGAGCGAACTTGACGGGATGATGGACGCGGAAGCCTACGGGAAGTTTGTGGCGGAGCAGAGTTAATGCGTTATCTGCCACTTACCGATGCCGACCGGCAGTCCATGCTTGCCACAATCGGAGTGCAGGATATCGGAGAATTGTTTGCCGATATTCCCCAAGACGTTCGTCTCAAAGAGCTGGTCGACCTGCCGCGCCGGGCCGGGGAAATGGATGTCGAGCGCCAGCTTGGTGCGATGGCGGCGCGAAATACGTCAGCTTCATCGGTGCCGTTTTTTGTCGGTTGCGGCGCCTATAAGCATCATGTTCCGGCCAGTGTCGATCATCTTATTCAGCGCTCTGAATTCCTGACCGCCTATACGCCTTATCAGCCGGAAGTCTCGCAAGGCACGCTCCAGGTTCTTTTCGAGTTCCAGACCCAGGTTGCGATGCTGACGGGCATGGAAGTGGCCAATGCGTCGATGTATGACGGCTCGACCGCCTGCGGAGAGGCGGTGCTCATGGCCCAGCGTCTGACGCGCCGCACCAGGGCGGTGCTCTCGGGCGGCCTGCATCCGCAATACCGCAACGTTGTGGAGATGCTGGCGGATTTAACCGAATTTCCGCTTCATGCGCTTTCCGCCGACCCTGCCGGGGATGAGGACCTCATCGGGGCAATCGATGACGAGACGGCCTGCGTGGTCGTTCAGTCGCCCGACGTGTTCGGCCGGGTGCGCGATTTGAGCGCAATCTCCGCGGCGGCCCATGAAAAGGGCGCGCTCCTCATCGCGGTGGTGACGGAAGTCGTTTCCCTTGGCGCGCTCAAACCGCCTGGAGAAATGGGCGCCGATATCGTGGCCGCCGAAGGGCAGTCGATCGGCGTTGGCCTCAATTTTGGCGGACCCTATGTCGGCCTGCTGGCCACGCAGCGGAAATTTACCCGCCAGATGCCGGGCCGCGTCTGTGGGGAGACCGTCGATGCAAATGGCAAACGCGGTTTTGTGCTGACGCTGTCAACGCGCGAACAGCATATCCGCCGCGAAAAGGCGACCAGCAATATCTGCACGAATTCCGGACTTTGCGCGCTGGCCTTCACGATTCATCTCTCGCTTCTGGGAGAGGCGGGCCTGATGCGTCTCGCCCGGATCAACCATGCGAATGCGGTCGTCCTGGCGGACGCGTTGTCGGGTATCAAAGACGTGGAACTGGTCACCCCGGCGTTCTTCAACGAGTTCACCATACGGGTTCCAGGAAAGGGCATTGATACAGTGGAAGCGCTTGCGCGGAAGGGTGTTCTGGGAGGAGTGCCGGCGGCGCGGCTGGCGCCGGATCAGGCGGGACTGGATGACCTCATTATTGTCGCGGCGACGGAAGTCAATTCGGCGGATGACCGCGAGACTTACGTGAAAGCCTTGCAGGAGGTGTTGTCATGAGTATGAACCGGGGCGGGCGCCCGACATCCGCGCAAGGCGGCGGTTCGTCCGACAGCCCGACTTTCACCGGAAACAGGGCTCTGATGATCGAAGAGCCGTTGCTGTTCGAGGTGGGCGATATATCAAAGACCGGCGTCGATCTCGATGAGCCCGAAGCTCATGACTCGCGCCTTGGCTCTCTGGCGCGCTCGGAGATTGGGCTTCCCGGCCTCACGGAACCCGAAGTGATGCGCCACTATGTGCGCCTCAGCCAGAAGAATTTCGCGATCGATGCCGGAATTTATCCCCTGGGCTCATGCACTATGAAGCACAACCCAAGGCTCAACGAGAAGATGGCCCGATTGCCGGGTTTTGGAGATATTCATCCTCTCCAGCCGCAAAGCAGCGTTCAGGGCGCGCTGGAACTCATCGACACCCTCGCCGCCTGGCTGCTTGAACTGACGGGCATGGCCGGCGTTGCCATGTCGCCCAAAGCGGGCGCCCATGGCGAATTCTGCGGCATGGCCGCCATCAAGGCCGCGCAACTGGCCAAGGGGGATGCGCGCTCCGTTGTGCTGGTGCCGGAGTCGGCGCATGGCACAAATCCGGCAACCGCGGCCCTGCTCGGCTACAAGGTGCGGGACGTGCCGGCGCGCGAGGACGGAACCGTGAGTCCAGATGCGGTTAAAGAAGCGCTTGGCCCCGACGTGGCCGCCATCATGCTGACCAACCCCAATACCTGCGGGTTGTTTGAACGCGATATTGTCGCCATTGCCGACGCTGTTCATGAGGCGGGCGCCTATTTCTACTGCGACGGCGCCAATTTCACCGCCATAGTGGGGAAGGCAAAGCCAGGCGATCTGGGTGTCGACTGTATGCATATCAATCTCCACAAGACCTTTTCGACGCCCCATGGCGGCGGCGGGCCGGGTTCAGGTCCGGTGGTGTTTTCAGATGCCATCGCGCCCTATGCGCCGGTCCCCTATGTTGTTCGTAACGGCGAGGAGTTTACCCTTGTGGAAACCGCCGGGGCGGCGAAGGGCGCCAAACCCTTTGGCCGGCAGACGGCCTTTCATGGCCAGATGGGCATGTTTGTACGCGCCCTGGCTTACATGATGAGCCATGGCTGCGATGGTCTGCGCCAGGCGTCCGAAGACGCGGTGCTGAACGCCAACTATGTGCGCGCGGGATTGCGCGACGTCATGACCCAGCCGTTCGGAGACCGGGTGTGTATGCATGAAGTGCTGTTCGATGACTCTTTCCTGAAGGATACGGGTGTGACCACCCTCGATTTTGCCAAGGCCATGATCGATGAGGGTTTTCATCCCATGACCATGTATTTCCCGCTGGTCGTGCATGGCGCCATGCTGATCGAGCCGACGGAATCCGAATCCAAGGCAAGCCTGGATCAATTCATTGCGGCATTGAGGGATCTGGTGCGCGCGGCAAAGGGCAACGACAAGGAGCGTTTAACGGGCGCGCCCCATCATGCACCCTGGGCCCGGCTCGATGAAACCCGCGCCGCGCGTCAGCCGGTCCTGCGCTGGAGCCCGGAAAAGCCTGCGGAGGCGGCGGAGTAGGCAGCCGGCATTCATGCCCGGCATGGCAGGCTAATTCAGCTTGGTCTTGAGGTCCTTGATGGATTGATCAACCAGCTTGCTGGAGGCTGCCGGAGTCATCTTTTTGGCGATGATCCGTTCGGCGGCGGAAACGGCGAGGGTCACGGCCGCGGCGCGAACCTCCCTAAGCGCCTGTTCCTCGGCGCGGGCGATCTTGTCTTCCGCCAGTGTGGTGCGCCGCTCAAGCTGGTCCTTGATCTTCTGGCGAGTCTCTACGCCAAGAGCCTCGGCTTCCTGTTTGGCGAGCAGGATAATCGATTCCACTTCCTTTTCCGCATCGCGGTGTTTGCGCTCATAGTCCGCCAGTATTGCCTGCGCTTCCTCGCGCAGACGCCGGGCCTCGTCCAGCTCCTTGCGGATGGTGTCGGCGCGGTCATCAAGGGCCTTCGTCACCATGCCGGGGACCTTGTAATAGACAATCAGCAGTATGAAACCGATGAAACTGACGGCGATCCAGAAATCCGATGTGGAAAATATATTCATTACACGAGCCCCTGGGTCCTAGTTAACCGCGGCCTTGGAGACAGCCTGATTGACTTCGGATTTAGTCGCATTGCCGCCAATCAGTTCCTTGACGATTGCTTCGGCAACTTCGCCGGCGACCTCATTGACATGGGTCAGGGCATCGGACTTGGCTCGGGCGATGCGTTTCTCCGCCTCATCTGTCTTCTCGCCAATCTGCTTTTCGGCTTGGGATTTCTCTGCCTCCACCTCAGCAGCAAGCGCCTCGCGGGTCTCCTGGGCGATGCTCAGGGCCTTTGCACGCGCCTTGGCCAAGGCCTCTTCATAGGCGGCGATCGCCTCATCGGTTTTATGCTTCAGCTGCTCGGCCTGATCGAGGTCGGAAGCGATCCGGCCGCGCCGCTCTTCGATGACCGTGGCGATGCGGGGCAGGGCCACGCGCGCCATGATGAGATACAGCGCGACGAAACTGATCGCCAGCCAGATAAGCTGTGGCGCAAAATCCTGCAGTACGAATTGGGGCATCGTCGTGCTCCGGCAATGAACAGACCGCCGACGGCGCGCGAAAAGGCAACAGGCGCACGTTCGGGGCTGTCAGGCTGGCAGTCTAAAATACGAACAGAATGATCAGTGCGACCACCAGGCCGAACAGGCCCGTTGCTTCAGCGAGCGCAAAGCCCAGAAGCAGATTGGCGAACTGACCCGGCGCCGCCGACGGATTGCGAAGCGCGCCCGTGAGGTAGGCGCTGAATATCATGCCGATGCCGATGCCCGCGCCGACGAGAGCGATCGAGGCGATGCCGGCGCCAATGAACTTTGCTGCTTCTGGTTCCATTTTTTGTGTCTCCTTTGCGGTAACGATCCGTTTGGTAAAGTTTGCTTAGTGGTGCATATGCAGAGCATCATTGAGGTAAATGCAGGTCAGGATAGCGAATACATATGCCTGCAAGAATGCCACGAGAATTTCGAGGCCGGTGAATGCGACCATGAAGGCGAGCGGCGCCCAGCCGCCGAGGAAACCAAGTCCCACAACGAAAGCCCCGAAAACCTTCAGCATGGCGTGGCCGGCCATCATATTGGCGAACAGGCGCACCGACAGGCTGAGGGGGCGTGTGAGATAGGAAATCGCCTCGACTACCACAAGCATGGGCAGCAACACCGCCGGGGCTCCCGAAGGAACGAGGAATTTCAGGAAGCCCAGGCCGTGCTTGGCAAAGCCGATGATTGTCACGCCGATAAAGACGAGGGCGGCGAGGGCGAAGGTCACGATGATTTGGCTGGTGACCGTAAAGGAATAGGGCACCATGCCCAGCATGTTGGTAAACAGGACGAACATGAAAAGCGAAAACACGAAAGGAAAGTATTTCTGCCCTGCCGAACCCACATTGTCGCGCACCATATTGGCGACGAATTCGTAGGAAAGCTCGGCCACGGACTGCATGCGTGTCGGCACCAGTGCCCGCCCGCGCATGCCCCAGATGGTCAGGAGAGTGATGAGGAAAACGGCAATCACCATAAACAGCGAGGAATTCGTAAAAGAGGCGTCAAGCCCGAAAAGATCAAGTTTGATTAAACGTTTGATCTCGAATTGAAGCATGGGGTTCGGCATGCTGCTGCCGCCGCCCGCGCCCTGTCCGGCTAAATGTTCAGCCACCGATTGCCCCGATCATTTCGCGTCCGGTCCCCGTTCCGGTTTTTTCGTTGCCGCCTGCGCGTCACCCGTATCTGACTGCATCGCAAGCGCTGTGCGGACTACATTCCAGATTCCGGCAGCCGCGCCCAGTACAAAAAATAATAGCAGAAAAACAGGTGACGTATCGAACCACCTGTCCAGCTGCCAACCGATCAAACCGCCGACGAGAAGTCCGACAACGAGTTCGGTCGATATCCGGAATGCCGTCCCCATTGCGCTGCCGCGTGCCTGCGCCTCCGGCGCATCGCCCGGGTGGCCCCTTGCGCGCTCAAGGCGCTTCTCAAAATCCGCAAACCTGTCATCCCGCTCCCCGGATCTGTTTTCCCGGTTGCGGGTACGGTTTCCACCGTGGCTTTTAACGAATTTTGCCATGGGTCCAACAGCCCCAATCAGGCGGCATCCCCGGCCCTTGTAAAAAGGCCATGCCGCGCGAACCATAGTGTGGCCTTATGAGCGTGTCAAGAACTGGTGATTGCTGGCTAAGTAGATGATTTCATTTGGAAAAAATAGACGCCACAAATGGCGGCAGGACTGAATTTACCCAGCCTTGAAAACCGGGGTTATTTGCCCCCTCCCGCCGCCCGGCCAACTGAGAGGCTGATTGATCAGCCGGTGTCCCTGAATTGCTCCGCCGTTTCAAGATCAACCGAAACAAGCTGGCTGACACCGCGCTCCGCCATGGTGACGCCGAACAGGCGGTCCATTCGGCTCATGGTCACGGGATGATGTGTAATGATGAGGAAGCGGGTGTCGGTCGCCTTGCGCATTTCTTCCATCAGCCGGCAGAAGCGTTCCACATTCGAATCGTCGAGAGGCGCATCCACTTCGTCGAGGACGCAGATGGGAGAGGGGTTGGTGAGGAATACCGCAAAAATCAGCGCCAGGGCCGTCAGCGCTTTTTCGCCACCCGACAGCAGGGTCAGGACTTGCGGTTTTTTCCCTGGGGGGCGGGCAAGGATTTCAAGACCGGATTCCAATGGGTCATCGCTCTCGATCAATTGCAGTTCCGCTTCGCCTCCGCCAAACAGCGTCTTGAACAAATTCTGGAAATGCCCGTTTACTTCTTCAAACGCATCGAGCAGCCGTTTGCGGCCCTCGCGATTGAGCTTGGAAATGCCCTGACGCAAGCGCGCAATTGCCTCTTCGAGGTCTTCTTGTTCGCTGCTCATGGTCTCAAGTTCGCCGGTGATGTCCTCCAGCGTTTTCTCCGCCCCCAGATTGACACCGCCGAGATGTTCGCGATCCGCCTTGAGTTTGGCGATCCGCTCGTCGATTTCCTGAAGTTCGGGGGTCGGGGAACCTGGTTCAAGCTGGGCAACGGACAGACATTCTTCCGGTGCGCACTCAAGCTGTTCGGAGATCATGCGGGCCTGCTCCGCCCGGCGCTCGCGTGCCGCTTCAAGTCTTGCCTCAATGCGGGCGCGGTCTTCACGGGTTTCGGCAAGCACCGATTGCGCCTGGCGCATGGCCTTGTCGCGATCACGCAAAGTGGTGTCGGCCAGGCTCAGCGCATCGGCGGCGTCCCGGCGCGCTTTTTCGGCCTTGCCGATTTCATCCAGCAGGCGCGTGCGCCGCTTCTCGATCTGGTCCGGAAAATCGGTGAAAGCGTCAACCTCGGCGCGCGTTTCCTCAAAGCGGTCCCTGAGCGTTTCAATCTGGCGTGCCGCGCTTTCCAGGCGTGTGCTCCACTGATCGAGTTCGCGCGATACCGCGGCAATCCTGTCCCGCAATATTTGCTGTTCACGTTCGATGCCGTCATTTTTCAACCGGGCGTCGGCATAGGCCGAGCGCTTGGCCGCAATGTCTTCCTGCAACGCTTCCAATTCACCATCGAGCGCGGATTCGGGCTCCAGTTTTTCGAGCGCGGTTTGAGCTGTTTTCAGGGCTGCACGTGCTTCTTCAAGCGCCTCGCGGGTGCGGGCGCCAGATTCCGCCAGCGCGCCCAATTCCTTGCTGGAGGCCTGAGCCGCGCGTTCAGCCGTTGCCAGCTCATCGCGCGCGGCTCCAAGCGCGCCTTGCGCGCCCCGCCAGGCCAAGCTTGCTTCACGGTCCTCGGCTTCGGCGTCAGACACCTCCTGGCAAATTGATCCGAGCAGTTCTTCGGCGCTTTTCGCTTTCCCGCGCGCCGCCTCCGCTTCCGCTGTCAGGGCGTCGAGGCGGTTGCGTTCCGCCAGCCGCCTGGCCGAGGCCGTTGGTGCATCGGCCGCTGCTGAGTAACCGTCCCAGCGCCAAAGGTCGCCGGATTTGGAGACCAGACGTTGCCCGGGTTGCAATTCCCCTTGCAAGGCGTCACCGCGCTTTGCCGTAACAATGCCGATCTGCGCCAGCCGCCGGGCCAGCGCCTTGGGCGCTTTAACGAATTTGCCGAGAGGCTCCGCGCCCTCGGGCAGGCCGGGGTCGGAAGACTTGCCGGCAATCGACTCCCAGCGAGCCGGGGCTTTGGCATCGTCCGAAGCGTCGAGGTCATCGCCGAGTGCCGCGCCCAGCGCCAGCTCGTACCCCGATTCAACGCGCATTTTGCCGACAACCGGAATCCACTTCGCGCCCTCCGCCGGTTTCAGAAGTTTCACCAATGTTTGCGCCTCGGTCTCAAGTTCCTGGGCGTGCAGTTTTGCTTCGGTGGCGGTTTCCCTGGCCGCATTCTCCTTGTTGCGCAGGGCTGCAAGCGCGTTTTCAGCTTCAAGGACGCGCTCCTCCAGCTTGCTCGCCTGGTTCGAGAATTCGCTTACATTGGTGCGAAGGCCGGAAATGTCCGGCGTGCCAGCTGGCGAAGATTCCAGTTTGATTAGCCGTGCATTGTCCTCGCGGTCGCGCGCCTCCAGCCGGTCAATTCGCGCCTGTTCACTTGAGGCGGCTGTACTGAGCTGCTGACGTTCCGCACGCAGGTCAGCAAGCCTTCCGGTGAGCAAGGAGAGCGCGCTTTCGGATTCCTCGCGTTCGCTTGCCCGCGCTTCCATCTCTTCGCGCGCCGCGGCGGCGGCGTTCGAAGGGTCGGGGGCATTGGCAAGGCCCTCTTCTTCTTCCTTGAGCCGCGCGAGGGCTTGTGCAGCCTCGCGTTCGCGTTCGGTTTCGCGTTCCAGATCGCTATTGAGCTGCGCGAGCCGGTCTTCCAGTTCCTGCTTGCGGGCCTGGGCACGCTCTTCTTCCCTCTCCAGTGTTTCCTGCTCAACATTCAGCCGGTGCAGCACGGCGCCGCGAGCCGCCTCCTCTTCGCGAAGGGGCTGCATTTCATCGGCGGCCTTGGTATGGGCGAGGATGGCCTGGGCTTCATTCTGGGTCAGTTGCGCGACGCCGCGAACCGCCTGCTCCAGTGCGGCTTCTTCCGCCTCCACATTTTGACAGGCCATGTTCCAGCGCAGATGATACTGAAGGGCTTCACCCCGGCGTATTTCGCCGGACATCTCCTTATAGCGCCGCGCCTGGCGCGCCTGGCGTTTGAGGGAGTTGACCTGGGTCTTGATCTGACCCATCAGATCCCGCAGGCGCTCCAGATTGTTTTCCGCGCCCTTCAGTCTCAATTCAGCTTCATGGCGGCGCGAGTGCAGACCGGCTATTCCGGCGGCATCTTCCAGAACGCGCCGGCGCTGCTGCGGGTTGGCGTTGACGATTTCTCCGATACGTCCCTGGCGCACGAGAGCCGGAGAGCGCGCGCCGGTGGCCGCGTCCTCGAACAGCAGTCGCACATCGCGCGCCCGCACATCCTTGCCATTGATCCGGAAAACGGAACCGGCTTCGCGTTCGATACGGCGGGAGATTTCCAATTGATCGGAGTCGTTGAATTCAGCCGGCGCCTTGCGCTGGGAATTGTCGAGAAAGATGGTCACCTCGGCCATGTTGCGCGCCGGGCGGCTTTGGGTTCCGGCAAACACGACATCATCCATGGACGCGCCGCGCATGCTCTTATGCGAGGTCTCGCCCATTACCCAGCGCAGGGCTTCCAGCAGATTGGATTTGCCACAGCCGTTGGGGCCGACAACACCGGTGAGTCCCGGCTCGACCAGCAACTCGGCAGGCTCGACAAAGGACTTGAATCCCAGGAGCCTCAGGCGTGTGATTTTCACCCGGCGTTCTCCAGCTTGCGTCCGCCGACAATCTCCACTTCGGCGAATCAGTTCGTGACTATGGGATAAACTACGACAGCGGCACAGAAATACGAGAATTATGTGGTCTGTTGTACCGGCTGTTCCGCAAGCATGGCTTTAATCTGATCGAGGGTCAGGACACCACGGTATTTTTTTCCGTTGACGAAGAAGGTCGGCGTACCGGAGACGCCAAAATCGCGGGCGCGCTGCTTGATCTCTTTCAGGCTTTTTTCGAGTTCCTTGTCGGCCAGGCAAGCGTCGAATGCCTGACGTGTCATGCCTGTCTGCGCGGCAACCTTGTAGATTGCGTCGAGACGGACCTCCTGCGAGACCCACTTGGTCCGCTGAACAATGTACTTGTCAAGCAGATCGAAATAATCCTTGTCCGGCGCGCAGCGGTTGATGATCGCAGCGGTGCCTGCCGCGCGCCCAATCGGAAATTCACGAACGATGAAGCGAATCTTGCCAGTGTCGATGAGTTCTTTTTTGAAGCGCGGATAGACTTCGATGTGGAATTTGTAGCAGAACGGGCAGGAGAGCGAGACATACTCAATGACGACGTCGGATGCGGTGGGACTACCCAGCATTTTTTCGCCCAGGGGACCGGGCTTCATGAGTTCCGCCATGACCGGCGTGCCGTCGGCCGCAAGGAGTGCGCCTGGAGGAGGCTGGCGCGTCCCGCTGCTTGCGCACCCCGCCAGAGAGCCCGCGCCCACGGCCAGTGTACCGCCTATAAATTTGCGCCGGTTCAACAACATAGAAGGCATCCCCCAAGCTAGTTGCAATAAGCGGGAGAGTCTCCCGCATGCACCGCGTTCCGATGGCGCCGCCTAAATCTACAGATAGGGCGCCATCGCCTTTTCAATATCGGCGAGGCTATTGCCCGATTCAAGCATTTTTCCATTCACAAACAGGGTCGGCGTTGCCTTCACGCCAAATTTTTGGTGTCCGTCCAGCGCTGTTTTTTCGATATAATCGGTCACCTTCTTGTTGCTCATGCACGCGTTAAAGGTCTCTTTGGTGAAGCCGGCCTGTTGGGCCATCTTGAAAAGCCGGGGCAACGGGCTGCCGGGACCTCTCGCCCATTTGTCCTGCTGCTTGTACATCACGGTGATAAACGGAAAATATTTGTCAGGACCCGCGCAGCGCGCCAGCGCCGCCGCGGCAAGCGCGATCCTATCGAGCGGGAATTCGCGGATGATGTAACGGACTTTGCCGGTTTTGATGTATTTTTCCGTCAGCTCGGGCATGGTGTTCATGTGATGATTTGCGCAATGCGGGCAAGTCATCGACGAATATTCGATGATCGTTACAGGCGCGTTTGCGTCGCCCTTGATATTTTCGTGCTCGGTGTTGACGATCATGGCGTTAGGGCCAGCGGACATTGGCGCCGTCTGCGCAATGGATGTTGAACTCAGGCCCAGATAGACAAACCCTCCGGCGGCAACCGCAAGGGCGCCAAGGCTGAGATTGATTGCGCTGCGCCGGGACAGACTGGTTTTGCGGGAAGTTTTTAAATTCGCCACGGGTTGCTCCTTGATGCGACCGAAATATCCACCATTGCTCCGGCGGGTCAGGTAAATGCTCCGGCGGGTCAGGTAAAATTCAGTATATTGCGCGCAAATATAGCAGGAATGAGGAATTTGGCGCTCAAATTTGTGTGTGCCGGTGCGACAAATTTCCCCGGCGCTTAGTCAATATTGGCGGCAAGTCTGGAAAGCGCGGCACGCAATCCATCCGCCTCGATTGCCCGATCCAGCGGGACTGCTTCTCGCACCGGCGTGTCCGGTGGCGTTTTATCCGGCGTTTCGCGGTGAACAGGCCCCTGTACAATGCGCAAATGGGAGACCGCACGGTATCCGAAATAGATGTTGATGCGCTCAAGCAACTGCGGTGCAATGTGCTGAATTTCCAGAGATCTCGGGCCATCCACACGCAGCACCAGGGTCGCGCCCGCGCGCCGGTGCTGAGCGCGGCTTTTCGCGCCGCCCTCATCCTCCGGGGAAGGTTCGGGGCCGCGCGGCCAGACAAGTCGCTCCGGAGACGTGATATCCGCGAATTCAGCGCCGACAATATCCGGCCAGTCGGAAAGCACGCTTGCGGAGGGGAAGCCATGAGCGCTGAAGGCGGCGCGGGTCACGCCAGGCACAAATGCGCCAATGGCGGAGGGTCCCCCGCGTGTTCCGCGTGCTTTTTTACCCGGCGTGTTGTTCATCGGATTTTCAATGTGTCTGATTTCACTGCGTCATGCTCTAGCATAACCGACCATGAGGTTGCGAGGCAGGGCAAAGACGGGCCATGGGGAAAAGATGTCGGCAACGCCTGAGCCATCCCGGGTGGTGGACGCCATACTCCGCTGGTACGACACCGCCCGGCGCGATTTGCCGTGGCGTGCACCGCCAGGATCACGGGCCGACCCCTACCGGGTGTGGCTGAGCGAAATCATGCTGCAACAGACCACCGTCAAGGCGGTCATACCTTACTATGCGGCGTTTCTGGCGAAGTGGCCGGGTGTTGAGGCGCTGGCGGCGGCGGATATGGAAGATGTGCTCAAGGCCTGGGCGGGACTTGGATATTACGCGCGGGCCCGCAATCTTCATGCCTGCGCCAGAGCCGTTGCGGAGGAACATGGCGGGCGTTTTCCGGACAGTGAAGAGGAACTGCTGACTCTTCGCGGGATCGGGCCTTATACGGCGGCAGCCATCGCCGCGATCGCATTTGGCCGGCGCGCGGCCGTTGTCGATGGCAATGTGGAACGGGTTCTGGCCCGCCTGTTTGCGGTTCAAACCCCGCTTCCCGCCGCGGGGAGGGAACTGCGTGCTCTTGCTGAACGTCTTGCGCCCTCGCGCAGATCCGGCGATTTCGCACAGGGCATGATGGATCTAGGAGCCACCATTTGTACGCCTCGCAACCCCGGCTGCGGACGCTGCCCTTTGATGGCGGGATGCGCGGGGCTGAGGAAAAACCTTCAGAATGTGTTGCCCGCCAGAACACCGAAAAAGACAAAACCGGTCAGGCGCGGCGCGGCCTTTGTCGCCGTGCGTTCAGATGGCGCGGTGCTTTTGCGCGCGCGTCCGGTCAAGGGTTTGCTTGGGGGTATGACGGAAGTCCCCGGCACACCGTGGGCGGATGAAATTTCCAGCCCGCTTTGCCATGCGCCGGTGGAGGGGGCGTGGAAACCGGTCGCGGGAATCGTGCGCCACACATTTTCCCATTTCTACCTGGAACTGGCGGTTTACAGGGCACGGGTTGGTGGTTCCGAACTGCGTGAAGCGGCGGGGCGTGAGCGGTGCTGGTGGGTGCCGCGCAATGAACTGGACACACAGGCTCTGCCGTCGGTCATGCGAAAAGTGATCGCCCATGCGCTTCAGCAGGACTGATGTCTGATTAGTTTGGGCTCATGCCGAGATGGACGCGCGCCTGGTCGCGCAGATCATCGATAGGTTTGAGTTCACCGCCTGATTCATAGTGCCAGAAGGTCCAGCCGTTGCAGGCTTGCGCGCCCTGAACATGGGCGCCGATTTTGTGGATTGAGCCTTGCTCGCCGGCGCAGGCAATCGAGCCGTCGGCGCGAACATGGGCGGTGTGGCGCGCGCGCGGATCATAGAGGGTGGAACCGGGCTTGATTATTCCCAGCTCGACAATGGTGCCGAAGGGGACGCGCGGAGCGGCCCGTTTGCCTTGGGAAACGGCGAGAGTTTCGCGGTCGAGAGGCACAATGGCGTCGATGCGTTTCTGCGCCGCTTTAGCATAGGTTTTCTCCCGCTCGATGCCAATCCATCTGCGCCCGAGATGCGCCGCCGCCGCGCCGGTCGTGCCGGTTCCGAAGAAGGGATCGACCACCAGATCGCCCGGATTGGTCGATGCGAGAAGAATGCGTTGCAGCAGGTTCTCGGGCTTTTGGGTGGGATGCGCTTTCTTGCCGTTTGCTTTTTTAAGCCGTTCGGGTCCGGAGCAGATCGGGAACAGCCAGTCCGAGCGCATCTGCAAATCTTCATTGAGCGCCTTCATGGCCTCATAGTTGAAAGTGTAGCGGCTTTTTTCTTCCCGTGCCGCCCAGATGAGCGTTTCATGGGCATTGGTGAAGCGCTTGCCCCGGAAATTCGGCATGGGATTGGTTTTGCGCCAGATAACATCGTTCAAAATCCAGTAGCCCAGATCCTGAAGTTGAGAGCCAACACGGAAAATATTGTGATAGCTGCCAATGACCCACAAGGCGCCGTCCGGCTTGAGTATGTCGCGGGCCGCGGCAAGCCAGTCGCGGGTGAAGGCGTCATAGGCGGCAAAGTCTGTGAATTTATCCCAGTCATCGTCAACCCCGTCCACGCGCGTATTGTTGGGCCGCATCAACTCGCCATCGATCTGGAGATTATAGGGCGGGTCGGCGAAGACGAGATCAGCGCAGCCCTTCGGCAGGGCGCGAAGCTCCTCGATACATTCGCCGAGAATAATCCGATTCACATCCGGCACGGCGCTTGGCCGTTTACGCTTACTCATTGGCACAACCCCGATACGCGGAAACTCAGGCCCGGATATAGGGCCTGGAGGGTTCAAGCGCCCAGTGTGCCGCGATCAAGGTAAAGGGGGGCTTAATTCGCCGACGTCTTTTGCGAGAAGGACAGCCTGAACGGGCCGGAAGGAGCGGCGATGATGGGGTGTTATGCCAAGCCTGTTCAAGCCGTCCGCATGATCGCGGGTGCCATAGCCCTTGTTGCGCTCCCAGGCATATCCGGGATGGGTCTTGGACAATTCGATCATAATACGGTCGCGCGTCACCTTGGCGATGATCGAGGCCGCGGCGATGCTGAGAGACAGGGCGTCTCCCTTCACGAGAGTCTTGGCGGGGCAGGGAAGCGAGGGTGAACGGTTACCGTCGATGAGCGCCGCCGCCGGTTTGGCGGACAGGGCCTTGCAGGCCTGGCCCATGGCCCAGAGCGTCGCTGTTAGGATATTGTCGCGGTCGATGCGGGCGACATCGGCGATGCCGACGCCGACCTCCGCCAGCTCATAAATCTCGGCATGGAGCCGTTCCCGGGTGAGGGCCGTGAGCTTCTTGGAATCGTTCAGCCCGTCAGGCATGTTGGCCGCGTCGAGAATCACGGCGGCGGCGACCACCGGCCCCGCCCAGGGGCCGCGCCCGGCTTCGTCAACGCCCGCAATGGGAGCGCCGTGGCGTTCCATCAGCGCCCTTTCGTGAGCGAAAGAAGGATTGCTCCGCGAATCGATGATTCCCCTCATGCCAACAAAATGCCGGGAGGACGGCGCCCGCGCAATTGCTAAAACAGTGACATTTGCTGGCCCGGCAGGATCGGGGGCTCGAACAAATCGGTTCGCAGATCATAGCTCTTGGCGTTCAGCTTGAGCCGCTTGGCGGCGAGCTCGAAACGCCGCCCGATCTGCCACGCATAGGGCCCTTGGCCGCGCATCCGCCGGCTCCAGTTCGCATCATAGTCCTTGCCGCCGCGCATGGAGCGTATCAGCGACATGACGCGCTTTGCGCGGTTCGGGGCATGCTCAAGCAGCCATTCGCGAAACAGACCGGAAATCTCCAGCGGCAGGCGCAGCATCACATACCCCGCTTCGCGCACGCCGGCCGCTGCCGCGCGGGCGAGGATGGTCTCGATTTCAGGATCGTTCAGCGCGGGGATAACGGGCGCCACCATCACGGCTGTGGGGATGCCCGCATCCGACAACTCCCGCAACGCCGCGAGGCGCTTTTCAGGCGTTGCCGCGCGCGGCTCAAGGCTCCGCGCAAGTCCGCGGTCGAGGGTGGTGACGGAGAGCGCTACTTTCACCAACCCCCGTTCCGCCATCGCGGACAGGATGTCCTTATCGCGCAAAATGAGCGCCGACTTGGTGACGATGCCGACCGGGTGATTGGCGCGCTCCAGAACCTCCAGCAACCGCCGCATGATCCGGTATTGCCGCTCGATGGGCTGATAGGGGTCGGTGTTTGTGCCCAGCGCAATGGTGCGGGGCGTGTATTTCGGATCGCCAAGCTCGCGCTCAAGCAGGGCGGGCGCGTTCACCTTGGCGAACAGTTTGCTTTCAAAATCGAGCCCCGCCGAAAGCCCGAGAAACGCGTGCGTCGGCCGCGCATAGCAATAGACGCAGCCATGCTCGCATCCGCGATAGGGGTTGATGGACTGGTCGAAGCCAATGTCCGGCGAAGTGTTGCGCGAAATAATGCTTTTGGCCCGCTCCTCCTGAACAGACGTGACGAAAGGCTCAAGGTCTCCAAGGCTCTCCCACCCATCATCCACCTCCTCGCGCGTTTCCGGCTCAAAACGCCCCGATCTGTTCGACACCGAGCCCCGGCCACGGCGACGCTGCTGCGGGATTTCTCCTGCCTCAGGCGCACACCGTGGCCGGACCAGGGAGGTATGGGAGGCATGCAGGTCCATGAATAGGAGCCTATATCATGAATGAGAACAAAGCAAGAACAATTCGGAATGTTTGTTCACAGCACTTCTTGCCGCACCCCGCGAAGGCGCTATGATCCGCGCCCATGATTTCCGTCATCATACCGACGCTGAACGCCGAAGCCGGGCTGACGGCGACCCTGACCGCGCTTGTGCCTGCGACAGTGCAGGGGATCGTGCGCGAGGTTATTATTTCAGATGGCGGTTCGGGGGACGCGACGGCGGACATCTCCGATGCCGCGGGCGCGCAATTGATCCTGGGTCCAAAGGGGCGCGGGGTTCAGCTTGCCGCCGGGGCGGAATGCGCGCGCGCGAACTGGCTGCTGTTTCTTCATGGCGACACGGTTCTGGAGCCGGGGTGGGAGCGCGAAGCCGCCACCTTCATCGAGCGCGTCGATGGCGGCGCGCGGCCTGTTGCGGCGGCCGCCTTTTCCTTCGCGCTGGATGATTTCGGCGCCCGCCCGCGTATGCTCGAGGCGATGGTCGGGCTACGCTGCGCGCTGTTTCGTTTTCCCTTTGGCGATCAAGGCCTGCTTATCCCGAAAAGACTTTACGCCACTCTTGGCGGCTACAACCCATTGCCGCTGATGGAGGACGTGGACCTGGTGCGCCGTCTCGGGCGCAGGCGGCTGGTGATGATGCGCACAAAGGCGGTGACCAGCGCGGTGCGCTACAAGCGCGAAGGCTATAGTGCGCGTATCGCACGCAACATAGCCTGCCTGTCGCTCTATTATCTGCGCGTTTCCCCCGCAACCATCGTCCGTCTGTATGACTGAATTGGGCAAGCTCGAGGGCGGCCCCCGGCGCTGGCTCGTGGTCATGGCCAGGGAACCGCGCTGCGGCGCCGTCAAGACGCGCCTGGCGCGCGATATCGGGGCGGTTGCGGCGACCGGCTTTTACCGCACTACATTCACCAATGTCTCCCGGCGCCTGGCGCGCGACCCGCGCTGGCGCACGATCATCGCGGTGTCACCGGATATGGCGGCCGTTTCACCTGTCTGGCCGCGCGGTGCGGCCCTCATCCCGCAAGGTCCGGGCGATCTGGGCGCGCGGCTCCAGCGGGTGCTGGACTGGCTGCCCCCGGGTCCGGCGATCATCATCGGCACCGACATCCCGGAAATAAGTGCGTCGCGTATTTCCGCCGCCTTCCGCCTGCTGCACGGCCATGACGCGGTATTCGGCCCCTGCGACGATGGCGGCTATTGGATGGTGGGTCTCAGGCGCAGCCCGCGCGTGCGGGCGATTTTCGGCAATGTGCGCTGGTCGAGCGCCCATACGCTTGCCGACACGCTGGCCAATCTGAAAGGCGCGCGCGTTGCCATGACCCATTCCCTGGCGGATGTGGATGACGGGATGAGCTACCGGCGGCTGGGTAAGGCGGGCGCCCGTGTTATTTTGCCCGCCATGTGGAGAGAAAACACCTAGACATCGAACTGATAGCTCACCGGAACCCACCGGTAGCCGGATCCCTTCTTCTCGACATACCCGACGGCCGGGAACGGCATGTGATACCCCGCCGATGCGATTTTGTCGGTGGCGATCATGTCGAGGATTTTCTTGCGTGTCACGACTGCCGCCGCGGCGTCCATGTCGAACACGCAATACCAGTCGGGCTTTGCCAGCGACGCCACATAGTGGTTTGTCGTATCGGCGAAGATCAGAAGGCGTTTTCCCGCGCTCTCGATATGGAAGCACATATGTCCCGGCGTATGCCCGAAGGCCTCGATCGAGGTGATGCCGGTCACGACATCGGCGCCTGGTTTTATGAAGGTCGCCTTTTCCGCCAGCGGCACGAGATTGCTGTGCACCGCCTGCGCCCGGCGCGCCATATTCTTGTCTTGTCGCTGCTCTCGAGCAGCTCTTTCCGCGACCAGAAATTATACTCCACATCGCCGGTGACATAGCGCGCATTGGGATAGTTGGCCCTGCCGTCTTCCATCAGCCCGCTGACATGATCCGGGTGGGCATGGGTGATGACGATGACGTCGATCTGGTCAGGGGTGAACCCGGCCGATACAAGAGCGGCCGCCGCCTTGCCCGCGCCTTTCGCGCGCCGCTCCTCGCCATAACCTGAGTCAAACATCACAACTTCCCTGCCGGTGTTCACGATCACCGGCGTGAAGGAGATGGACATTTTGTCAGGCGGCAGGAAGTTCGCGGCGAGGAAGGCCTGAACGTCCTCGATCTTCTGGTTCTGGCCGAAGATCGGATGAACCTTAGGGATCGCAAGCGCCCCGTCATTGAGGGTGGTGATTTCAAAATCACCGAGCTTGAAGCGGTAATGGGTCGGGCGGGCGTTTCCGAGCATCGGAGCTTTTGCGGAGGCCGGCGTTATCAGCCCCGGCGAGAATGAAGCTGCGACGGCGGCTCCGGCGGCGCCGGCAAGCAGGCCGCGCCGCGTGAAATCGAATGTGTCTTCGGGCATGATGTTTCTCCCCTATCGGATTACAGATCGAACTGGTAGCTGGCGGGAACCCAGCGATAGCCTTCCCCCTTGCGCTCGACAAAACCAATCGCCGGGAACGGCATATGATAGCCGATGGCGGGGATGCGGTCGCTCGCCGTCATGTCGAGGATTGTCTTGCGTGTTTGCGCCGCGCCGTCCTTGTCCATGTCCGCGCTGACATGCCATTCGGGCTGTTGCAGGGAGGCGACGTAATGGATGATCGCATCGCCCCACAGAAGCAGCCGCTTGCCTTTGCTTTCGATATGATAGCCCAGATGTCCCGGCGTATGTCCGAAGGAGGGTATGGCGTTGATCCCCGAGACGACTTCGCCTTCACTCTTGAGAAAAGTAATTTTTTCGCGTAGCGGCACCAGTTTCTGCTGCACGATCTGCGCCCGTCTTGCGACAGGCGGATCAGCCGAACCGGCGTCCGGGTCAGACCAGAAAGCATACTCACTCTCGCCGACCAGGTAGCGGGCATTGGGAAAGATGGATTTTCCGTTTTCCATAAGCCCGCCAATATGGTCGGGATGGCAGTGTGTGATGGCGATGACGTCAATCTGCTCAGGCGTAAAGCCGGCTTTTTCCAATCCCTTGGCCAACCGGCCCGCCCCGACGTCACGGCGGATATCGCCATTACCGGAATCGAACAGGATCAGTTCCTTTCCCGTATTCACGATCACCGGTGTGTAGGAAATCTCCATTCTGGATTTCGGCAGGAAATTAGCTTCCGCCAGTTCCTGGACATCCTCTTCGAACTGGTCGTAGCCGAAAACCGGATAGGGTCCCGCGAAACTTGTGCCGCCGTCCCACAGGGTTGTGATTTCAAAATCGCCAAGCCTGAAGCGGTAATGGTTTGGGCGCGAGGGACCCATCATCGGCGCGGCGGCCCGGGCGGGCGGCGCGAAACCGCTGGCTAACAGGGCAGCTGCGGCGGCTCCGGCGGAACCCGCCAGCACTCCGCGCCGTGAAATTTCGAAACCGTCCTTGGTCATGTCGAGTGCTCTCATGCTGGTTTCAACAGGGGGTGAATGTCACGCGCCTCCTGAACCATTATACACAATCCGACCGGGCTGTTTTGCGATCATGGGTGAGTCTCGCGGATTGTTGCAGCTGACGTGCCAAATTTGAGTCTCATCAATTGAACATACAATCTAATTGTAACTACAATATAGTTATGATATACGAATGGGACGATTACAAAGCCGCCCTAAACTACGATCTTCATGGCGTTTCGTTCCATCGTATCGAGGCTTTTGACTGGGCGTCCGCCCTGATCGCGCTTGATGATCGTTTTGACTATGACGAAGACAGATATGTCGCCATCGGCACGATAAGTGCGCGGCTTCATGTCGTTGTCTTTACAGACAGGAACGGTGTCACCCGGATAATCAGTCTCAGGAAGGCGAATGAGAGAGAGTGTAAATTCCATGAGCAGAAAAGCTAAGCAAATGTCAGACGCGGACTTGCGGGCACTCAAGTCGCCGCCTCTGTCTGACAAATTCCTGTCAAAGATGCAGTCGGCTGAAGAAATTCTGCCAGACCTTGTCAGGCGTTCACGCGGCAAGCAGAAGGTGCCGACCAAGGTTCTGGTGACGCTCCGGCTCGATCGCGATGTCCTGGAACATTACAAGTCCGGCGGGCGCGGCTGGCAGACGCGTATCAATGCCGATCTGAAAAAGCTGGCGCCAGGGGCTTAGAGGGCATTTCTTTTGCGTGGGCCTGCGCCATGCTGCAGGAGGGAATTTGTAAACTGTCACCGTAATTCCAAGTGGCATCGCCAGAAGCATGCTTTATCCAGAAAGGAGCATAGCAATGGACGCATCTAAGATAGCACAGATGAACGATAAAGATGGGTTGCAGAATTTGATGGAAAATGCCCGAAAATTGGACCGCGACGACGTTTACTGGCTTGCTTTTAGGCAAAAGTGCTCGCTCGAAGGGATGAATCTGGATGATCCCCTTGAACGTGATTTCTACAACGTTTTAAATGCATACGAGGAGCTATTGACCGAGAAGAACGGTCGGACGACTAAAGCAAACCGCACCCGACAAAAGCTCGCTAGGAAAGGTATAGAGCAGTGTCTGATAGACTGGGCATTGGGAGCCCCAACAGAAGGATTCAAATTGCTAATCAAAAAGGGGTTGTCAGAGTTAACCGCTGAACATCTCGTCGTCCATTATAAAGACCGATTTCCTCCAGAAGCAGTTGATGCTGCTCAGAAACGATTAGTCGAAAACGGCGTCTGCTAATCACCATCTCGTTTTCGATGCCGGTCTGACCGTTTACCTAATTACTATTCCTCCAGCAATCTCGGCATGATCTCGACAAAATTGCAGGGCCTATGCCGATTATCGAGCTGATATTTCAGGATGCCCTCCCACGCATCCCGGCAGGCGCCCGGCGAGCCGGGCACGCAGAAGATGTAGGTGCCGTTGGCGACGCCGCCGCAGGCGCGCGACTGGATGGTGGAGGTGCCGACCTTCTCGAAGCTGAGCATATGAAAGAGGGTCGAAAAGCCCTCGATCTCTTTCTCGAACAAAGGCCGGACGGCTTCAGGTGTAATGTCGCGCCCGGTGAACCCCGTGCCGCCTGTCGTGATCACCGCATCGACGTCTGAGGATTCAATCCACCCCTTGAGAACCGCGCGAATGGCCTCGACGTCATCCTTCACAATTGTGCGTTCCGCCAGAAAATGCCCGGCCTTGACAAGCATCTTCTCCAGCGAAGCGCCCGATTTGTCTTCCCTGGCCGTACGCGTGTCGGAGACCGTCAGCACGGCGATATTAACCGGGATGAAGGGGCGGTTCTCGTCGATCCGGGACATTCGCTGTTACTCCTTTGCGCCGAGGGCGGCTTTCAGCGTCAGCAGATCGCGCCAGGCCAGGCGCTTGGCGGCCGGCGTGCGCAGCAGATAAGCCGGATGCAGCATGGGCATTGCGCGGCGTGTCTTGCCGCCGATTTCGCAGGTCCGCCATGTGCCCCGTATCTTGGTGATGCCCTGTTTGGTCCCAAGCAGGTTGAGCGAAGCGGGTCCGCCGATGAGGACCAGAAATTCCGGGTTCAGCAACTCGGCCTGCCGGTTGAGAAAGGGCAGGCAGGCCTGCACTTCCTGCGCCGAAGGTGTCCGGTTCCCGGGCGGGCGCCAATAGACGATATTGGTGATGTAAACATCATCTTCGGTGAGCGAAATCGCGCCGAGCATCTTGTCGAGCAGTTGCCCCGCGCGGCCCACGAATGGCAGGCCCTGCAAATCCTCATCGCGTCCCGGGCCCTCGCCGATGAGCATCACCCGGGCGGTGTCGCTGCCGCGCTTGAAGCACATTTTTTTTGCGGTCGCCTTCAACGCACAGCCATCGAATTGCGACAGGGACCGCTCAAGCTCCTCAAGCGTTTTTGCGTTGGCTGCGCGTTCGCGGGCATCCATGACGGCTTCGTCGGGGGCAATGCTGGCGAAGCCGGGACGCGGTTCAGAAGGGCTGGGTTGGTTTTGAGGAAATTCACGCGCCGGAGGTGTCTTTGCCACAGGCCTGGGCTTCTCCGTCCGGGCGAACCAATCGACGGAAGTGTCCTCAATGGCTTCGTCCACGCCCATGGCCTGGTACCAGTCAAGCAATGCGGCGGCGGATGAGGCGTGGGAGTGTGTCATGACATGTTCCAGATTTACTTAGCACAACTTACCATGGCGCGGCGGCGCGCGAGAAGGCTTAAGCGGGTTTATTCCGGCCTCTGCGCCGGTCGTGGCAAACGCCTCGGGCGGGCGCGTCAGCGGCTTGTATCGCCGCACAAGAAGCGGAGGAACGATTGACGTCATGCGCTTGCGCGCACTATCCACTCTCATAGGACGAAGAGGTGACCTCCCATGTCAGATTCGCAAGCGGCTCCTCCTGACCGGGAGTCGATGGAGTTCGATGTCGTGATTGTCGGGGCCGGGCCCGCCGGGCTTGCCGCCGCTATCCGCCTGAAGCAGCTGGCGCGGGAAGGTAACAAGGATGTCTCGGTCGTCGTTCTGGAAAAAGGCTCCGAGGTCGGCGCGCATATCCTTTCAGGCGCGGTTCTAGACCCGGTTGGCCTCGACGCGCTTCTTCCCGACTGGCGCGCGCGCGGCGCTCCGGTGGACACGCCGGTGAGCGCCGACAAGTTCCTCTATCTCACATCGGGCAAATCGATCCGCCTGCCCAGTTTTCTGATGCCGCCGCTCATGAGCAATCACGGGAGCTATGTTGTGAGTCTCGGCAATCTGTGCCGCTGGCTTGGCGAACAGGCCGAGGCGCTCGGCGTGGAAATTTATCCCGGCTTTGCGGCAAGCGAAATTCTCTACGATGACAAGGGCGCGGTGCGCGGCGTGGCGACGGGCGATATGGGCGTCGCGCGTGATGGCGCGCCCAAGGACACCTTCATGCGGGGCATGGAGCTGATCGGCAAATATACGCTTTTCGGGGAAGGCGCGCGCGGCTCACTCACAAAGCAGCTCATTGCCAAATACAAACTTGACGAGGGCCGGGAGCCGCAGAAATACGGGCTCGGGCTCAAGGAGTTGTGGGAAGTTGCGCCGGACAGACATGAACCCGGCCTCGTACAGCACTCCATGGGCTGGCCGCTCGACGATGCGACGGGCGGGGGCTCTTTTCTCTATCATTTTGGAGAAAATCTGGTGTCGGTCGGTTTCGTCGTCCATCTGAATTACGCCAACCCCTACCTCTCGCCCTATGAGGAGTTTCAGCGCTTCAAAACCCATCCCCGCATCCGGGGCACCTTCGAAGGCGGCAAGCGCGTGGCCTATGGCGCCCGCGCGCTGACCGAAGGCGGGTTTCAGTCGGTGCCGAAACTCGTTTTTCCCGGCGGAGCGCTTGTCGGTTGCGGGGCCGGCTTCATGAATGTGCCGCGCATAAAAGGCTCGCATAACGCCATGCTGAGCGGAATCATGGCGGCGGAATCCGCGTTTGAGGCGCTGCAATCGGACCGCGCGGGAGATGTGCTTGAATCTTATGAAAAGATCTATGAATCCAGCGGGATAGCAAAGGATTTGAAGCGGGTGCGCAACGTCAAGCCGTTATGGTCGCGCTTCGGCACGCGGCTTGGGCTTCTGTTTGGAGGCGCGGATATGTGGCTGGGCACGCTCGTTCCGTTCCTGAAGCACAGCCTCAGCCATGGCAAGCCGGATTATGCGAGTCTGGAGCCCGCATCCAGATTCACACCCATCGACTACCCCAAACCGGACGGTGTCCTCACATTCGACAAGCTGTCATCGGTTTTCCTGTCGGCGACAAACCATGAGGAAGACCAGCCGGTTCATCTGATGGTCGCCGATATGGATTTGCAGCTTGCAAGCGAACATGACCGGTTTGCGGGACCATCGGCGCGCTACTGCCCGGCGGGCGTTTACGAATGGATCGGGGAGGGTGAGGGCGGCGAGCCCCGCTTTCAGATTAATGCGCAGAACTGCGTCCACTGCAAAACCTGCGACATTAAAGACCCCGAACAAAATATTACCTGGGTACCGCCAGAGGGCGGCGGCGGGCCGAATTATCCCAATATGTAAATCCGCCCCGGGCAGGAGCAAAGCGATGTTCTCAATGCAGGAACTCGAAGCGGCGGCGGACATCGTCCATGCCGTCATGCCTGCGACCCCGCAGTATAACTGGCCGCTGCTTGGTGCCCGGACGCAGTGCGATGTCTGGGTCAAGCATGAGAATCATACGCCCATCGGTGCATTCAAGATACGTGGCGGGCTGGTCTATCTGAACGAATTGATAGCGTCGGGGGAACAACCCGAGGGGCTGATTACCGCGACGCGCGGCAATCATGGCCAGTCGATTGCTCTTGCCGGCCGCAAATACGATTTGCCAGTCACCATTTATGTGCCCCATGGCAACAGCACCGAAAAGAACAGGGCGATGGAGGCTCTGGGCGCCGAGCTTGTCGAGCATGGCGCCGATTTCGACGAATCCCGGATCGAGGCGGACCGGGTGGCGGCAGAACGAAAATTACATTTTGTAACGGCATTTCATCCCTGGCTCATCCGCGGTGTCGCAACCTATGCATTGGAGTTTCTTTCCGCCGCGCGTGATCTGGACTCCGTCTATGTGCCCATCGGCATGGGGTCGGGAATTTGCGGCCTTATCGCGGTGCGGGAATTGCTTGGACTCAAAACGAAAATTGTTGGCGTCGTGGCGGAAAACGCACCGGCCTACGCCATGTCGTTCGACGCCGGAGAGGTGCGTGAAACGGACAGCGCGGCGACTTTTGCGGACGGCATGGCCTGCCGTGTTCCCTCGCCGGGCGCGCTGGAGATAATATGCCGGGGTGCGGAGCGCATCGTCACGGTTTCGGAAGACGAGATCGCGGACGCCATGCGTGCCTATTACAGCGACACCCATAATCTGGCGGAGGGGGCAGGCGCGGCCCCGCTGGCGGCGCTTGTGAAGGAGCGCGAATCCATGCGAGGACGCAAAGTCGGCCTTGTCCTGAGCGGGGGTAATGTGGATGCCGGGCCCTTCTCCACGGTAATCAATGGTGGCACGCCGGCGCTGGCCCCGGTTGCGTGATGGGCCCGTGCGCTTTATGACGCAGGAGTGATCAGGCCTGATTGGGTCTTGCAGGTAGTCCGAAATAGCGTAATTCTTTCTTTCGGGCGTCCCTATTGCGCTATACCCTGTAGGGGACGCGCTGGCGGAGTTGGCAATAATGTCCAGAATATTTTCCATGTGTGGCAGGGTTTGCCGGACTGTCTTCCTTGCGGCGCTGGTCACGGTTTTCGTGACGCCTGTTTCCAATATAGCCTGGGTGGCGGAAGATCACACCCAAACACGCTCCCTGCTCGGCAGCTATCTTGCAGGGCGCGTCGCGCGCACGCTGCGTGACAATTCCAAGGCCGCGCAATTCTATGAAAATGCGCTGGCCAGGGATCCGGGCAGCGACCTCATTCTACAGCGCGCTTTCCTGCTTGATGCGATTGGGGGGGATTGGGAGCGCGCCCTGCGGCTTGCGGAAGACGTTGTCGCCAATGAAGCGTCACACCAGATCGCCCGCTTTCTGCTTGGCGTTAAGGCTTTCAAGCAAGGGGACTTTGCCGCCGCAAAGACTCATTTTGCTTCGGTACAGAAGGGATCGCTTTCCAATCTGACCGCGCGGCTGGCCCTCGCCTGGACATTTCTGGCGGATGGGGATGCCGATCGTGCAATCGATCAACTCACCGAGATAAAAAAGGCCGATTGGTCCCAGTTTTATAGGCAATATCACCGCGGGCTGATCGCTGATGTTGCCGGCAAGCGGGAGATTGCCGAAAAGGCGCTGTCGAAAGCCTTCAATAGCCGCCCGCGCACGCTCCGGATTGCGGAGGCTTACGCCCGGCGCATGAGCAATGCGGGCAACGCGAAGCAGGCAGTGCGGATATTGAAAAAACATATCGGCAAGTCCACTCCGCATCCCGTTGCCCAAGCCCTGCTGAAAGACATCAGCGCCGGAAAAAAACAGTCGTTGCTCATCGCCAATCCAGCGGAGGGGCTGGCGGAAGTGTTCTACGCCATTGGCGACGCTCTGGCCGGGGAGGACAGCACGGAGGTTGGCTTGGTTTATCTGCGTATCGCATTGTATCTTAAGCCGGACTTCCCGCTCGCCAATTCCGCGATCGGCGAGATTTTTGACAAGATGGAGCAGTATCAGCAGGCCATCGAGGTTTACGACCGCGTGCCGCGGACATCGCCGATCTGGGAAAGAGTTCAGATCCGCAAGGCCTATGATCTGAACTCTCTTGATAAAACCGATGAGGCGAAAACGCTCCTGGAGGGGCTTGTAAAAAATACACCGGCAAGTCTGCGCGCGCTTGACGCCCTTGGCAGCATTATGCGCTCCCGCCAGCGCTACGACGAATCGGAGCGCTATTACAGCCGCGCAATTGAGCTTATTGACAAGCCCCTGCCACGGCATTGGAACCTGTATTACGCCCGTGGTGTAAGCCGCGAGCGGCTCAAGAACTGGCCTGATGCGGAGGCCGATCTGAAGATGGCCCTCAAGCTCAACCCGGATCAGCCCCTGATATTGAATTATCTTGGATATTCCTGGGTCGATCAGGGTGTCTATCTCAACGAGGCCATGGATCTCATACGCAAAGCGGTAAAGTTGAAGCCCAACGATGGATATTTCGTCGACAGCCTCGGGTGGGCGCATTACCGGCTTGGCAATTTTGATAAAGCGGTCCAGCACCTGGAGCGCTCCGTGGAATTGCGCCCCGACGACCCGGTCATTAACGACCATCTGGGAGACGCCTATTGGCGGGTGAAACGGTTCCTTGAGGCAAAATATCAATGGAGCCAGGCACTCACCCTGGAGCCTGAACCTGAAGACGAGGCAAAAATCAGAAAGAAGCTCGCAAACGGCCTGGATGAGCCCAAGAAGCGCGTCGTCGCCGCCGCCAGCGATAAAAACAAGACCAGCGATGCTCAGCGGACAGGCGCCGAAAAAGATGTGGCAGTCCTTGGATCGAACCCCGCCGCGATGAAAAAGGCGGCGGAAGAGGCAACCAAGGACCGCACGCATATTGTCAGGGAGGGCGAAACGCTTTGGGACATCGCCGATGAATATCTGGGGGACGGCAATCTGTTTGAGCTGATCTACCGTGCAAACAGGAAGATATTGAAGACTCCCCAAAGTATCCGCCGCGGCCAGAAACTCCAGATACCACCCAAACCATAACGCGCCGCCACTGTCTTTCGTGCATCTGCCTGCGACCCGCGGGCATGGATCAAACTTCGCCCGGAAACAATGTCGTTAACTGAACAAGCGCCCGCCAAGGTCAATCTGACGCTCAAGGTCATTGGCAGGCGCTCTGACGGTTTTCACGAACTCGTCTCGCTGGTCGCATTTGCATCTGTAAGCGATTTTCTTTTTCTTCTCCCGAAGGCGGAAACATCGCTCAGCGTCGAGGGACCATTGGCTGGCGATTTGGGTGAGGACAATCTTGTGCTCAAGGCGGCGGGAATTTTAGGGGAACATTTTCCAGACCGGCGGACCGGAGCGTTCACGCTGGACAAGCGCCTTCCCGTCGCCGCGGGACTGGGCGGCGGGTCGGCCGACGCCGCCGCCGCACTTCGCCTGATGGCGCGTGCCACGCCTGACTCCATTCCCCGCGAAACCATTGCCCGTGTAGCTGCGCTGTCGGGGGCGGATGTCCCCGTCTGTCTGGCCTCGAAAGCGTCCTTGGTGCGCGGCAGAGGCGATGACATCGTACAGATTGACGGCCTCCCGGCGCTCCCGGCCGTTCTGGTCAATCCCGGCGTGGCGCTTGGCACGGGAGATGTTTTTTCCGCGCTCGGTGCATCGCCAGTTAGCGATACATACAAATACGGCAACGCCGCGCCCGCGTCTTTCGGCACCGCGGATGAACTGGTCGCCCATATCCAGGATGCCGGGAACGATCTGGAATCAACGGCTGTCGAATTAACTCCGGTCATCGCGGAGGTTCGCTCGGCGCTGCGCGCTGTTGCGGGATGCCGGCTGGCGCAAATGTCAGGCAGCGGTCCAACCTGTTTTGGGATTTTTGGCAATGCGGATGAAGCCGGTGCCGCCGCGCGGGCAATTTCCGCTACCCATCCGCATTGGTGGGTTGTGGCGACTGAACTGGGTTGAGTTCGTAACCTAGTGCGCGCGATCGATACAAAAGGCCACCGTATCGAGCAGTGCGGCCTTGTAGTTGGTGTCCGGAAAGATCGCCAGTGCGTCATGGGCGATGGAGCCATAGTGCCGGGCGCGCTCCACGGTATCATCAATGGCGCCATGGCGGCGAACAAGCGTAATCGCCTCTTCCAGATCGCCCCCGCGAACATCGCCGTCCTGGAGAACCCGGCGCCAGAATTTCCGGTCCTGCTCGCTGCCGCGCCTGTAGGACAGGACCACGGGAAGGGTAATTTTCCCCTCGCGGAAATCATCGCCGACGGATTTGCCCAACTGTTCCTGATCCCCGGAATAATCGAGCACGTCATCGAGTAGCTGGAAGGCAATGCCGAGATTCTTGCCGTAGGAACGCAGGGCCGCCTTTTCCGTCTTGGGGCGCTCGGCCAGCACAGCGCCGACTTCAGCCGCGGCGGAGAACAATGCCGCGGTCTTCGCCTCGATAACCGCCAGATATTCGTCTTCGTTTGTTTCGGTGTTTTTTGAGGCAATAAGCTGCATGACCTCGCCCTCGGCAATCACCGCGGCGGCATTTGCCAGAATGCGCAGGGCCTCCAGGGAGCCCACGCCAACCATCATTTTGAACGCCTGCCCGAGAAGGAAATCGCCGACCAGCACGCTCGCCTCATTGCCCCACAGGATACGTGCGGATTTCTTGCCGCGCCGCAGATCGCTCTCATCGACCACATCGTCATGGAGCAAGGTCGCGGTATGCATGAATTCGACGCTGGCCGCCAGCTGTACATGGTCGTCGCCGTCATAGCCGCACATGCGCGCGGCCGCGATGGTGAGCATGGGACGCAGCCTCTTGCCGCCGGAATCGATGAGATGCCGGGCAAGCTCCGGAATGAGCTCCACATCGGAGCGGGCTTTGTCGAGAATGATGCGATTGACGCCCGCCATATCGTCACTGACGAGATCGAACAGTAGCTGCAGACTGGCGTGCGGCTCTCTGGCGCCGGCAAGCGGTATGACTACACCCAAAACTGAACTCCCCCTTGGTACTTCAACCAGGCCCCAGTATATTCGCTTGGCCCGGTTGGCGGTCAAGCCGATAGGGGTGCGCTGGCGTCGCACATTTTTGGGGCTGGATTCCTTCCCGTCCATGTACGGCTATATCGGAGGGGCGTCAATTGAAGGAACTTTTTCGCAGCAATGATGCGGTCCTGCTGTCATTTGTTCAGGCAATTTTATCCGATGCCGGTGTCACCCATCAGGTTGCCGACGGATATATGAGCATCATGGAGGGCTCCCTCGGCGTTTTGCCCCGGCGCGTGCTTGTGGCGGAAGATGAGTGGGCGCAGGCAATCCGGATTCTCAAGGAGGCCGATCTGGATCATGTTGTCGGCCAGGACTAGTTCACCGCCTCGAACCACGAAGGACGCTTTCCTGGATGGCCGTCTCACCATATGCCAACCCGCATCTGGCCCGCGCACGGCCATGGATGCACTCTTTCTAGCCGCCGCCATTCCAGCGGTTGCGGGCAAAAATCACAAGGTACTGGAGGCGGGCGCCGGAACGGGTGCGGCCGGCCTTGCGCTATGCGCAAGGGTCCAGGACGCGTGTATCACCGGCATTGAGGTGCAGCCCGTACTGGCCGGCCTGGCCCGGGAGAATGTGCGTCTGAACGGTTTTTCCGGGCGATGCAGGATTGTCGAGGCAGATATCATGGCCCGCGCGCAGGTTCTGGAGAAAGCCGGTCTGTTACGCGAGAGCTTCGATCATGTGGCCGCCAATCCACCATTCTATACAAGCGATAACCACCGTGAAGCGGCTGACCCGCAGGTCGCCAGGGCCTATGGGGCAAAGCCGGGAGATTTGGAGAAATGGATCCGGTTTCTCACCGCCATGGCCGCGCCGCGCGCAACCCTGACGATGATCCACACGGCCGAAATGCTTGGCGATCTTCTGGCGCTGCTGGAGGGGCGTTTCGGTGCGCTGGCGGTCTTTCCGCTGTTCCCGCGCGAGGGCGCGCCGGCAAAGCGCATACTGGTGCAGGGCATCAAGGGCAGCCGGGCGCGGATTGAATTGCTTTCCGGGCTGGTTTTGCACGAGCCGAACGGAGATCACACGGACGCCGCCGATGCGGTGTTGCGAGGAATGGCGGGGCTCTCACTACGCCAGGGAACAGAATGAAATGGAAGACCGCCACAACCGGGGGGGCGCATGCGGCGGTCTTCCGGAGCCTGAACCCCTAAAGGCTCGAGCTCATTTCACTGATTCCTAGTAGCAGACGCGATAGCGGCGGAAGACGTTCCTGGTTTTCCATCTGTTCTTGTGGGGGGCCCAATAGCGGACCTTCACTTTCCGCACCTTCCAGCGGCAATTGGGCCGAAAGGACCTGTAGCCATGGTCGCGCCGGCCAAAGCCGCGCCAGGCAAAGCCGTTTCTGTGACCGCGCCGGGCGAAATCGCTCCTGTGACCGCGCCATCCATAAGACCCTTGACCGTGGCCGCCGATGACGACCCTGACGCCTGCGTCTGCGTTCGAGGGACCGGTAACGGCGCCGGCGGCGAGAGCGGCGACAGCCGCTGCGGCGAGCAGCAATTTTCTGATCATGAGAAGCCTCCCTGAGGTTTAAGTTCATGCCGGGTTTCCGCCATGTGCGGAGTGCGTTGCGCCTGCACTGATGGTTTCTTTTTAGGCCCGCGCGCCTGAACTCATCGTGAGGAACCCGTTCATCTCCCGTTCAGAATTCCCAAATTGGTCTAAACATGAATGAAATCAACCGGATATAAGCATGTTCTTCCTGGCGGCAGTGACGGCGATGCTTGCGCCTGCGCAGCTTCGCGCTTGATTCAGAACCGGCGCGGGGTATTTATGGCAGGCGAATGGGCCGCATTTCGCAAAGCCCGAAAATCTGCGTAAGGTGGCTGCGTGAAATTTTCCTTCTTCCGTTTTTTTGCGAAATCGGGTCCGGTTGTTCCGGTACTGCGTTTTGCCGGGCCCATTGGGGCTGTAACGCCGTTGCGCCCTGGCGTTTCGCTTGCGGCCATGGCCGGCGTCATCCACCGCGCCTTCACCATGAAGGGCGCCAAGGCGGTGGCTGTTCAGATCAATTCTCCCGGCGGCTCGCCGGTTCAGTCGATGCTGATTTACAAGCGCATTCGCGACCTGGCGGATGAGAAGGGCCTGCCCGTCTATGTGTTTGCCGAGGACGTGGCGGCATCGGGGGGGTATCTGATCGCGCTGGCGGGCGATGAAATCTATGTGGATCAAAGTTCAATCATTGGCTCCATTGGCGTCGTGGCGTCCGGGTTTGGCTTCGACAAGGTGATCAAGCGGCTCGGTATCGAGCGCAGGGTTTACACCGCAGGCGAAAACAAGGTGTCCCTTGATCCGTTTCAACCGGAAAAGGCGGACGATATTGAGCGTCTCAAGGAACTCCAGGCCGATGTGCACGAGATGTTCGTTGATCTGGTCAAGGAACGGCGCGGACGGCGGATCAAGAACGCCGGCGACACTTTGTTTACCGGGGAATTCTGGTCAGGCAAAAAGGCGGTCGAGCTGGGACTCGCGGACGGCATTTCAGATTTGCGGTCAAAAATGCGCGAGCTGCTGGGCAAGAAGGTCAGGCTCAGGCTGGTGACACCGAAGCGCAGCTTGTTCTCACGGCGTCTGCGCGGCGTGTTTTCCACAGGCCCGGACGGCATGGTTGATTCCGGATTTCCCGAATCCAGCCTGGCCGACGATCTGATCTCGGCCGTGGAAGCACGGGCGCTGTGGTCGCGCTTTGGCCTGTAGCCCCTGAATAACCGATAAAGAAACTGTTGCACGGGGAGGGGCCGCGCGCGTAAGCAAGTCTCCAACGGTTAGCGATTCTTCCGGGCAGTATTCATGGCCAAGGCGAAGACGGTCCCCCTGCGGCCGGACAAATCCTTTCAGGACCTGATCCTGGTGCTCCAGCAATACTGGGCGTCGCTGGGCTGCGTCCTGCTCCAGCCCTATGACATGGAAGTCGGCGCGGGCACATTTCACCCCGCCACGACGCTGCGTGCACTCGGACCGAGGCCCTGGAATGTCGCCTATGTACAGCCCTCGCGCCGTCCCACCGACGGGCGCTATGGCGAGAACCCGAACCGGTTGCAGCATTATTACCAGTATCAGGTGATCCTGAAACCGAGCCCGCCCGACATTCAGGACCTCTATCTCAACTCCCTCTATGCCATCGGCATCGATCCCAAAAACCACGACATCCGCTTTGTCGAAGACGACTGGGAGAGCCCGACGCTCGGCGCCTGGGGCCTGGGGTGGGAAGTGTGGTGCGACGGCATGGAGGTCTCGCAGTTCACCTACTTCCAGCAGGTCGGCGGGTTTGACTGCGATCTTGTTTCGGGCGAGCTGACCTACGGCCTTGAGCGCCTGGCGATGTATTGCCAGGGCGTCGACAATGTTTTCGATCTCAACTTCAATGGCGGCGACGGCGCGAAGCGGGTCACATATGGCGACGTTTTTCTTCAGGCCGAGCAGGAGTTTTCCCGCCATAATTTCGAATATGCCAACACCGACCGCCTGCTGACCCACTTCCGTGACGCGGAAGCCGAATGCAAGGCGCTGCTGGAAGCCGGCGACCGGGGCGAAAGCAAGCACCACGAATGCGTGCTCCCCGCCTATGACCAGTGCATCAAGGCAAGCCACATCTTCAATCTGCTTGACGCGCGGGGCGTGATTTCCGTCACCGAACGCCAGGCCTATATCCTGCGGGTGCGCGACCTGACGAAAGCCTGCTGCACGGCGTGGCTCAATACAGAAGCTGGAGGAGCGGAATGAGCGAACCAAAAACACTATTGCAAATGGCTGGAGTAAACCTTGAGCCCGCAGCACTTTCGGACGCCGCGGTTGTGATCATTGATTCTCAGTGCGAATATACAGAAGGGAAACTGCCGCTCACGGGGGTTGGGCCGGCGATGGATGCGATAGCTGCCCTGCTTGCGCGCGCCCGCGCCGCGAACGCAACCATCGTGCATATCCAGCACAAAGGTAGCACCGGAGGCGCTTTTGATCCCGATAGCGAGGGTTTTCATCTCACGGCCGAGGCTACGCCGGCGGACGGTGAAAAGATAATTGTGAAGGCATTGCCCAATGCTTTTGCCGGGACTGATCTTGATGCTGTTCTTAAAGATGCGGGGAGCAAGCCGCTGATCCTCGCCGGCTTCATGACGCATATGTGTGTGAGCTCCACCGCAAGGGCGGCGCTGGACCTCGGCTACAGCACCACAATTGTCGCCGATGCCGTTGCGACGCGCGATCTGCCAAACCCGGCGGGCGGTGTTATTACCGCGGATGTTCTGCACGCCTCGGCCCTTGCGGCGCTCTCTGACCTGTTTGCGGCCATTGCACCGCTTGAAAAAATACCGGATTAGATTTTATGAGCGAGCTCCTGCTTGAACTCTTCAGCGAAGAAATTCCCGCCGGTATGCAGGCGCGCGGGGGGCAGGATTTGCAGCGCCTCGTTTGCGAGGGGCTGAAAGCGGCGGGGATCGACTTCGGAGAGGCGAAGAATTTTGCCGGTGCGCGGCGTCTGACGCTGGTGATTGAGGGGCTGCCCGATAAATCCCCCGATGTCTCCGACGAACGCAAGGGCCCGCGCGTCGGGTCGCCCGACAAGGCGATTGAAGGTTTTTTGCGCGGCGCGGGGCTTTCTTCCGTGGACGAGGCGGAGATTGTAAGGGACGAAAAGAAGGGCGATTTTTACGTGGCCCGCATCGAAAAAAAGGGCCGGGCGACGAGCGATGTCATCGCGGAACTGATTCCGGATGTCATCCGCAAATTCCCCTGGCCCAAGTCGCAGCGCTGGGGCGCGGGCAAACTGCGCTGGGTGCGCCCGCTGCATTCCATCCTCTGCGTGCTGGGCGGCAAAGTTGTGCCCTTTGACGTGGAGGGCATCGCCAGCGGCAACGAAACGCGCGGCCATCGCTTCATGTCCTCGGGCGCAATCACGGTGAACGACTTCGCTGACTACTCGAAGATGCTGCGGGGCGCCCATGTGATTTTGGAAGCGGAAGAACGCGAGAAGATTATCCTTGAGGGCGCGCGCGCCGCCGCCACAACGGCGAAGCTGGAACTGGTCGAGGATGACGCGCTGCTGGCCGAAGCCGCCGGGCTTGTCGAATGGCCGGTGGTACTCATGGGTGCGTTTGACGAGGCGTTTCTCGACGTGCCGCCCGAAGTCATCATTACCACCATAAAGAAGCACCAGAAATGCTTTTCGTTGCGCGATGGCACGTCAGGGAAACTGGCCAACAAGTTTGTCCTCGTCTCCAATCTGATCGCGGAAGATGGCGGCAAGGCCATCCGCCAAGGCAATGAGCGCGTCGTCCGCGCGCGGCTGTCGGACGCCAAATTCTTCTGGGATCAGGACCGGAAGGTGAAGCTGGAAGATCGGCTGCCGGAGCTTGAAGGGATTATCTTCCATGAGAAGCTCGGCACGCAGGCGGAACGGGTAGGGCGGCTGAAAGCGCTTGCTCGTGAACTTGCACCCATCGTTGGTGCCGACCCGGATAAGGCGGAGAGGGCCGCTGAACTCTGCAAGGCCGATCTGGTCACCGACATGGTTGGCGAGTTTCCGGATCTTCAGGGGTTGATGGGCAAGTATTACGCGCACGATCAAGGTGAAGACGCATCAGTTGCGGCGGCTATCGTGGA
>QIGN01000152.1 GCA_003228955.1 Hyphomicrobiales bacterium
GGAGAATCATTCGCTATCCGCAGCGAAACAACGACGCTTCCCGAAAAACGCTGACCCAGTTTCTTGAGTTTTGCAACCGTCTCGCCATCGACTCCCTTGTACGTAACCCAGATAAATCCGTGCTCCAGATTGTGGACCGCAAAGATATCTTTTATCCCGGCGGGGTAGAAGCCGCCCGGAACATGGGATGCATGCGGCCCTGACGTTGGCGGGTTTGTGCTATATGCCGGAGTTGGCGCGTTGGGCGGAATGTGGGCGCTGTCCTGAATTTCAAAAGCCTGCCCCGGCCTTGCGATTTCCGGTTGCATCGTTAATCCGTAGACCGCCGCGCCGGCCGCGACAAGAACGACCGCGGACACCAGATATTTGTTTGAGAACGGCATTTGTCTAAAACCCTTTTGTTGTTGAAATGTCTGGCGCGGTTCTTTTTCCTTCCGGCCCGCGCCGCGGTTACAAGATAGCGTTCACGAACCGCAAGACCAAGTGCTGTCATGCCCCATATCCCGCAGATGTGATGCCAATTGCAGCCCGGTGGATCAAACCCCGAAGGACTTGCCAACAGGGCGTATCGCCGCGCCTTGCCAATCAATCCGGCCTCCCTATAATCGCGCGTTTTCGTGGTTGAAGAAAAGGCATTACCACCATGAGCACCAAACAGCCGCAGGTCGGCATTATCATGGGTTCCCAGTCCGACTGGCCGACAATGAAGCGCGCCACCCAGACGCTGGAGGAACTGGAGGTGGGGTATGAGGCCCGGATCATTTCCGCGCACCGCACCCCCGAGCGTCATGGCAAATACATGGAAAGCGCCGAAGAGCGCGGACTGAAGGTCATTATCGCGGGAGCCGGCATGGCGGCGCACCTGGCGGGGGTCACGGCCGCCCTGACAAAACTCCCCGTACTGGGCGTGCCGATCGAGAGCAAGGCGCTCAAGGGCATGGACAGCCTGCTCTCAACCGTGATGATGCCGGCCGGCATTGCCGTTGGTACGCTGGCGATCGGCGGTTCGGGCGCGGCCAATGCCGGTCTGTTCGCCGCCCAGATCATTGCCCTTGGCGATGAGGCCCTCGCGAAACGGCTGACCGAATGGCGCGCGGCGCGCAGCGCGGCCGTCCCCGAATTTCCGCAGGATACGCCTTAGGTTTACCGCTTGTTCATTGGCTGAGGCCTATAGACAAGCGCACACCCTTTTGTTACATGGTGCCCGAACGGGTTGGCTGGCCTGACGTTCCGCCGCCATTGGTAATCCCGGCCAGCAAGCTAGAATTTGAGGAGATTTGTCCGCGTGCAAGTCGTCGTCCGCGATAACAATGTCGATCAGGCTCTCAGAGCGCTGAAAAAGAAGATGCAGCGCGAGGGCATCTTCCGTGAAATGAAGCTCCGTAATTTTTACGAGAAGCCTTCGGAGAAGCGCGCCCGCGAAAAGGCCGAGGCCATTCGCCGCGCCCGCAAGCTCGCCCGCAAGCGCATGCAGCGCGAGGGGCTTATCCCCATGAAGAAAAAGCCCGAACGCGGCGGACGCCGCTAGGGTCTTTTCCTGCAACTCAACAAGCCTTTCGAACTTGCCTCAACCCTCGGCGCGGACCACCTGTATGTGCGGATAGGGGATCGAGATGCCGGCCTTGTCGAGCGCGTATTTGACGTCGCGGGTGAGGCCCCATCTGGCCTCCCAATAGTCCTGCCGCCTGGCCCAGGCCCTGAGCTCCAGATCGACGGAGCTGTCGCCCAGATTGGTTACATTCACAACCGGCGCGGGCTCCTCCAATACGCCTTCCTTGCCCTTCGCCAGCTTGAGGATGAGGGCGCGCGCCTTGTCGATGTCGTCGTCATAGGAAATGCCCACCACGAGATCGATCCGCCGGGTAGGCAGCTTCGTGAAGTTGGTGATTGAACCTGACCAGATTTTGGAATTCGGCACTGCCACGAACAGACCCTGCGAGGTGCGCATCAGGGTCATGAACATGCCGATCTCCTGAACAGTGCCGCTGCCCTCCCCCGTCTCGATGAAATCGCCGACCTTGAAGGGACGCAGGAACAGCAGCATGAGCCCGGCGGCCACATTCTGCAACGTGCCCTGCAACGCCAGTCCGATGGCGAGACCCGCGGCGCCAAGCACCGCGATGATGCTCGCGGTCTGAATGCCGAATTCCGCGAGCACAAGCACGATTGTGAAGACGAGGATCGCATAGCGGGCGATCTGCGTCAGGACGGGGATGAGTGTCGCGTCGAACCGCTTCAGTTTCTCTAGGCGCCCGCGGATGGTGCGGCTGGCCCAGCCGGCCAGCAAAAACCCGGCGATAAGGATGCCGATAGCCGACAGAAAGCTGAGACCGTACTGGAGGCCGAGTTCGATCAGCCCGGCCGCCACCGCCTTGTATTCGTCTACCTTCGCAAGATTTTCCATTGCCTCCCCCGCCCGCTGGCTGGTGTGAAAATTCGGCCCCTCCTTAGCATGATTTTACGGCGCGCCAAGCAGGTTTACCGGTATTCGGCCAGAAATGCGCGCACCCGCTCCCAGGCCCCATGATCGAACAGATCCGAATGGCGCCCTTGCGCGAACAGCTCCAGCTTCTTTGGCTCGTTGGCGGCGGCGTAAACGCGCTTTCCCATCGCGACGGGAATGACCCCGTCCTGCTCGCCATGCAGGACAAGCAGAGGCGCGGTGACCTTCGCGACATCTTCGATATTGCGGTACTGGTCGCTCAACAGCAGGCCAAGGGGGAGGAAAAAATAGGTGCGTTTGCCAACATCGACAGTGGAGGTCAGAGGCGCTTCAAGCACCACTGCACGCACCTGCCGCTGGCCGGCAAGCTGGGTCGCCTGCCCGGTGCCCAGCGACTCGCCATACAGGACGATGCCGCCCGCCTCCACGCCAGCGCCGCGCAGATAGTCGTAGGCCGTGACGGCATCGGCCACATTGTCTTTTTCCGTTGGCCTGCCGGTCGAGCCGCCATAACCGCGATTGTTGAGGTAAAAGACGCCCGCGCCGCCCATGCGCATGGTCTCGATCTTTTCCGCGCGCCCCGCCGCGTTGCCCGCATTGCCGTGAAAATAAAGAATGGTCGGCTGGCCGGGTTTGGCTTTGGCGTACCAGGCGATGAGCGTCTCGCCATCGCCGGTTTTGAGTTCAACCTCCGCGACGCCGGAAAGCCCCGCCTCGGCAGGCGCAACACGCGTGGGGTCGGGGAAATACATGAACCAGCGGTTGCCGTACCAGGCGCCGATGCAGATGGTCACGTATATGCCGATGATCCAGAGGAAGGTATTCATGGGTTATCTTCTGAAGACCCGGGTCCGCGCGGCTGTCCCGATCTCTTATTCCAATTCGGTTTTGGGGATTTTAGCGATCTTGACAAAATGACGAAGCAATCCGGCCTTGAGCGGGCGATTGCCGTGAATCGGGATTGAAAGACGAACCAGGCTGCCGGATTTTCCGTAAATATGATGGCTGCCTTTGATTCGCAGGCAAGTCCAGCCATGACGCTCTACAAGCCGCGCGAGATCGCGGCCAGAAAGCGCTTTCATACGGAGATTTCCAGCACGCGCTTCTTTTCACCGCGCTTTGGCTCCACAATTTCGACTGATAGACAGGCTTCGATCGCCTCGTTCAAATTCTGTAAAAGCTCCTCGTAGGTTTCGCCTTGTGTCGCACAGCCGGGAATGGCCGGAACTTCGGCCCAGAAGCCCCCTTCCTCGGCCTCGTGTATCACCACTTTGATCTTCATTGGATCACCTCTGCCATGCGGTTCTTGCGCGGGAACTCCGCGGCTGCCTTCGGACCGGACTATAATGCCGGAGGCTGAACCGGGAAACCCTGCCCTACAGCGACTTGACGACCTCTTCGGTCATTTTCTTGGCGTCGCCGAGGATCATCATGGTGTTGTCGCGGTAGAACAGCGGGTTGTCGACGCCCGCATAGCCGCTCGCCAGCGAGCGCTTGTTGAACATCACCGTGCCCGCCTTCCAGACCTGCAATACAGGCATCCCGTAGATGGGCGATGACGGGTCGTCCTCGGCGGCCGGGTTGGTCACGTCGTTGGCGCCGATGACATAGGCCACATCGGCCTGGGCGAAATCATTGTTGATGTCTTCCAGCTCGAAGACCTCGTCGTAAGGCACATTGGCTTCCGCCAGCAGTACGTTCATATGCCCCGGCATCCGTCCCGCAACCGGGTGAATGGCATAAGCAACGTCGACGCCATGCGATTTCAGCTCATTGGCCATTTCGCGCAAGGCGTGCTGCGCCTGGGCGACAGCCATGCCATAGCCCGGCACGATGATGACCTTCGACGCATTCTTCAAAATAAAGGCGGCGTCTTCGGCCGACCCCTGCTTGATGGTGCGCGGTACGCCGTCATCGCCATCCGGTATAGCCGCATCTCCGCCGAAACCGCCGAGGATGACGGAAATGAAGGAGCGGTTCATGGCCTTGCACATGATGTAGGACAGGATTGCGCCCGATGAGCCGACCAGCGCGCCGGTGATGATGAGCGCGGTGTTGCCGAGCGTGAAGCCGATACCGGCCGCCGCCCAGCCCGAATAGGAGTTGAGCATCGAGATGACGACGGGCATGTCGGCGCCGCCGATGGGGATGATGATGAGAATACCGAGCAGCAGCGCCAGTCCCGTGATCATCCAGAAATCGAACTGGGTCTGCGACACCACAAGGGCGTAGATGAAGAACACCATCCCAACGAATATGGAGATATTGACGATATGGCGCGCGGGCAGGATAATTGGCGCGCCCGACATGCGGCCCGACAGCTTGGCGAATGCGATCACCGAACCGGTAAAGGTGATGGCGCCGATGGCCGCGCCGAGCGACATCTCGACGAGGCTGGCCTTTTTGATATTGCCGACGGTCCCGATGTCGAAGGCTTCGGGCGAATAGAACGCACCCGCCGCGACCAGAACCGCCGCCATGCCGACAAGCGAATGGAACGCCGCGACAAGTTCCGGCATTGACGTCATCGGCACCTTGCGGGCAATCGCCGCACCAATACCCCCGCCGATACCAATGCCAAGGACAACCAGCAGCCACCCCGTCATGTCCGCGGGCGCGTGGGAGACAAGCGTGGTTCCAATGGCGATGGCCATCCCCACCATGCCGAACATGTTTCCCTGACGGCTGCTCTCCGGGCTGGACAGACCGCGCAGGGCCATGATGAACAGAACCCCCGAGACGAGATAGAGAAGTGCTGTGATATTGGCGTCCATGCCCCGCGTCCCTATTTCTTCTTCTGATACATGGCCAGCATCCGCTGGGTGACGAGGAAGCCGCCGAAAATATTGATCGAGGCGAAGACCAGCGCGATGAACCCAAGCCCCCGCGACCAGATCGGGCCGTCCGCATCTCCGGCCAGCGCGACGCCCACCGCCAGCAGCGCGCCGACGACAATCACCGAAGAGATGGCGTTGGTGACGGACATCAGCGGCGTATGCAGCGCCGGCGTCACCGACCACACCACGAAATAGCCGACGAAGATCGCCAGCACGAAAATCGCCAGGCGGAAGATGAAGGGATCGATTTCGCTTCCCCCGTCCGCGGCGAGGGCCGGTGTTGAGAGGAGAAACAGCAGGGCAAATGCGGCGCTGCACAGGATCAATCTGATTCCGTCATTCCGGCGAAAGCCGGTATCCAGTATGGCGTTGCATTCAGCAACGAGTTTAACGCTGGATTCCGGCTCTCGCCGGAATGACGGGAGCGCGAGTTTCACAATCATTTCTTCCCTCCCTTACTCTTCGTGGACACAAGCATGGGATGCACCAGCCTGCCGCCCTTCGCGGCCAGCGTGCCCTTGATCACGTCGTCGTCCCAGTCAATGGCCAGTTCGCCCTTTTTTTCCGGGTTGATCATCAGGGCAATAAATGCGTGAAGATTGCGCGCATAGAGACTGGAGGCGTTCCCGGCAAGCTCGCCTGCAAGATTGGTGGGGCCCATGACGCTCACGCCCTTGTGCACCACTGTCCGGTCCGCCTTCGTGACCGCGCTGTTGCCGCCGCGCTCGGCCGCCAGATCGACGATGACCGATCCGGGCTTCATGCTCTCCACCATGGCCTTTGAAATCAGCTCCGGAGCGGGACGCCCCGGGATGAGGGCTGTTGTAACAATGATGTCCTGCGAGCTCACATGCTCGGCAATGAGTTTCGCCTGTTTCTTTTTGTAGGCGGCCGACATTTCCCTGGCATAGCCTGCCGAAGTTTCGGCCTTTTTGAATTCCTCGTCCTCCACCGCGATGAATTTCGCGGCCAGAGATTCCACCTGCTCCTTGGTGCTCGGGCGCACGTCGGTGGCGGTGACAATGGCGCCAAGGCGTTTGGCGGTGGCAATGGCCTGAAGTCCCGCAACCCCAACCCCCATGATGAACACGCGCGCGGCGGGAACCGTTCCGGCCGCCGTCATCATCATCGGCAGGGCGCGGCCGAAATAGGCGGCGGCGTCTATAACCGCCTTGTAGCCGGCCAGATTCGCCTGTGAGGACAGCACATCCATGGATTGCGCACGTGTGATGCGCGGCATGAATTCCATCGAGAATACGGTCAGCCCCGTTTTCGCCAGTGCGCTCAGGCCCGCCTTGTCGGAAAAAGGATCGAGGATGCAGGCGAGTATGGCGCCCCTTGCCGCGCCCTTGAGAGCACTGGCGGAAGGCCGGCGCACCGTCAGCACGATGTCGGCGCCCTTGAGTGTCGCCCCAGCGCCCTTCATTACCGAAGCGCCCGCTTCTTTATATTCCGCGTCGGAAAAATGCGCGCCCGCGCCCGCTCCGGCCTGGACCCGCACCCTGGCGCCGAGCGCGGCGAATTTCCTGGCCGTCTCGGGCGACAGGGCGACACGCTTCTCTTCCCTGCCCCCTTCGGCCGGGACCGCAATTGTAATCATGTCCGGTTCCCTCGTTTCCAGGAAAATGGAAAACGGGCGCAAGCCCCCGCTGCCCCGCCAGGGACAGCATGCTTCAAAGGGCTGCGCGCAAACACCCTATATTGGAGTTACGTGAGAAATGTCGCCATTCCGGCAAGAATCACGACAACCAATACGCAACTGGCGATCACGAGCTTGATAAAGTCTGAATAGGTTTCCTGATGCTGGCGCGCATCCATCGCGCGGTGACCCTTGGAAAAGTCGACCCCCATGACGCTCCCCTTTTTGTGTATTCCGTGTTCCTGCGCTTTCGCTTAACATGTCCGGCAATGAACGGGCAATCCGCGAATTTACCCTGCGGGCCAATTTGACGCGGGGGCGCAATCCGGGAAATTGGCCGCATAGCGTTTCCACCCCCGCCATTTGAAACTGGCACGAAAAAGGAATACCTCATGAACCGCATCCTGATACCGGGCGTTCTGGCCGCTATCCTCGCCTATGGCGCACCCGCGATGGCGCAGCAGAAATCCGCGCCGGTCGAAGTGTGGAAATCGGCGACATGCGGCTGCTGTATCGCCTGGATAAAGTATATGCAGTCGGAGGGCTACACGGTGAAAGCCAATAACGCGGCAATGGGAATCCTTGCCAAGATCAAGCGCCAGGCCGGACTCAGCCCGGACATTCAAGCCTGCCACACTGCAAAGATCGCGGGTTATGTGATCGAAGGCCACGTGCCGGCGCGGGATATCGCCCGGCTGCTTTCGGAGAAACCCGACGCCATCGGCCTCGCCGTCCCCAATATGCCCATGGGCTCGCCCGGCATGGATTTCGGTCCGGACAAGCAGCGCTACGAAGTCCTGCTGGTGAAAAATGACGGCTCGACAGAGGTTTTCACCAGATACTAGAGAGTATCCCTGAGCCCCACCGGGAGCCGCAGAACCGGCTGGCTGCGGGAGATGCAGGCGGCGTCGCCCTGTTGCGCGAATGCAAATCCGTGCGGGTGCCGCAGCGTCTTCGGCGTGCCGGAATTGTCGGTGTAGACGAATATGAACTCGCTGCGCACGATATCGGTGGCCGCGCGCTCAATCGCCTTGAGGAGAGCGCCGGACGGAACATCGGGAATTTTTGCCGCTTTCAGCGCCCCGCCAGGATCGCCCTTCCACCCCACGAGACACAATGCCCGCCAGTTGCCGCCATTGAGCCCGCTGAAATCCCCCTGGCGCGGCGTCGGCGAGAGAACAATCCGCTCCAGAAACTTCATATCCGGATCGCCATAGTCGAATTCGGACGAAAACTGGCTCACATACCAGACGATGACAAACGACCCCGCGATCAGGGCGAGCCCGGCCAGAAAATAGGTCGCGATCCAGGGGATCGGATATTCGGGTTTGCCCCGCGCCATGGGCTTATTTCCCATCGGGCAGATTGTCCGCAATCCAGCGCGTAAGGCCGCCCTCGTCTATTTCGCCGGCGGCTACGCCAAGCATGATCGCCGTTGCATCGGGTTGAGGCGGCACAAATCGAATTCCGTTGATACGGAGAAATCCCGCCAGCGCGAGAAACGCAACCCGCTTGTTGCCGTCTACGAAAGGATGGTTTTTTGCAATACCAAAGCCGTAAGCGGCGGCCAGTGCCGGCAACTCCGCTTTTTCATACGCCCATTTGTCGACCGGGCGGTTGAGCGCAGACTCCAGCGCGCCTTGATCGCGAAGGCCCGTCCCTCCGCCGAACCGCTCCAGCTGACGCTCATGGGTTACAAGTATCTCCTGCAGCGTCAGCCACCGGGGTTCTTTCACTTCGCCAAGGCTTTCAGCGTATCTTTATACTCATCCATCAGATCGTCCATGATGGACATGGCTTCATCGAAGTCAGGGTCATACGGCGTCAACCGGGCGCCACCTTCAGGCAACTCTGTAATATATACCGACTGCCCCTGCTTCAGCCCTAATCGGGCAAGAAATTCCTTCGGCAGAATAATGCCCGTGGAGTTTCCGATTTTCTTGATCTCGAGTTTCATGGGACCAGCTCCAGTTATGTTGTACAGAATGTCACGCCTCACGCGTCCATCGCCTCCAGCTCATCGATCAGGTCCTCGATGACCTTCAGCCCGATGGCCCAGAAGTCCGGGTCGCTCGCGTCCAGGGCGAAGGGCTCAAGCAATTCCTTGTGGTGCTTGGTGCCGCCGGCACGCAGCATATCGAGGTATTTTTCGGCAAATCCGTCATGCGCGTTTTCGTAAACCGCGTAGAGCGAGTTCACGAGGCACTCGCCGAACGCATAGGCATAGACATAAAAGGGCGAGTGGATGAAATGCGGGATATAGCACCAGAAGGTTTCGTATCCGGGCCTGAGATCGATGGCCGGTCCCAGGCTTGCGCGCTGGACGTCCATCCAGATTTCGCCAAGCTGATCGGAGGTGAGCTCGCCCTCCCCGCGGGCGGTGTGGACCTTGCGCTCAAAGCTGTAGAAGGCAATCTGGCGGACTACCGTATTGAGCATGTCCTCGACCTTTGAGGCGATGAGTGCCTTGCGCTCTTTCGGGGTTTTTGCCTGGGCAAGAAGCGTCCTGAAGGTCAGCATTTCACCGAACACGCTGGCCGTTTCCGCCAGCGTCAGGGGCGTGGGCGCCATCAGCGGCCCCTGTTTCGCCGCCAGAACCTGATGCACGCCGTGACCCAGCTCATGGGCCAGCGTCATCACATCGCGCGGCTTGCCCTGATAGTTCATCAGGATATAGGGGTGCGCACTCGGCACCGTGGGATGTGAAAAAGCGCCGGGCGATTTTCCCTCGCGCACGGGTGCGTCAATCCAGTTCTTCTCGAAAAATTCTTTCGCGATGGCCGCCATCTCGGGGGCAAAAGCGCCATAGGCGTCGAGCACCAGGTCTTGCGCCCGCGCCCACTCGATCACCTGTTTGGACTGTTCGGGCAGTGGCGCGTTGCGGTCCCAGTGAGCGAGCTTGTCCTGCCCCATCCAGCGCGCCTTGAGCGCATAGTAGCGGTGCGACATGCGCGGATAGGCGTCCTCGACCGCGTCCACAAGCGCATCGACGACCGGGCGCTCGACCCGGTTTGCCAGGTGGCGCGAATCGGCCACGTCTTCAAAGCCGCGCCAGCGGTCGGAGATTTCCTTGTCCTTCGCCAGCGTATTGGTGATGAGCGTGAACAGCCGCAGATTTTCCCCGAAAACGCCGCTTAGCGCCTGCGAGGCCTCCTTGCGTTTCGCGCCGTCGCGGTCCAGCAGGCGGTTGAGTGTCAGCTCAAGGCCCAGTTCCTCACCGTCTATCTTGAAACGCAGCGCCGTCATGGTCTCGTTGAACAGCCGGTTCCACGCACCGCGTCCGGAGACGGATTTCTCATGGAACAGTTTTTCGATTTCATCCGAGAGCTGGTAGGGCTTCTCCTTGCGCAAATCCTCAATCCAGGGTGCAAAATGCGCCAGCTCGTCATCCTTGAGCGCGGCTTCCAGAACGCCGTCATCCAGGCGGTTGAATTCAAGCTCATAGAACAGCAGCTTGGTGGTGATGCCCGTCAGTTTTTCCTGAACGTCACCGTAGAACTTGGCCGTTACCGGATCGGACGTGTCGCCCGCATACAGCAGTCCGGCATAGGACCCGACCCGGCCGATACGGTCGCTCATGGCCTCATAGACGCGTATGCTTCCGGCCAGCGCGGCTCCACCCTGCCCGGCCAGAGAAGGCAGGGCGCCCTGATAACGGGCCTGAAACGCGTCCGCCTCCTTATCCAGCCTGGCCAGGTCGGATTTGAGCTCTTTTGAGTCCGGCCCGGAATACAGGTCCGACAGGTCCCATTCCGGCATCTCGCCCAGAGCGGCGGCGGCGGCGTCCGCCGAAGCCGATTTGTCGCGCGGTATTTCCATTCCGGAAAACATCGTCAGGTGAGTCGTCATGTGCTGTTTCATCGCTCCCGAAATACGGTTTTTGCGTTGTTTCTAATGTGCGGCGGCGGGCTTCCCGCTTCAAGTGACGAATTTGTAAAAAGAAAAAAACTTAAGGACTGCCTGCATTTGCGACGGTTGCCGGCCCAAAATCGAACAGCAAGTAAAGAGGTTTTTTACCATCTTGGCCTAACGTGCAGGTGTAAACCGGCTGATTTGTGCCTGCGCGGACGTCTTTGTCGGCGCGACTGAGGCCGGTTCGGGTTGTTTTGAGTAACAGTACAAGAGTAGTGAGTTCGCGTTATGGCCAAGTGCATCCTGATCGTCGATGACGACCCTGCCCAGCGGCGTATCCTCGAAGAAACCGTCAAGACATTCGGACATTCGACCGTCGTCGCGGAGGGCGGCGACCAGGCGCTCGACTGTCTCAGGCAAGACGGTGCGAAAATCGACCTGATCCTGCTGGATCTGGTCATGCCGGGCCTCGATGGCATGGGCGTTCTGGACCGGTTGCGTCCCGACCCCGCCTCCCCGCCCGTTATCGTTCAGACCGCCAACGGCTCCATGGATACCGCCATCGGCGCCATGCGCGCGGGCGCGACCGATTTCGTCGTCAAACCGGTGAGTCCGGAGCGGCTTGAGGTGTCCATCAAGAATGCACTGCGAATCAACACGCTTGAGGGCGAGATAAACCGGATCGCCCGCAAGGTGACCGGCACGCTTAAATTCGGCGATCTGATTGCCAAGGGCGAGGCCATGTCCCGGGTGATTGAGCTCGGCAAGCGCGCCGGTCAATCGAACATTCCGGTCCTTGTCGAAGGCGAAAGTGGTGTTGGCAAGGAACTGATCGCACTGGCCATTCAGGGCGAAAGCGAGCGCGCCGGCAAGCCCTTTGTCACGGTGAACTGCGGCGCAATTCCGGAAAATCTTGTGGAGAGTACTCTGTTCGGCCACGAAAAGGGGTCCTTTACCGGCGCCGTCGCCAGGCGCGAGGGCAAATTCGCCGAAGCCGATGGCGGCACGCTGTTCCTCGACGAAATTGGCGAGTTGCCGCTCGATGCGCAGGTTAAACTGCTGCGCGCGCTTCAGGAGGGGGAAATCGACCCCGTCGGCGCCAAGCGCCCGGTCAAGGTGGATTTCCGGCTCATTTCCGCAACCAATCAGGACATGATCAAGCTCGTCCGTGACGGCAAGTTCCGCGAGGATCTCTATTATCGGATCAACGTGTTCCCCGTGTGGGTGCCGCCGCTGCGCGAGCGCATGGTCGATGTGCCGGAACTGATTGAACATTTCGTGGAGCGGTTTGCCTCCGAGGAAGGCAAGAAGATCGACGGCGTCAGCCCAGAGGCGCTGGATATGATCCAGCGCTATCCGTGGCCGGGCAATGTGCGCCAGCTGGAAAACGCGATCTTCCGCGCGGTCGTCCTGGCCGACCAGAGCACGCTCACGGTCAACGAATTCCCGCAGATCGCGGCTCATGTGGAAGGTTTCGAGGCGATGACCCCGCCCGCGCCCGCGCCAAAAGACGACACACCGAAGATCGAAGGTCCCGTCATCCTCGGCGCCGAGGCCACGATTCCCGCGACCATCGCCCTGTCAGGCGACAAGGGGCGCGAGGAACTTGGCATTCCGGCGCTGGATCAGGCCGGGAATGTTCGCGCCCTCGAGGAAGTCGAAGCCGACATGATTCGTCTGGCGATCGGGCGATATCGCGGCCACATGACGGAAATCGCCAAGAAGCTGGGCATCGGCCGCTCTACTCTCTACCGCAAAATGCGCGAATTCGGGCTCGAAGCCCATACAAGTTGACGAAATCGTGGCAAAGGATGGCAAGAATGCCACAGTGTACAATAAAATGCCCCGAGTCACGGCGGATAACGCGTTCGTTGCTGGTCAAAGGCAAGATCGCATAATAGCTTTCGGTGAGCTTTGGAGCGAGTTGAGAATTCAAGATTTTTCTGAAATGAGGAGGGACGGATGAAGTTGCGATTGAGTGTAGCGTTTGGCTTGATCCTTGGATCGGCTCTGGCGGGTCCGGTTCTGGCAGTCGAACATGAGGCGCCGGAGCTGCCTATTGCGCGTTCTGACATATCCGAACAACCTGCCGCGCTGTCTGGCGGGCCGGAACAACTGAACACACAGACCGATGCGGTCCTTGCAGCGGTTCAGGACCAGTTGGCTCAACCCTTCAAGAAAAAGAGCAAATATGAAACGGCCGAGCACGGCGCTCTGGTCGCATATTACGCTGAAAGCGGAAAAATGCTCTGGGTCGATGAAAACGGCCTCCTGCCCAAGGCCCGCCTTGTCATAAAAGAACTTACCCGCGCGGCCGATTATGGCCTCAATCCGGGCGACTATGATCTGCCTGAAGAAATCGTGCTTTCTTCCAGCGACACTACTCCGACCGCGCGCCTGGCTGAATTCGAACTCAAAATGAGCCATGCGGCGCTGGCCTATGCGCGCCATGCACGCGGCGGACGCAAGGCGCCGCAGGAAATCAGGTATAGTCTGGATCCGACGCTTGATCTCCCCGTACCCTCCGAGATGATGGAGCGGATGGCGGTGCTGGACGACCCGGCCCCCTATCTGCGGGACTTCAACCCCAAGCATCCTCAGTTCGAGGCTTTGCGGCAGGTCCTCCTGAAAATGCGCGGCGGCCCCACCACCGAGGAAAAGCGCATTGTAATTCCGAAAGGTCCCACGCTCAGGCCCGGCGTTACCCATGAGCAAATCGTACTGCTGCGCAAGCGGCTGAAAGTGCCGGTGCCCATGAAGGACGGCGTTCCGCTGTTCAAGGCCGGCGTGTATGGCTCCGAACTCGAAATGGCGGTCAAGGCCTTTCAGAAAAAACGCGGTCTGTCGGCCGAAGGTCTCGTTGGTCCGCAGACCCGCCGCGCACTCAATGGCGGTAAGGCCCCGAAGTACCGGATGAAGACAATCCTGGCGAACATGGAGCGCTGGCGCTGGATTCCGAACAATCTCGACAAGCTGAATGTCCGGGTGAATATCCCTGAATTCCGTTATCGCGTTTATGATGGCGAAGAGGTGGTCACCGACGCGCGGGTCATCGTCGGCCGGCCCAGGAACCAGACGCCGGTTTTCTCGGACTCGATGAAATTTTTGGTGTTCAAGCCCTACTGGAACGTCCCCAACGGCATCAAGAGAGATAAAATTATTCCCCTCATCCAGCAGGACCGCGGTGGTGGATGGTTCAGGTCTTCATCGCGCCCGAGGGTCCTTGAACAGCAAAATATGTTTGTCTCATACAAGGGCAAGAACATAGACGCCTCCAAGGTCAACTGGAACAAGGTGAATATCAGCCAGTACCGCTTCTATCAGATGCCCGGACCGAACAATGCCATGGGAGCCGTGAAGTTCAAGTTCCCGAACAAGCATGTTGTCTATCTGCACGACACGCCGACCAGAAACCTGTTCGACAAAACCGTGCGTGCCTACAGCTATGGTTGCGTACGGGTGCGTAACCCGCGCAAGCTCGCGGAAATCCTCCTTACCCGCGTCAACCCAGGCTGGACAGCGGGCCGTGTTGCCGCCGCTTTCAAAGGTAAACCGAATCAGCGCGTGAACCTTAAGACGCCGGTTCCGGTTAACATCACCTACTTCACGGCGCGCGTGGAAAAAAGCGGAAAAGTCACCTATTTCGCCGATATCTACGGTCATGACGCGCGCATGGCAAAAGCCCTGAATCTCTAGATTATTCAGGGAATTAGCATTTACTCACGCGCCCTGCATTGTGCCAGGTGCGCGTGAGTTTGCGTTTGCGCCATTGTTTCCTCGCAATTCCAAAGTTACTATTGCTTAATGATATGACCTGAAACATGGCGTCGGCCCCCGCCGCCGCTGTTAAACTCAGGATAGGGATGTGGGCCGACACATGTTGTGGGGACCACCGTATCAGTCATACGGCAACAGTAGGGACCGGGGGAAATCTTGCGACCAGTTTTCGAGCGCGCAACGCGGGCGTTTTTACCTGCGGCCCTGACTGTGGGTCTTGCCGGAGCCCTTGGCGTTGCCGGGGCCACCTGGGGTGCGCAGGCGGCGGGCGATAGCCGGTCCCTCACCTTCTACAATGTCAACACCAAGGAAACGGTTACGATAAAATTCATGCGTGAGGGCAATTTCCTGCCCGACGGCATGAAGCAGATCAATTACATCATGCGGGACTGGCGCCGCGATAAGCCGACAAGGATGGACCCGGAACTGATCAATACGATCTGGGAATTGTATCAGGAACTCGGCTCCAGCGAGCCGATCCATCTGATTTCCGCCTACCGGTCGAAAAAGACCAACGAGAGGCTTCGGCGCCGGGGCGGGGGCCAGGCCCGCAAGAGTCAGCATATTCTGGGCAAGGCCGCCGATATTCACTTTCCCGATGTTCCGGTCAAGAAGTTGAGGAATTCCGCGCTGGTGCGCGAGGTCGGCGGAGTCGGTTACTACCCCAAATCCGGGCGTCCATTCATCCATGTGGACACCGGGCGCGTGCGCAACTGGCCGCGCCTGCCGCGCCAGGAGCTGGCGGCCCTGTTCCCCAACGGCAAGACCGAGTATTTGCCGCGCGACGGCCGCCCGATTACCAGGCGCGATTCCCGCATTGCAATAGCCAAGCTGGACCGGAAGATCGACAGCTTCATCGAAACGAAAAGCAAAATCAGGCTTCCCGCTAAAATGTTGATGGCGGGCTTGACGCCAACTTCCCTCAAATGGCCCGGGGCCTCGATGGAAACGACCGCCTCGATACCGCGCGAAACGCCCCCCGCCCCGCCCGCCGGGCCGGATCTGGCGGCCCTGCGCACGGCCGCTTTGTCGCCGGCTCGCGAACCGGTTGTCGTCAAGGCTCCCCTGGCCACGCCCGGGATTGCCATTACGCAACTTGCCGATGCCGAGCACCCTGAGGAGTTGACCTACCTGCCATTTTCAGTGGTTACGCTGCTGGGGGATGCACGCATCGCCTCGGATCGCCAGCTAGCGCAGCTGACGGCGCCGGGCGCGGATGAAGAGGGCTATCTGTTCAAAGACCACGAAGGCGGCTATTCGGCCTCGCTCGCGAAAGGTCTTGGCTATACGCAGAAACTGGCCCTGGTGACCTTCGGCACATCAAGCAGCAAGACCGCCAGTGCGGTGGCCATGACGCGCATCCGCACCGCCAGCCGGTAAGCGGGACTGGCCCATTTCAACTGATACAGGCGGCGGGTAGCTTTGACCGGTTCGCACATTCTTCGAGACGCGAGTTCTGAATCAATACCCCTGGTATGAGTCCCTAACCTAAATCGCGGGGTCGTCCCCGGGCACCATGCCGAGCGCCATCAGATAAGTGGCGAGCACCGCTTCCTGCTCCTCGCGCTCCTGGGCATCCTGCTTTCTCAGGCCCACCACCTTCCTCAATATCTTCGCATCGAAACCCATGACCTTGGCCTCTGAATAGACCTCGCGAATGTCGCCGGTCAGCGCCGCTTTTTCCTCTTCCAGCCGCTCGATGCGCTCGACAAAAGCACGCAAATGATCGCGGGTTCCAGATTGCAATACGTCGGACATGGGGGTCTACCCTGTTGCGCCGGGAAGGGCGGGCGTTTCGTGGGCCCCAAGGAGTAGCCACAGCGGGGAAGACGATCAAGACGGGCACACGAGTTATCCAGTGATAAGAAAGTTCCTGTGCGAAAAAGCGCTTTCAGTCCCGGCTCTCTTTCGGGCGGGCCTCTTCAAAACGGACCAGGTCCTCAGCGGAGGCCTCCTTCTGGTGTTTCTCCTTCCATTCTCCGTAAGCCATGCCATAGACGATCTCGCGCGAATCCTCCTTCGACAGACCAATGCCTTTTTCATTGGCCGCGTCGCGGTACCAGTTCGACAGGCAATTGCGGCAAAACCCGGCCAGATTCATCAGATCGATGTTCTGCACGTCCGGATTGGCGCGCAGATGGGTCACCAGCCGCCGGAACGCGGCGGCCTCCAGTTCCTGTCTCGTCTTTGCATCTATATCGGCCATGTGCGGCTCCTATGGTTGGTTCAGGCTGTGGCGCGTGTGTCGGTATTGGACCCGTAGTGGCGCACCGAATTGAGTGGCGCATCGCGCGCACTGTCCTTCAGCACCGCGCCCACGATACGCGCCAGCCTCTCACCCCATTCAAGCTGCCCGGCGGTCTCGCGCACAAGGTCCTGCCTGATCTCAATGAGCGCGTGGGCCAGCCCGCGCTTCGTCCCGTGGCGATAGAGGCAGTCGCCCTTCAATTCTCCCGAATAAGGCACATTTTCGCCAATGACGAGGCCATCTTCCGCGCGCAGCGCCTCGAGCATCGGCACCGGCATCCGCGGGTCGTTGTCCCACAAAATGGTCGCATGCCAGGGCCTCTGGGTTCCGCGCCAGTTGTGCGTGAATGTATGAACCGACAGGAGGGCGGGTGGATATCCCGCGGCGATGGCGCCATCAATCGCGGTTTCGATGGCGCTATGGTAGGGGGTGTAATACTGGTCAACCCGCCGCTGCCGCTCCGCCGCGTCATGAGCCGCGTTTCCCGGCACAACCGCGCCGTCGGAAAGACGCATGATGAGGGTCGGATCGTCATCCCCCCGGTTGGCGTCGATGAGAAGCCGCGAGAAGCCCGATAGAATTGCCGGCGCATTGAGCCGCCGGGAGATTTCCCCGACCACCCCCGCCGCGCCGATGTCATAGCCGATATGGCGTTCAAGCTGCTCCGGATCGAGCCCAAGCGTTCCATATTCGGGGGGAAGCGCGTTGCTGGCGTGATCGCACACAATCAGCAGTCCGGCGCCCGCCTCGCCTTCAATACACGAAAAAGGGGAAAACACTTTTGCCTCTCCACCGGGTGCCCTATCGGCTAGTCTCTTCATCGTGGGCACTATAGTAAGCGCTACAGCCCAGGTCATGCACTCATGAGGAAATTTCACGGAAAATGCCGCCCCGCCCCGGAGCCCTGTCACAGAGCGCATTCGCGTTTCCCTTCGCCGCTCTGGTGCTGGGCGCGGTGGCGATGGGCGCTTCGCCGATTTTCGTAAGGCTAGCGGATGTCGGGCCCTTCACCAGCGCTTTCTGGCGCATGGCGCTCGCGGTTCCGGTGCTGTGGCTGTGGCTCCGCATCGAGAAAACGCGCATGGACGCTCCCGCGCTCGATCCGGCGAGGGACTGGAAGCTGATTCTGGGGATTGGCTTTCTGTTCGCGGGAGATCTGTTTTTCTGGCATCTGGCCATCATGAATACCTCCATCGCCAACGCCACCCTGCTCGCCACCATGACCCCGCTGGCGGTCGCATTCGGCGCCTGGATGTTTCTGAAGGAAAAGATCACGAAGGGCATTCTGGCCGGCGTCGCATCCGGAGTCCTGGGAGCGGTTTTTCTGGTTGGCGCGAGCCAGACCTTCAAACCCGAAAATGTAAATGGCGACATTGCCGGATTGATTACGGCCGGTTTTTTCGGCGCTTATTTCCTGTCGGTAGCCTTTGCAAGGCGGCGCATGAGCCCGGCCCAGGTGATGTTCTATCCCGCCCTCGTCAGCACCGGTTTCCTGCTCGCCGCCGCCCTCCTGCTTGAAGATCAGATGTTGCCGCAAAGCTTGCAGGGGCTCGCGGCGCTGTGCGCCCTGGCGCTGATTTCCCAGGTTGCGGGCCAGGGATTTACCGCCTACGCCCTGGGGCACCTGCCGGCGGTCTTTTCATCGCTGGTGATGTTCATCGAAGTGCTCGCCGCCGCCTCGATGGCGTGGGTGATCCTTTCCGAACAGGTTACAGTATGGCAGCTTGGCGGCGGCCTGCTTATTCTTTCCGGGATCTATGCCGCACGGCCAAAATACAGGAAAGAACATTCCACTCCATGACCGTCAGTGAACAGCGCCAGCACCTGATGCAGCTCCTCGAGGCCGCCGTGGAGGCGGCCAACCCGCTGGTCTGCGTCCCTCCCGCCCTGCCGGACCCGCCGGAGGATGGCCAGCTCATCATACTTGGCGCGGGCAAGGGATCGGCGGCAATGGTCCAGGCGGCGGAAGCGCACTATCTTGCAGGGAGTGCGGCGCCTGCGCTTACCGGCTGCGCCGTCACCCGTACCGGCTTCTCCTCGCCGGCAAAAGCGATAGAAATGCTGGAAGCCGGGCACCCGGTGCCGACGCGCGCGAGTGCCGAAGCTGCGGCACGGGCCCTTGAGATCGCGCAACGCGCGAAGCGCGAAGACATGGTTCTGGTGCTGATGTCGGGCGGGGCTTCCGCCCTGTGGAGCGCACCGGCAAAGGGGATAAGCCTTGAAGAAAAGCAGGAGGTGACGAAAGCGTTGCTGGCCTCGGGCGCGCCCATCAGCGAAATCAACTGCGTGCGCAAGCATCTTTCGCAAATCAAGGGCGGGCGTCTCGCCGGGGCCGCGGCCCCGGCGCGTGTCATTACACTCGCCATCTCCGATGTGCCGGGCGATGACCCTTCGGCAATCGGGTCCGGGCCCACGGTTGGCGATCCGACGACGCTTCAAGATGCGCGGCAAATCCTGAAGGACAGAAACATCGATCTTCCAGCTTCCGTTGCCGCAGCGCTGCGCGATGAGCGCAACGAGACGCCGCTTCCCGATGACCCCTTGTTCGCCACGTCCGAATATATCCTTGTCTCGCGCCCCGCGGATGCGCTTCTGGCGGCGGCGAAACACGCTGAAATGCTAGGATATGAGGTGAATATGCTGGGCGACTCAATCGAAGGCGAGGCCCGCGGCGTGGCGCGCGAACATGCGCGCCTGGCGCAGGAATGCAAGGCGCGCGGGGGGCGCACGGCGCTGCTCTCGGGCGGCGAAGTAACAGTTACCGTCACGGGACAGGGAAAAGGCGGGCCGAACCAGGAATATGCGCTGGCTCTCGCGGGCGCGCTGGATGGCGCGGCGGGAATTTCGGCGCTGGCGGCGGACACCGACGGCACCGATGGGGGCGAGGGCCTCGCCGATGACCCGGCCGGCGCCATTGTCGACCCCTCCACGGCGCGGCGCGCCGCCGCAAAAGGCCTTAACCCCGACAAATTTCTACAGGATAACGACTCTTCCAGGTTTTTCGGCGCCTTGGGAGATTTGGTAATGACCGGCCCCACGCGCACGAACGTTAATGATTTTCGAGTGATACTGATTGACTCTTGAACCGAATATGAACGACGACCCGCGCTGATACATGTCAGTCTGTTTCAAAAACCTCCTGATCGGCGGGCTTGCCGCGATTTTGCTTGCGGCGGGCACGCCCTTTGGCGCGTCACCCGCCCGGGCGGACCTGAAGCTCTGCAATACGACGCCGAGCCGCGTGGGCGTTGTCATCGGCTACAAGGGCAAGGAAGGCTGGGTCAGCGAAGGATGGTGGAGTATCCCCTCCAGCGTATGCTGGACATTGATCAAGGGCGACCTTATCGCGCGCTTCTACTATGTTCACGCAATAGACTATGACCGGCCCGGCGTTTGGGATAGAAACGAGGACGTTGCCGCGAACAAATCCGAATTCTTTATGTGCACGGAAGACAAAGCCTTCGAAATCCGGGGCACGAGCCGGTGCGAGGAGCGCGGCTTCAACAGGACGCGGTTTTTCGAAGTCGACACCAAGGACGAGAAGAGCTGGACCATAACGCTTCAGGATAAAGTCGAGCGAAGAGCCAAGAATCAATGAAAAGAAACCGCCGGGTCAAGATCGTCGCCACACTTGGTCCTTCCTCTTCCGATCCCGCAACTATCCGGCGCCTGTTTGAAGCAGGCGCCGATGTTTTTCGCATCAATATGAGCCATGCCACGGCGGAAGGACTGAGCGAGCTTCACCGCGTCATTCGCAAGATTGAGGCCGACGCCGGCCGGCCCATTGGCATTCTGGTTGATTTGCAGGGACCCAAATTGCGGATCGGTGAATTCGCGGACGGCGCGGCCGAGCTCAAAGAGGGCGAGATATTCCGCTTCGACCGGAATGAAGATGCAGGCACGGCGCAAAGGGTCTTCCTCCCGCACCCGGAAATATTCCGCGCGGTAGAGCCGGGACACAAGCTTATTCTGGACGATGGCAAACTGCATTTGACCGTGCGCGAAACGACGTCCGATACCGTCAGCGCGGAGGTTATCGCCGGTGGCGCGCTGGCCAGCCGGAAAGGCATCTCCCTTCCCGATACGGTGCTGCCCTTCAGCGCCATGACGGACAAGGACCGCAAGGATCTGGAACAGGCGGTTGATCTGGGCGCCGACTGGATCGGACTGTCCTTCGTCCAGCGCGGCGACGACGTGGCCGAGGCCCGCAAGCTGACCCGCGGGCGCGTGGCGATTATGACCAAGATCGAAAAGCCCTCGGCAATCGAGCATCTGGACGCCATACTTGAGCTGTCCGATGGCCTCATGGTCGCACGCGGAGACCTTGGCGTGGAGATGCCGCTCGAGCAGGTTCCCGGACTCCAGAAGCACATTACCCGTGCCGCAAGACGCGCCGGCAAGCCGGTGGTCATCGCTACCCAAATGCTGGAGTCCATGATTACCGCGCCGGTTCCCACGCGCGCGGAAGTCTCGGACGTCGCGACAGCTGTGTTTGACGGCGCCGACGCGATCATGCTCTCGGCGGAAAGCGCCGCCGGCCAGTTTCCGATGGAGGCAATCGCCACCATGGACAAGATCGCCATCGAGGTGGAGCAGGATGCCAGCTATGAGCAGCTCATTCACGCCCAGGAAATCGAACCTGAAGCAACCGCCGCGGATGCGATCTCGGCTGCCGCGCGCACGGTGTCGGAAACGCTCAGTCTCGCGGCCATTGTCTGCTACACCGGCTCCGGCTCAACCGGCATGAGGGCCGCGCGCCAGCGCCCGCGCCAGCCGGTCATCGCGCTCACGCCTATCGCCGCGACAGCGCGGCGTCTGGCCATGGTCTGGGGCCTGCATTGTGTCCTCACGGGCGATGCGGAAGACCTCGATGAAATGGTTGAAAAGGCCTGCCGGATCGCCTTCCGCGAAGGTTTTGCAAAACCGGGGCAAAGAATTATCGTTTCCGCGGGCGTGCCCCTTGGCACACCCGGCGCGACCAATCTGCTCCGGGTGGCGTTTGTCGGAGAAAATGAAGCCGGGGGTATCTAGATCGTATCGCGTTCAATCCTATTCAAACGGCACCTCATGCTTCGAGACGGCGCTTCGGCCCTCCTCAGGATGAGGTGAATCGATTGAATACGGCGCCGGCCAGCTCATGAAACCGTAAAAGCCCGTTAGATGCTCTGGCCCTCGACTTCGCGAGTCAGCTCTTCTTCCGCTTTGCGCGCGGCCTCAAGGTGAGGATATACCTTCAAGGCTTTTCTGACAGCCTGCAGCGCCGCTTTCTTGTCACCCAACTCCAGCATAAGAAACCCCAGACCCTGAATGGCCTTGTAGTGGGAGGGATCGATCGCCAGCGCCTGGCGCAGATCGTCAAGCGATTTGCTAAATTCCTTCAGATTGAAATAGAGGGCCGCGCGGCGCGCCCACCCTTCGGAATACCCCGGCGCCAGCTCGACAATGGAATTCAGGATATGCAGGGCCGTTCCGGGTTGCGCGCCCATAATCAGAACCCCCGCCCGCGACATCAGCAAATCGACAGTGTCGCTTCCCGACCGCAGCCACAGTTTCTCGATGGCCGAAGCAATGAGCCGGGCGCTGTCCGGGTTTTCCGCCTTGCCGAGACGGTCATAGAGTTCGCCGAGCAGCTGGCGCCGCTCGGTTTCGGTGCCGGACTTTTCTCCCGATGAGCGGAATTTCTCCGGCGCGGAAGCCTGGGGTCCGTTATCGCCGCCCGGTTCCCCCTGCACGGCCGGCACGCTCAGGGCCGCAAAGAAAAGAAGACCAAGGGCCGAACGGCGGAGCATTCGTGATTTTGCGCAAGTCATGGGCATAAGCATAGGACCCGCGCCAAATGCCCGTCAAAGAAATTCATTGTGACAGCAAAAAATGCAGAGCGGGTGTCAGCCCTGCCGGGCCTTGAAGCGCCGGTTGGTCTTGTTGATGACATAGACGCGGCCGCGCCGGCGCACCACCTGATTGTCCCGGTGCCGCTTGCGCAGTGAACGCAGTGAATTCCTGACCTTCATGGCAATCGCCTCTTTAACACTAAATGCGGGCGGCAGAAAAACCGCCGCGCCCGCAAGCCGACCGGACCATATTTTCCGGCAGCCCAATTGTCAATCATGCCCACCGCCTCCTGATCTGACCATGAATCTAGATCCGGTGGCCGGTCTCCAGCTTTCTCTCCAGATACAGCGAATAACGCGACATGGCGAAGCAGAACAGGAAGAAGAAGACCGCGATCGAAATATACACCTCGCTCGAGAGGCCCGCCCATTTGGCGTCGGCAAGCGAGGAGCGGCCCATGCCCAGCATATCGAACAGGCCGATGATGATGACCAGGGTGGTGTCCTTGAACAGCCCGATGAAGGTATTGACGATACCGGGAATGGAAATCTTCAGCGCCTGCGGAAGCACGATCAGCCGCATGGACTGCCAGTATTTCAACCCCATGGAATCAGCGGCTTCATACTGCCCGCGCGGGATGGCCTGAAGGCCGCCGCGAACCACTTCGGCCAGATAGCCCGATGCAAACAGCGTCACCATGATCAGCACCCGCATCAGCAGATCGAAACTGGTGCCGGGGGGGAGGAAGTAGCTCAGCATGGTCGAGGCGAGAAACAGCAGTGTAATGAGCGGAACGCCGCGGATGAACTCAATGAAGGATATGCAGATTATCCGCACGGCCGGCAATTGGGACGCGCGCCCCAGTGCGAGCACAATCCCGATGGGCAGCGAGAAAGTGATGCCGGTAATGCCGACGATGAGATTCAGAAGCATCCCGCCAAACTCGTCGGTCCCAACGGGGGTGAGCCCGAAACCGCCCAGCAGAAGCCATGCGGCGATGAACGGATAGGACAGCGAGAACAGCATGGCCTTGCCGCGATGGGGGAAATTGTCGAACAGCAAAGGGCCGATCGCCACGAACAGAAGCGCAAAGGTCACGATCGTGCGCCAGCGCTCCGCTTCGGGATAGAACCCGTAAATGAATATGGTGAAACGCTCCTGGATAAAGGCCCAGCAGGCGCCGTCGCCCAGAGACTGACACTCGGACCGGTCAGCCGCGGTGAAAACCGCATCGGCAAACGCCCAGTCGTAAAACGGCGGAACGATCAGCCACAGGGCGTAGACCCCGGCAATGGTCAGTCCGATATTGGTCCAGCTCGACAGCAGGTTCTTCCTGACCCAGTAGATCGCCCCCGATTCCAGCAGCGGTGGCGGCAGGTCGGGATGAGTACCCGGCGCGTAGCTTTCCGTTGTGCTTGCGTCGCTCATCTAATCCACTCTCCGCCTATCTTTCGACCAGCTTGATGCGGTTGTTGTACCAGTTCATGATCGATGAAATGAACAGGGAAACACTCAGATAGAACCCTATGACGATAATCATCGTCTCCATTTCCTTGCCGGTCTGCATCAGGGTAATGCCCCCGACTGTCGCCACGACATCCATATAGCCGATGGCGATCGCCAGTGACGAGTTCTTGGTCAGATTCAGATACTGGCTGGTCAGCGGCGGCACGATCACGCGCATGGCCTGCGGGATAATAACCAGGTTCAGTGTCCGGCTGCGGCTCATGCCCACGGCAAGGGACGCTTCCCACTGACCTTTGTCGATGGCCAGAATTCCGGCCCGCACGATCTCCGCGATAAAGGCGGCCGTGTAGAGCGAGAGGGCAATCCAGAGCGCCAGAAATTCCGGCCGGATCACAAACCCGCCACGGAAGTTAAACCCCTTGAGTTCAGGAATATCCCAGCCAAGAGGAGAGCCCGCCAGCAGATATGCTAGCAATGGCAGTCCGAAAACCGCACCCAGCGAAATAAGGAAAACGGGGAGATGCTGGCCGGTTTCATCCTGACGCTTCTTGGCCCATCGCGCGAATATAATGCTGCCGACGACAGCAAGAACGAACGTGGCGGTTACCCAGCCAAATCCATCCTGCGGCAGTGGCATAGGCGAAAATACACCGCGATTTGTGAAGAATACGGCATCCGAGATATTCGCCCACTCCAGCGCGTCTCTGGGTTTCGGCAGCACATGAACCACAAGGCCGTGAACCAGCAGAATCTGAAGCAGTACGGGCGTGTTGCGAACGAATTCGATATAGCAATAGACCATATTGCTGACCAGCCAGTTGGGCGAAAGCCGCAACACGCCCAGCAAAAATCCGAGAATGGTCGCAAGGATGATCCCGCAGACAGCGATCAGAAGCGTGTTCAGCATTCCGACGATGCCGGCGCGCAGATGGGTGGCCTTTGAGCTGTATTCGATCAGAGTCTGATTGATATCGTAGTGGGCCGGCTCACTGAGAAAATCGAAGCTGAAGGTCTTGCCGAGCAGCTCCAGATTGGCGATCGCATTCGATGTGATGTAGGAAACAAACGCTAACAGAAGCGCGACCGTCAGAATTTGCAAAAGAACGCCGCGCGTTTTCTTGTCGTACCACAGCCGGGCAAGTAAATTTCTGTCCCCGCTGTCTGAATGCGCTGACGGCCTGTTTGAATGCGACGGCGGCGCCGGTGTATCTATTGAAGCCACGTTCCCACCCGCTTTTATTGTTAGCGACGAGCTAAAAAAATACCGGACTGTATTTATGCAGCCCCCCTTTGCCCTGCAGGTTCAGCAACACCGGGGGCGCCAACCCCACAATTGCGTTGATGTCTTGCCAGGGCTGCCGTGCCGGACGAAAGCCCGGCACGGCATATTCATGTGGTCAAACCACGTAAGTTTCGCGGCCTACCGGAACGGAGGCGTGTATTGCAGGCCACCGTCGGTCCACAGCGCATTCAAACCGCGCTCCAGCCCAACCGGAGTCTTCGTGCCGATATTGCGCTCGAAGATTTCGCCAAAGTTGCCCACGGCCTTGATCGCATTCACGGCCCACCTCTTGTCGAGGCCGAGCATTCCGCCAAGGTCGCCTTCAGTGCCCAGAAGACGATTGATTTCCGGGTTGTTGCCGGCCTTTGCAGCCATGGCTTCAACATTCGCCTGGGTGATTCCGAGTTCCTCGGCAGCCAAAATGGCATTCTTGACCCAGCGGATGATGTCGCTCCAGTTGTCATCGCCGTGACGCGTGACGGGACCGAGCGGCTCCTTGGAGATAATCTCCGGCAGGATCACCCAGTTCTCGGGATCCTTGAAGGTCGCACGCGTTGCGGCCAGGCCCGATGCGTCCGTGGTGTACACATCGCAGCGTCCAGCCAGAATGTTCCGCCTGGATTCTTCGTTGTTCTCGGTCGGAACGGGCTCATATTTGATCTTGTTGACACGGAAATAGTCAGCGAGATTCAATTCCGTCGTGGTGCCGGTCTGAATGCAGACCGATGCGCCATCCAGGTCCTTGGCGCTCTTGACGCCGAGTTTCTTGTTCACCATGAAGCCCTGGCCGTCATAATAGTTGACGCCCTGGAATGCGAGTTTCACATCCACGTCGCGGACAAACGTCCAGGTCGTATTCCGCCACAGCACGTCGCCTTCGCCGGAATTCAGGATGGTGAAGCGGGTCTTGCCCGTAGCAGGCTTGTACTTGACCTTGCTGGGGTCGCCCAGAACGGCGGCGGCGGTCGCCTTGCAATAGTCAACGTCGTAACCCTGCCACTTGCCGTCCTTGTCGGTGGACGCAAATCCGACAAAGCCGGAATTCACGATGCAGACAAGACTGCCACGAGCCTTAACATCAGCGAGGGTGCCCGCGCTTGCGGCAGTTGCACCCATTGCCAGAGCACCAATGGCTCCAAGCAAAATGCGTTTCATGAGGATCTCCTCCCTTGAGATAACACAGTACTTCAATAGTCGTTCTTTTATGGTCGAAATACGCCGTGAGCCCCCTGAGCTTCGCCCCCGGAACCCACCAAAGCAGCAGTGCCCGGCGTGTTTTCGCCGTTTACGAACTGCTCTGGCCTAAACATCTGCGACGCAAGGGATTGAGTCAACAGCTTGAGCGCTCACATTTTGACATAATTGAAACGATAACTAACGCGCGGCCTGCCTGATGCTGCGGTTCATCGCCTCTTGGCCTGTTGAAGCGGGCCTGCTAGAGAGGCGCGATGAAATATACCGGTCCCCTTTTCGCGTAACCGGAGGCGCCTTGTTTCGCAGGTGTCGCTTCAATGGGCGGAACTGCTCGGATTACTCCAACAGACTAAGGATTCACCGACCATGACAGCTGGCTTCGGCCTGGAGAAACTGGGCATATTGTCGGCCCGTTATCCGCGCGCCACGCTTCTCTTTATTGCCGCGACCCTGCCGCTCTTCCTGTTCTTCGCGGCGCGGCTGGAATTCAACAGCGACATCCGCGAAATCTTCCGTTCGGATTCTCAGGGCTTCGCGGTCCTGGAAGAAGTCACACGGCAATATCCCGGGGCGGGCCGCGATATCCTGCTGGTCGTGGAGGGCGAAGATGTGTTTGAGGCCAGGGCGCTCAACGCCCTGCGCTTCCTGCATCTGGATTTGAGCCTCTCCGGGGATGTCAAATATGTGCTGTCGATTTTTTCGGCACGCTACCCGCCCGATGCCGAAGGCAATGCGCAGGGCCTGTTCCCGCCGCAGATTGCCGCCGATACCGATTTGCAGAAAATTCGCAAGGAAGTGCTGACTCATCCGCTGATCGCCGGCAAGCTGCTCTCGGACGACTCCCGGACAACGCTTATGGTTATCGCCCTGAAGGACAAGGAGCGCGGCGTCGACGAACTCAAAAAGATTCTTGCCAGCGTCAATGAGACCGCAAGCTCGACCCTCGAAGGCTCCGGACTGCGCTTCAGCGTGACGGGACTGGCGGCCATGCGGGTGGAAATCATCGGCGCGCTTATTCGCGACCAGAGCCGCTTTGCGCTTGCCGGTCTGGTGCTCGGTCTCGGGCTGTGCTGGTTCTTCTTCCGGCGCTGGGCTTATGTGGCCATGGCGGGCGTGCCGGCCGCGGTGGGGGTGGTGTGGCTCGCCGGCAGTATGGCCATGGCCGGGCAGGACGTGAATGTGCTCACCAATATCATCCCCGTGCTGGTGATCGTCATTGTATTTTCCGACGCCCTGCATCTGCTGTTTGGCATCCGCCACAATATCGCCGGCGGAATGGCGCTCGACGACGCCATTGAAACAGGTGTGCGCGAGGTTGGGCCGGCCTGCGTTCTTACCTCCGTGACAACCACGCTGGCGCTCCTGTCGCTGGCGCTGGTGCCCCATGATTTCATCTCCCGGTTCGGGCTGACGGCCGCGCTCGGCACCGCGATCGCCTATGTCGCGACCATCGTGCTGGTGCCGGCCATGTCGGCCCTGTTTCTGGCGCGCACCCCGCGCAAGAGAGCGGCGGGCGCGGGCGAATACTGGTTCGCATCCAAAACGGGCGCCATCAGCCAGGCGGCGGCCCGGGCAATCCAGTCCTCCCCCCGCGCGATCGCCGCCGCCGGGATTGCGTTGACCCTGGTGGCAGGCGTCTTCTACGCCCAGAACGAGCCGCGCTACAGCTATCAGGAGAACCTGCCCGAGGGGAATGCCGCCTTTGAAGCCATTCAGAAGATCGACGCCCGTCTCGGCGGCGCGAACGCACTGCGGCTCATGATCCAGTTCCCCAGGACGCACAAGCTGCAATCCGATAAAACCCTCGCGATTGTCGCCAAGGCGCACGCCATTTTAGAGGATGAACCCAATCTCCGCTCCGTGACATCCCTGACCAGCGTCGAACGCTGGATGGAAGGCGGCGGGCAAGCCCGGGACAACGTGTTTCGCTTCCTTGAAAAAGCCAACTCGCCCCTGAGCAGCTCTCTGTCGTCCCGGCAGAACAATTCGGTCCTGCTGACGGCGCAGATACCGGCAATTGAATCCGATGTGCTGATCCCGGCACTGGAGGCCCTGGAGAAGAAACTGGAAATGCTCGGCGACGCCAATCCGGGCGTGGAGTTTTACGTCACGGGCCTGACGCCGCTATCGGCGCGCGCCAGCACCGAAATGATCGGCAAGCTGAACCAGTCCCTGGCGCTGGCCATCGGGGTCATTATAGTACTGATCGGACTGGCCATGCGCTCGCCCCTCTATGGCCTCGCCTCCATCGCGCCGAACCTGCTGCCCATCGCGGTTGCGGGTACATTTCTCTACTTCAACGGCCACGGCCTGCAATTCACTTCCGTGGTGGCCTTCACCATTGCCTTCGGCATCGCCGTCGACAGCACAATTCATGTGCTGAACCGGTACAGGCTGGCGCGCGCCAGGACGAAAGACGTGGACGCCGCGATCGGCGAAACGCTCAAAGCCATCGGGCCGGTGCTGATCGTCGCCACCATAATCCTTATCTCCGGCACCGCCGTGACGGTCATCAGCGAACTGCCCATGGTCCGGCTCTACGGACAGATTACTTTCGTCGTGCTCCTCACCGCGCTCGCCGGCGCGATGATCTTCCTGCCGGCGATATTGAGCATTGTCGACAAGTGGATGATAGCGCGCTCGGGAACGGCGCCGAAGAAAACGCCCAAAAAAATGCGCAAGAAAGTGACCGGCGGCGTGCGGTAAAACCGGCCTACCTGCAAGGGAGCTTGAGACTTCAAGGGAAAATGGTGGGCGATGCAAGGCTTGAACTTGCGACCTCTTCGATGTCACCGAAGCGCTCTTCCAGCTGAGCTAATCGCCCGCCCATGCCGTGCCGACCTTAAGCAGTCCGGCGGCACGCGGCTTCGTCAGTCCTATATCGGCAATGCAGGTTAGAGGCAAGGCGGATGCGCCAGCCTGGGACAGTCTACACCCCTAATCCGCGAGCATCCGCTCGATCTCGCCGACGAGGTCTTTCAGATGGAACGGCTTGGAGAGCACCTTGGCGTCCTTGGGCGCCTGGCTGTCGGGATTGAGCGCGACGGCGGCGAAGCCGGTGATGAACATGATTTTGAGGTCCGGGTCGAGGCTGGCGGCCTTGCGCGCCAGTTCAATCCCGTCCATCTCCGGCATGACGATATCCGTCAGCAGCAGCGTGAAGGGTTCTTCCTTCAGCCGCTCATAGGCCTCCATCCCATTGGCGAAGGAGGTCACGTCATAGCCCGCATTCTGTAGCGCCTTGACGAGAAACTTGCGCATATCCTCGTCGTCTTCGGCCAGAAGAATTCTGTGCATCTTGCCGTCTTGAAGCTCTTTGACTGTCATACCGCTACCTTTGATACCCGTTTCGCGCCAATTAGACCCCAATTTGGTACGAAAATCGTAAACGCGGCGCGGATTGCCGGCTTACATCCCGTTTTTCTCCACGCCCGTGCGGCACCCGTTCGGGCGGAATAAAGGTTCTGGACTCAACGAACGCGGCTTGGCACAGTTCAACCGGGGAACGGGTGCGGAATTACGTGATCAGACAACTTTTCAGAAAAACAGGACTTCGCTTCGCCATGGGCAGCAGTGACACCGCGTCGGTCGAAGAGGATCTTGAGACCCCCTTTGAAATTATCGCACCCGGGACGCTAACTGCGCCTTTCGTCTTCAATTCACCCCATAGCGGGCGGACCTACCCCAAGGCGTTTCTGGCGGCGTCGCGGTTGAACCTGGCGGCCCTGCGGAAATCGGAAGATACATTCGTCGAACAGCTTTTCGCGCCCGTGGTGAGCCTTGGCGCGCCATTGCTGCACGCGCATTTTCCGCGCGCCTATCTCGACGTGAACCGGGAGCCTTATGAACTGGACCCGGCGCTTATTTTCGAGACCCTGCCGCGCTATGCCAACACCAAATCGGTGCGGGTGGTTGGGGGTCTGGGCACCATCGCGCGCATTGTGACCGAAGCGGAGGAGATATACCGCGGGCCCGTCGCCCTCGGCGACGCCCTGGCGCGGATCGATACGCTCTACAAGCCCTATCACGCGGCCCTGAGCGCCCTGATGGACGCCAGCATCGCGAAATTCGGCCGTGCGGTGCTGATTGACTGCCATTCCATGCCCTCGAATCCGCTCTATGATTGCGGCGGCACGCGCCCCGATTTTGTTCTGGGAGACCGTTTTTCGACCTCCTGCAACCCCGCTTTTACGCGTCTGGTGGCGGAACAGCTCAAGGGCATGGGCTATGCGGTCGCTTTCAACAAACCTTATGCCGGCGGGTTCATCACCGAACATTACGGGCGGCCCGGCGAGCGGCGCCACGCCTTGCAGATCGAGGTCAATCGCGCGCTTTACATGAACGAAACGAGCTATCGGCGCTCGAAGGACTTCGAGACCCTGCGCGCGGATATTGCGCGCCTTGCTAAGGTCATGTTCGAAATGATGCCGACACTGCTCGATATGCCGCGCGCGGCAGCCGAATAGCGTGAAAGAGGCCACAAAAAAAGGGGCCGTCTGGAATACCGGACGGCCCAAGTCTAAGGGAGGAAACGCCCAAAGTGGGCAGCGGTACGACACGAATCATGTCACTACCGCATTGCAACAATATGTCCTTGCGATGCACAAGATTCAAGATATTAACCAGTCTTAACGAAATATTCGCGGCCAGTGGTGCGTTTTTGCCACACCAGTTTCCTAGTGCCGGAAAGCCGTGCGCCAGCATCCGCTTAGTCTCCAGTCGGAATCTAGTTTGATAGTATATTGTTATTTATACTGAATATCTCGAGGAGTCAGGTCTTGCCGGGCGACGTTAAAGAGACCGAATTTGACGCTTATTTGGCGTTTGCACATCGGCTCGCGGATATGTCCGCGGCGGCGGTAATGCCACATTTTCGCAATTTAAGCAGCGTTGAGGACAAATCCGAAGGTCGCGCATACGATCCCGTGACATCCGCGGACCGTCAGGCGGAGCAGGTGATGCGCGCCGAAATCGCGGCCAGCTGGCCCGATCATGGGGTGCGCGGTGAGGAATTTGGCGGCGCGGCGGACAAGGACTATTGCTGGCTGGTGGACCCCGTTGACGGCACCCGCCCCTTCATCATGGGGCTGCCGCTCTGGGGCACGCTGATCGCCCTGACGAAAAACACAGAACCACTTCTGGGGCTGATGAACCAGCCCTTCACGGGCGAGCGCTTCTGGAGCGGCGAGAATCTTTCCTATTACTGCAACGCGGAAGGTGAACGCGCGATCACCACACGGGCCTGCCCGAATATCGCCGATGCGATCCTGTCCTCCACCAGTCCGGACCTGTTCGCGACGCCTCAGGACGAAGAGCGCTTCGATGCGCTCAGCGCGCGGGTCCGGATGCGCTGGTTCGGCGGCGATTGCTACGCCTATTGCCTGCTCGCGGCGGGGCATATCGACCTGGTGGTTGAGTCGGGGTTGTCCGCCCACGACATCGCGCCGCTTATTCCCATCATCGAGCGCGCGGGCGGGTGCGTCACCAGCTGGACCGGCGGACCGGCGGCCGAGGGCGGCCACGCGGTCGCCTGCGGCGACCCGGCCCTGCATGAAACGGTGCTGAAAACCCTGTCGGGTTAACGAGAGCTTTTTGTAAAATAGTCCCGGCCACCCGCTCCCCCCTGCCCAACCACCCGGTGAGTGTAGCCTTGGGGTGGTTGGGCAGGGGGGAGCGGGTGGCGCGGCTCTGGTTCCCATCAAAACCGCTCAGGTTAACCCGACCCTGGAATAAAAGCGTCGAACGCGGACCAGACCTGTTCGCGGAAGCGGTCCTGTTCCTGCAATAATTCATGGCGCGCGCCGTCGATAACGATACGGTCCCCGGCTTTCAACTGCATGGCCAGTTCCTCTATTCCACGGTTCGACACAATACGGTCCTGCCCGGCGGTCACCATGAGCATCGGGACATGCACCCTCGGCGGAAAGCCGAAGGCGTTTATCATCTTCATCGACGCCGCCGCCGCACGCACCCAGCCGATTGTCGGCGACCCCAGCCCGAGATCCGGGGCGGCTTCCAGAATCAACCGGTTGATGTCATAGCGCCGCCTGTCCGAAGTGAGCGGATTGCCTTTGAATGGTCCCAGGCACGACGCGTCGTTCCCGCCACGTGGTACGTAAAGATCGCCCAGGCCGAAGAACACGGCCAGCTGCGCCAGCGCATCGATAAGCCCGAGCGGGGGTGCCTCCGGTCCCAGGGCGATCATCGGCGCGGTCAGCACCATCCGGTCGAACCAGCTATCGCGCATGCACGCGGCGCGAATGAGGATATTGCCACCCAAGGAATGAGCGAGCGCGAAATAGGGCGGCGGGCAATCGGGCAGCACAATCTCGCTCATGAACAAGGCAAGATCGGCGTCATATTGCGCAAAGTCCTCCACATGGCCCTTGTATTTGTTCCGCAGGGGCCGCGATGACCCCCCCTGGCCGCGCCAGTCCATGGCGGCGACGGCAAACCCGCGCTGGCGCAGATCCGAAACGGTTTCGAAATATTTCTCGATATATTCGCCGCGCCCGCCGAACAGGCACACGGTTCCCTTGCGCCCGCGCGCCGGCGGCTCCCAGCGCGCATACCGCAACTGGGCCCCGTCATGCGCGGTGAGCATACCGGCCTCGGCGCCCGGCGGAACGGGATTGCGCGGAATTCCTGCGAGAGTCATGATGGAGGGGCTGTCTTTCGTGGTGTGGCACCCGGTGGGGCCCGGGCGGGATGCCGCCTGTTATATCAACCGTGGCGGGAGCTACAAGCTGTTGAGAGTAAATCCAGGGCTTTCAACTTGTTAAGACCTCTTGAATCGGCGTTTTTCCACCCTATATTTTTGTTATGCGCATGCCAGTCACGGGTGCGCAATACACGGATGGCCCGGCCACACCCGGCGGGCCGAAACCGCATGTTGCTTCACAAGGAGGATATGTGATGAGGCACTTTGATCTGACACCACTTTACCGGTCCACGGTCGGCTTTGACCGCCTGGCATCGATGATCGATTCCATCGGAACGTTCGACAATGACGCTCCCGCCTACCCGCCCTACAATATCGAGCGTGTCGGCGAGAACGAGTATCGCATTACCATGGCGGTCGCGGGCTTCGCCGAGAGCGAGCTCAATGTCGAGGCCAAGGAAAACACGCTCACCGTTCGCGGAGAGCACACCGACGAGAGCGGCGAAACGGAGTATCTGCATCGCGGCATCGCGACACGCAGCTTCGAGCGCCGCTTCCAGCTTGAGGAGCATGTCGCGGTCGGCGGCGCCAGTTTTGTAAACGGGCTGCTGCACATCGACCTGGTGCGTGAAATCCCCGAAGCCATGAAGCCGCGCACCATCGCCATCAACGACAACAGCCCCAAGCCCAAGGTGATCGAGGGCAAGGCCAAGTCGTAAAATCCCGGCACTCCCCTGCCAAGCCGAGGCGGGCGCTCTCCAGGACGGAGAGCGCCCGCTTCTTGTTCACGGCTCAAGCCGCCCGTTATTCAACCGCCCGGCAGATGGGCGATGATGCGGAGCGGTCCGCCCGATCCGCCCTCGATCTTCATCGGCAGGGCTATGATCGTTGCGCCGGCCGGCGGCAGCCCCGACATATCCGCGACATTCTCGAAGGCCGGAACATTGTTGGTCATCAACGCTACATGGGCGTCAAAGCCCTTGGACTGCCCGAAATCGATCGAGGGTGTATCGATGCCAACCGCACCGATTCCGCGTTTTACGAGAAATTCCGCTCCCTGCTTCGAGAGCCCCGGGAAACGCAACTTGGGCACGGCTTCGGCCCCGCGCTCGGCGGTGCCCATATATTTTTCGCGATCGGGATAGAGCGCCGCGCGACCGGTGTTGATCAACACAATCGCACCCTTGGGAATGCGGCCATGTTTTTGTTCATGCGCCTCTATGTCCTGCACACTCACCAGGTAATTAACATCCTTTGCCGACTGCCGGGTAACATCAATGACAACCCCTGGTCCGATAAGCTGCGCTACCGGCAGAGCGTCAGCCGTCAGCGCGCCCCTGGCAAAATGAATGGGCGCATCCAGATGGGTACCGCCATGCTCGGCGGCGGAAAAGTTGTAGGCGGAATAATAGAAGCCGCCCTCCGTCTGCCCTTCGAAGACGGTCTCCTTCTTGAACATCTTTGCCGTGGGCCAGTAGATCGAGCGGGCGTTGAACGGGTGCGTGAGGTCGATCCATTTTCCGCGCGACAAATCCTGTGCCGTCGCGGGCAAGGCGAGCGCGCCAAAAAGCGCGGCGGTTAGAATGAGCTTGGCGGTCATGATGTTTCCTCCCTGAATCTTCGTACTCCTCCGGCATTCCCAACTGGATGCCCTGGGGTGAACCTAAATCTGCGAAGTCCCGTTGAAACCGCCTCGCATGTTTCCTCATCCATGCCCGTCCTTTTTTAACTCCAGAACACGTGCATAAAAAGCATATTCGTTTTCCAGCACTTCGATGATGGTTTCCGCGCGGCGGAACCCATGGCCTTCATCGGCGAATTCGAGGGCGGTCACCGGCACACCGCACCGGCGAAGGGTCGCGGCCATGGTGCGCGATTGTTCCGGTGGCACCACCTTGTCTTCCAGCCCCTGAAAGAAAATCACCGGGCAGGTGATGTCGCCGGCCAGGTTGCTTGGTGATCGCCCGGCAAAAACCGCCTCGCAATTTACCTCATCCGTACCCGTCAGCCCGTAAAGATATCCGCTCTCGAACTTGTGAGTAATGCGCTGGAGCTGGGCGAGATCCGAGACGCCGTAAGAACAGGCGCCAGCGGAAAATATGTCCAGTTTCGCCAGCGCCATCAGCACCGTATAGCCGCCCGCGCTGCCCCCCGAGATCAGCAGCCGGTCCCCATCCACCCTGTCCGCCTGAACCAGGTGGCGTGCAAGCGCGGCCACGTCGGCGACATCGCGGACGCCCCACTGTCCATTGAGCCGCTCGCGGTAGGCGCGCCCGTAACCCGAACTTCCCGAATAATCCAGATCGCAAACCGCGAACCCCCGGCTGGTCCAGTACTGCACTTTAAGTTTCAGCCCCCGGTCGGCCATGCCCGTTGGCCCGCCATGCACGAACACAATCAGCGGGGGGCGCTCATCGCGCGGCGCGCTGACGGACGCATTCGCCGGGGGATAAAACAGGGCGTAGAGTTCACACCCCTTTTCGTCCTCGAAGCGCAGCATCTCGCCCTTGGAGATGTCCGGCGGGGAGAGGCCCGGATCGCCGGCCGAGCGCAGGGTTTCAAGTCCGCCGTCCGGTTTGAGCGCGACAACGGCCGGGGCCGTGGTATCGCTCGCGCCGATGAGGGCGATGTCTGCTCCATAGAGCGCCAGCGAGTCGATGCCGCGCAGGCCGGTGTCTATGAAGGTCACGGCGCCGCTGGCCAATTCAATGATGCCCAGACGGGTTTCGCCTTGCTCGATAAACGCGGCCGCAATGCGGCCCTCATCAAGAACAGCATAGGACTGCATCCCGAATACCCAGAGCGGACGCATCAGCTCGGCTTCGCGGTCCAGGATTTGAGCAATGCTTATCCCATCCCAGGCATACAGCATCCCCCATCCGCTTTTATCCCAGATGAAAAGCAGCCGGCCGTCAGGGGCCCAGACGGGCTGGAACACGGCGCCGCCATCGCCTCCGGCAATCCTGTGCGCCGGCCCCGGCGATCCATCCGCGGCGATTTCCGCAACATAAAGCGCGGCGCGCTCCCAGGGCATGTGGGGCAGGTCCCAGGCCAGCCATGCGAGCCAGCGCCCATCGGGACTGACACGCGGCGAGGCATAGAAGTCGCGCCCGCGCACCAGTTCCGCAAGGTCGTTTTCACCGCTGTCACCCACCGGCACGGCGGCGATGAAATTCTCCGGCTGGCATGGGTCTCCGCCCGCGCGGTGGCGCTCGGCGATGGCAATCAAACGGCCTCTCGCCAGATCCGGGGTGAGGTCCGCGAAGCGCGTATCGCTGGCCTGAGTCAGCCGCAGGGGAGAAGCGCCGGGGACTATGGCGTAGATGTCCTGGCTGTCCGCATCGACGAAATACATATTCTCGCCGGCAGCCAGATATTCTCCTCCGCCATATTCGTGGACCCTCGAGCGCGCCGAAAAAGGCGCAGGGAGCACATCTTCCGCCTCGCCCCCTGGCCTCGCGCGCATGATTACCCCGCGCCCGCCCTCCTCGGGGCGGCTCTCCGACCAGTAGAGAGTTCCGCCTTCGCCCTGGAGCGCACCGAAACGCAGCGACTTTCCCGCCACCGCCCGCGCCGTTACGGGCGAGCACCAGGTTCCATAGGGTCGTGATGGTGAAGACATCCGCGCTCTATAACCGCCCGGGACGGCGCCCGTCGAGGCTGTTGGACAGGCGCGGAAACACCTGCTCCTTTCAGCAACCTTGTGTTGGCGCGGCAAATCTGGCATTTTGAGCCGGCGATAGGACAGTGTTACTGTCCCTTTGCGCAAGGCCACCGGTTCAGATGCGTCCCCTTCGCGCGGCTCAGCGCGATAACGCCGGACTGGCGCCAATCAGCTGGCTCAAAGCTGGATATTTGGCCTCAGATGCCGTCTTGAAAGCACACTCTCCAGCTTGAAAAAGCGGCCTGGAGACGCGCGGGCCGCGGCACTGCGCGCAATATGATGAAGCGGAAAGGAGCAAAAGCGGTGCGGGATCAAAGCAAATCAGCCTCGGGCCAGCGCCAGGGCCTGTATGATCCCGCGTTCGAACATGACGCATGCGGCGTGGGCTTCATTGCCCATCTGAAAAATGAGAAATCTCACGATATCGTCGCCAAGGGCATCGAGATTCTGGAAAATCTCGAACATCGCGGCGCCACCGGCGCGGACCCGCGCGCGGGCGACGGGGCGGGTATGCTCGTTCAGATTCCCCATGAATTCTTCGCCGCGGAATGCGCCGCCACCGGTTTTGAACTCCCCGAGCCCGGCCATTATGGCGTGGGACACATCTTCATGCCTCGGGACGCGGAACTGCGCGCCCATTGCCGTGAAATCGTCGAGCGGGCGATCGCGCAGGAAGGTCATCGCCTGCTGGGCTGGCGCGAGGCGCCTGTCGACAATTCCTGCCTGTCGCAAACCGTCATCGACACCGAACCGCTCCACGACCAGTTTTTTGTTCGCCGGGGGGAGGGCATTGAAGACGACAGCACATTTGAGCGGCGGCTCTACATTCTGCGCAAGGTCATTTCCAACACGGTGTTCGGCGAAACCGAAGGCCGCGACAATGGGTTTTACATCGTGTCGCTGTCGTGCCGCACCATCGTCTACAAGGGCATGTTCCTCGCCGACCAGCTCGGCCCCTATTACATGGACCTGTCGAACGAGAAATTCATCTCCGCCCTGGCGCTGGTGCATCAGCGTTTCTCAACCAACACATTCCCCTCCTGGAAGCTGGCGCATCCGTTCCGCATGATCGCCCATAATGGCGAGATCAATACCCTGCGGGGCAATGTCAACTGGATGGCCGCGCGCCAGGCGTCAGTGTCCTCTCATCTGTTCGGCGACGACATCTCGAAGCTGTGGCCGATCTCCTATGAAGGCCAGTCTGACACGGCCTGTTTCGACAACGCGCTGGAGTTCCTGACGCAGGGCGGCTACAGCCTCGCCCACGCGGCGATGATGCTGATCCCCGAAGCCTGGGCGGGCAACCCGCTGATGGATGAGAAACGCCGCGCCTTTTACGAGTATCACGCGGCCCTGATGGAGCCATGGGACGGCCCGGCGGGCGTCGCCTTCACCGATGGCCTGCAAATCGGCGCGACCCTCGACCGCAACGGCCTGCGCCCGGCGCGTTATTTCGTCACCAGCAACGATCTTGTCGTCATGGCGTCGGAAGCCGGCGTGCTGCCGGTGCCCGAAGAGACCATCCTTCACAAATGGCGGCTCCAGCCGGGAAAAATGCTGCTCATCGATCTGCAACAGGGCTGCATCGTTTCCGATGAGGAAATCAAGGCGGAACTGGCGAATTCCCATCCCTATCAGAAATGGCTCGACCGGGGTCAGATCCGGGTGCGCGATCTGCCCAAATCCGGCCAGCCGGCGCTGCGGACAAATGTGTCCCTGCTCGACCGTCAGCAGGTCTTCGGCTACACGCAGGAGAGCCTGAAATTTCTCCTGACGCCCATGGCCCATGCCGGTCAGGAGGCCATCGGCTCCATGGGCACCGACACACCGATCTCGGCCCTGTCGTCCCGCCCCAAACTGCTGCACACCTATTTCAAGCAGAACTTCGCCCAGGTGACCAACCCGCCGATCGATCCGATCCGCGAGGAACTGGTGATGTCGCTGGTGAGCTTCATCGGGCCCCGCCCCAACCTGCTCGACCTCAAGGGCACCTCGAAGCTCAAGCGGCTCGAAGTCAGCCAGCCCATTCTCGACAACGAACGGCTGGAGAAAATCCGCAAGATCGGCGAAATCGAAGACAATGATTTCCGCACCGTCACCCTCGACATCACCTATGGCGCGGACGCCGGCCCCGAGGGCATGGAACCGGCGCTGACCCGGCTGTGTCAGGGCGCGGAAAAAGCAGTCGGCGAGGGATACAATATCATCATTCTGTCGGACCGCGCGGCCAGCGCCGACGCGGTGCCTATTCCCTCCCTGCTCGCCACCTCGGCCGTCCACCATCATCTGATCCGCAAGGGGCTGCGCACCTCCGTCGGGCTGGTTGTCGAAACCGGCGAGGCCTGCGAGGTCAATCAGTTCTGCACCCTGGCCGGTTACGGGGCGGAGGCCATCAACCCCTATCTCGCCTTTGAGACGCTTGAGGACATGCTCGAGGAGCTGGGCGAAGACCTCACCTTGAAGGAGGTGCTGAACAATTTTATCAAGGCGATCGACAAGGGTCTTTTGAAGGTCATGTCGAAGATGGGCATCTCGACCTACCAGTCCTATTGCGGCGCGCAGATTTTCGATGCGGTCGGCCTGCACTCGGACTTCATCGCCAGATATTTCACCGGCACCCACTCCCAGGTTGAGGGCGTCGGTCTCATCGAGGTTGCGCGCGAGACCGTGGCGCGCCACCGCCTCGCCTTCTCCGACGCGCCGGTTTACCGCAACGCGCTGGATGTGGGCGGCGAATATGCCTTTCGCATACGCGGCGAGGCCCATTGCTGGACGCCCGACGTGGTTGCCGACCTTCAGCATGCTGTGCGCGGCAATGTGCCGGACAAATACCGGGCATTCGCAAAACGCATCAACGATCAGGATCGCCAGCTGCTGACCCTTCGCGGGCTGTTCAACATCAAGGGCGCCAAAGACATGGGCCGCAAACCGGTCCCCCTCGACAAGGTCGAACCGGCAGCCAAGATCGTAAAACGCTTCGCCACCGGGGCCATGTCCTATGGCTCGATTTCGCGCGAGGCGCACACCACTCTGGCCATTGCCATGAACCGGCTGGGGGCCAAATCCAATACCGGCGAGGGCGGCGAGGAGTCCGACCGTTTCGAGCCTCTGCCCAATGGCGATTCCATGCGCTCGGCGATCAAGCAGGTGGCGTCGGGGCGCTTCGGCGTGACGACCGAATATCTGGTCAATTCCGACATGATGCAGATCAAGATGGCGCAGGGCGCAAAACCCGGCGAAGGCGGGCAGCTGCCGGGCCACAAGGTGGACGCGGTCATTGCCAAGGTGCGCCATTCCACCCCCGGCGTCGGGCTGATTTCACCGCCGCCCCATCATGACATCTATTCCATCGAGGATCTGGCGCAGCTCATTTTCGATCTGAAGAACGTGAACCCGGCGGCCGATGTCTCGGTGAAACTCGTGTCCGAAATTGGCGTCGGCACGGTGGCCGCCGGCGTCGCCAAGGCGCGCGCCGACCATGTGACCATTTCAGGCTTTGAGGGCGGCACCGGCGCCAGCCCGCTGACCTCCATCAAACATGCGGGCAGTCCCTGGGAGATCGGGCTGGCCGAAACCCAGCAGACGCTCGTCCTGAACCGCCTTCGCGGACGCATCGCCGTTCAGGTCGATGGCGGGCTGCGGACCGGGCGCGACGTGATCGTCGGGGCGCTTCTGGGCGCGGACGAATTCGGCTTCTCAACCGCGCCACTGATCGCGGCGGGTTGTATCATGATGCGCAAATGCCATCTGAACACCTGCCCCGTCGGAGTCGCGACGCAGGACCCGGTCCTGCGCAAGCGCTTCACCGGCACGCCCGAGCACGTCATCAATTATTTCTTCTTCGTCGCCGAGGAGGTGCGCGAGATGATGGCGGCCATGGGTTTTGAAAAATTTGATGACCTTGTCGGCCAGACCCAGTGGCTCGACAAGCAGGACGCCATCGACCACTGGAAGGCCCACGGCCTCGACTTTACCGCCCTGTTCCACAAGCCCGAAATGCCCGAAGACGTCTCCCTGTTTCACAATGCGTGCCAGATCCATCACATCGGCGAAGTCCTTGACCGCAAGCTGATCGGGGCGGCCGGCCCCGCGCTTGAGGAGGGCACGCCGGTGCGAATGGAATTCAAGATCAACAACACCGACCGAACGACGGGCGCGATGCTTTCGGGCGAGGTTGCCAAACGCCATGGCCATGACGGGCTGCGCGAGGATACCATCCATATCGCCCTCAAGGGCACAGCCGGGCAGAGTTTTGGCGCCTGGCTCGCCGCGGGTATCACGCTCGATCTCGAGGGCGAGGCCAACGATTATGTGGGCAAGGGACTGTCCGGCGGGCGCATCGTTGTGCGCCCGCCCGAAAACAGCGCCATCGTGCCCTCCGAGAGCATCATTATCGGCAACACCGTGCTCTATGGCGCCATCGCCGGTGAATGTTATTTCTGCGGCATCGCGGGGGAGCGCTTTGCGGTGCGCAACTCGGGCGCCATCGCCGTTGTCGAGGGCACCGGAGATCATGGCTGCGAATATATGACCGGCGGCGTGGTCGTCGTCATCGGCCCGACGGGACGAAACTTTGCCGCCGGCATGTCGGGCGGCATCGCCTATGTGCTGGACGAGGCGGGAGACTTCGAGCGCCGCTGCAATATGGCGATGGTCGATCTGGAGCCGGTGTCGGAGCACGCCGAGCGCATGGAACGGCTCTCCCATCAGGGAAGCGATCTGGAAAGCCACGGGCTGGTGGATGTCATGAGCGATATGACCTCCTTTGACTCAGAGCGCCTGCGCCAGCTCATCGAAAATCATCTGCACTACACCGGATCGGCGCGCGCGCAATCGATCCTCGACGACTGGGACGCCTCGCTGGCCAAATTCGTCAAGATCATGCCGGTCGAATACCGGCGTGCCCTGGAGGAAATGACCCGGCATCAGGAAGCCGATACGACCGGCCTGGATGAACTCGAAATCGGCCTGCGCGGGGGGAAGTAGCCCATGGGCAAGGTGACGGGCTTTCTGGAGATTGACCGGCAGGACAGGAAGTACCTGCCCGCGGGCGACCGCATGCGGAACTATCGCGAATTCGTCATTCCGCTCGACGATTCAAATGTAAAACGCCAGGCGGCGCGCTGCATGGATTGCGGTATTCCCTATTGCCACACCGGCTGCCCGGTCAACAACCAGATCCCCGACTGGAACGATCTGATTTATCATTCCGGCTGGGAAGAGGCCGCGCGCAATCTTCACTCCACCAACAATTTTCCCGAGATCACGGGCCGCGTCTGCCCCGCTCCCTGTGAGGAATCCTGCACCCTCAACATCGACGATGCGCCGGTGACCATCAAGACCATCGAATGCGCCATCGCCGACAAGGCGCTTGAGGCGGGCTGGGTCGCGCCGCAGCCCGCCCAAATCAAAACGGATAAGCGCGTTGCCATCGTCGGATCGGGGCCGGCGGGTCTGGCGGCGGCGCAACAGCTGGCCCGCGCGGGGCATGATGTGCATGTCTATGAAAAGAACGCTAGGCCCGGCGGCCTGCTGCGCTACGGCATTCCGGAATTCAAGATGGAAAAGCACATCATCGACGCCCGCGTCACGCAGATGGAAGCCGAAGGCGTCACCTTTCACACCAACGTCCATGTCGGCGAGGACATGAAGCCTGGCGATCTGGAGAAAGATCACGATGCCGTTCTGCTCGCGGGAGGCTCCGAATTCCCTCGCGATCTGCCGCTTGAAGGGCGCGAGCTTGAAGGCGTGCATTTCGCCATGGACTTTCTGACCCAGCAGAACCGCCGCGTCTCGGGCGAGGCGCTCGGCAATGTGGAGCCCATCACGGCGGAGGCCAAGCATGTGGTCGTCATTGGCGGCGGCGACACGGGTTCGGACTGCATCGGCACTTCGTTCCGCCAGGGCGCGCTTTCGGTGACGCAGCTGGAAATCCTGCCCAAACCGCCCGAACGCGAGGACAAGGCGATGACATGGCCGCACTGGCCGGCGAAGCTGAGAACCTCCTCCAGCCAGGCCGAGGGCGCCGAGCGCGACTGGAGCGTGATGACCGCAAAGCTCACCGGGAAAGACGGCAAGGTGAAGCGGCTTGGCTGCGTGCGCGTGAACGGGGACATGAAACCGGTCAAGGGCAGCGACTTCGAACTCAGGGCGGATCTGGTGCTGCTCGCCATGGGGTTTGTCCACCCGGTGCATGAAGGCATGATCGAGACACTCAAGCTGAAACTGGACCCGCGCGGCAATGTGCTGGCCGACGAGCTGGACTACCTGACGTCACGCAAGAAAGTTTTCACCGCCGGCGACATGCGCCGCGGCCAGTCGCTGGTGGTCTGGGCCATCCGCGAGGGCCGCCAGGCCGCCCACGCGATTGACGCCTTCCTGATGGGGTCGAGCGATCTGCCGCGCTAGCGGCGCGCTTTAACGACGCTCGACCGAGGCCCTCATAACGGGGCCGGCGGGTGCGACGGTCTTGCGTTTCTCATCTGGCTCCGCCTCGCGCGGGGCATCTCCCCTGGCCGGAACCACCTTGAACCCGTCGCGGTTCTCAGGCTGCGCCTGAGTGGGTCTGATCCCCAGCCGCGCCGTCAGGTCCCGCCAGCTCGCCTCCCGCGCCATGGTCAGAGAGCCGCGAATTTCCTCGACCACGCGGGTCACCTGTTTCGCCTGCATCATCTCATGCCAGCGCTCGCTCAACTCAATCACCTTCTCGCCAAGCGGATTGCCGGCCAGATCTTGCGTGTAGCGTACCAGGGCGCCTGAGTTGAAAACGCTGAGGACACCGCCCGCGATCACCAGCGCCGCCAGCACGCGCCGCCCGTTGCGCCGGGTATCGCTCACGTCCCCGGCAGGCGTCGCCACAAAGCCCTCGTTGGCCTTCGCCGCCCGCACGGCTTCGCGTTCCTGCTGCTGCAGTTTTTTGCGGTATTCCAACGCGAATGACATCTTGAACTCCTTTCTGGCTAGAACTGGAAATAGATAAACGGCGCCACGCCTTCCGGCGCGATGGTTTCAATGAGCAAAATGCCGAACCCCAGCAGGAAGCCAAGCCCGATCGGCCCGACCGGCTCCAGCACCTTGGCCGTGCGCGTCACCAGATCGCTCGGCAGGAAGTGAGCCCCGATCGCGCCCGCAACCATGAAGACCAGAAATGGCGTGGTGAACTGGCCCGGACCCGACCAGTCGGTGAGCCCCCGCAGGTAAGCAAGGGCGGCCTCTAGATTTTCAGCGCGGAAGAAAATCCATGCGAGAGAGACGATATTGAAGGTCACGAAGACACCCAGCGCGCGGCTCATTACGCCGTCCCGACGCGGTGGGTCGGCCGGCGCCAACGTGCCCGACCCATATCCGGCAACCGCCATTACCGGCGCCGTCACGGTTTTCAGGCTCGCCACGAGCCGCTCCACCGCCAGCGCCGTGCCGTGAATGAGCCCCCAGATCACGAAGGTCCACGCCGCGCCATGCCAGATGCCGCCCAGAACCATGGTGAGGAACAGGTTCCGGTAGGTCGCGAGCGTCCCCCCGCGCGCGCCGCCGAGAGGTTTGTAGAGATAGTCGCGCAGCCATTCGGAAAGCGAAATATTCCAGCGCTTCCAGAATTCCCTTAGAGAGGCGGCCCGGTAGGGCTGGTTGAAGTTCCACCTGAAGCGGTAACCGAGCAGCGCCGCCACGCCGATGGCGATGTCGCTGTAACCGGAAAAATCGCTGTAGATCTGGATTGCATAAGCGTAGACGGCAAGCACCAGATCGGGACCCGAATAGACGGACGGATCGAAAAAGACCTCATCGACAATGTTCGTCGCAAGATAATCGGCGATCACCATCTTCTTGAACAGCCCCAACAGGATCAGCAATATGCCAAGGGAAACCAGCGAGCGGCTGAGCCGGGGCTGCGCCCTGAGCTGGGGGAGGAAATCGGCCGCACGGACGATGGGCCCGGCCACCAGCTGCGGGAAAAACGAGATATAGAGGAATACGTCGAGCGGAGATTCCACTGCCTCGATCTGGCGGCGGTAAACATCCGTGACATAGGAAATGCCCTGGAAGGTGAAAAAGGAAATCCCGACGGGCAGAATAATCTCAAGGAACGGCAGATCACGTTCCAGCCCGGCGGATATCAGCAGATCGGCGAGCGAGTCCAGGAAGAACCCGTAATATTTGAAGAACCCCAATATGACGAGATTGAGCGCCACCGCGATGCCCAGCAGCAGTTTGCGTTCGCGCGGCGTATCGGAAAGCCCGATAAGACGCCCCGCCGCATAATTCAGCAGCGATGAGCCCGCCAGGAGCGCCGTAAAGCGCCAGTCCCACCAGCCGTAAAACAGATAGGAAGCACCAAGCAGAAACACTTTTCGCGACTCAGGGCGCCGGCGCAGTTCCCAGCTGATGCCAAATACGGCAAGAAAAAAGATCGCGAACTCTAGTGTGGGAAACAGCATAAATTCTACTCAACACCTTACAGACACCAGCCGGGCACGCACCGGGTTGCCTACCGGGACGCCAGCTTCACATGGGCCTCATAGCCCGCCATCAATTCCTCAAACAAAGCATTCGCGGAGCGCTTTGCGCCCGCCGATCTCAAATGAACCCGGTCGCCCGCCGCCAGCGGCGGCTCCGCGTTTGCCCAGGCATGGATTCCGCAAGGTCCATTCATGACCTTCGACCAATCCCAGAAATAGGCGCCCTGTCTCTCCGCCACGCGCCGCAAACTCGTGCGTACGGCGGTGAGTTTGGGGGGCGGGTGCCAGCGCGCCAGCCGCGATGATTTTGCCTTGCGAAGCGCCGCATAGTCGCGCCGCTCGGTTTCGCTGAGCGCGCGGCAGGGTACATTGGCCTCCGCGGCTTTCGCCTTGCCGCGGGCAAAGCGTGGAAGGCGCGCGGCGTCCGGCGGACCCAGGACGAGGATACCCGCCTTCGGGGCGCCTGCCTTGAGGCGCTTCAGCAGCGCGGTTACGCGCACGCCATAGGCTTCCACGTCAAGATCGTCATTGAAGCCTTCATTGGTGCCGTAACCCAGAACGATGAGATCGGGCTTGAGGCGGTCCAGATCATCGGCAACGAATGCCTCGTCCCAGCGCCTCGGCGTATCGGCGCTCGCGCCTGGAATACCGAAATTGACATAGCGTATGCCGGGCCGGTTATTGCCGAGAGACCAGGACAGGACCGACACGGGCGAGGCGTCCTTTGTCTCGATCTCCAGCCTGCGCCCCTTGCGCGCAATGCGCACGCGCTTGATTTTGCCGCCCTCCCCGCCGGTCTCGACCAGTTGTCTCGCGCCACCGAACGAAACACTTGCCGCGCCGCCCTTCGCCTGGGTCGCAAACGCCACTTCCGCCCATTCGTGCGCACCTTGCCCGCTGACAAGACTCAAGCTGGCGCCGGCATCGCTTGCGCTGAGGCGCACACCGGACAGGCCATAGGGACCGGCATCGCCGGCAAAGCTGTTGGCCGCGGTCCATTTGCCGCGGCGCTCGAATGTGACACCGCGCGCACGGTAATAGGGGAACGGGAATCCAGGCATCATCATGCCGCGCCCCGCATCGCCGAAACGCCGCTGAAATTTCTCGCGCAAATCACCGCTGAAGCTGTCGGAAGCGATGTGGCTGTCACCCAGATGCAGGATTGTGACGGGGTCTTGCCGCACACCCGACTGGAGCGCGGTGAGCGCGCGGTAAAAACCCGACAGCGAGATGCCGTCAGGCGCAACCCCGCCCGAAGCGGCCAATTTTCGGGCGCGCTGGCGGGCGCGCTCCAGTGAGAAGGTTTCAGCCCCGGTCCGGGTGACCAGCCGATCGCCCTTGCCTGAACGGTTAATCCGATCGGCGATGGCGGGAAGCGGGTCCGCGCCGCGCGCGGAGGAACGCTGCCGGTTGTCCTCATCGAGGCAACCCGCTAGCAGGACCGGCGCAAGGAGAACAAGAGCGCGCCCGCAAACCTCAGGGAATTTCAATTCCGCGCCATTCGCAAACCGCCGGCGCCGCATCTTACGCATCACTCACAATTACCCAAGAAAGACGAGACTATAATTCCTAACTCCGTCAGCCCCCCGGCCAGGTAAAATCATCCGCGCGGCCTGGCTTGGGCTTCAACTCCTCGCCCTTAACCAGCACGCGGAAATAAGGTCTTTGGCTCAGCGGCAAACGCCGAATGGCCGCCGACAGATTTGTGTCGCTGATGGGTGAAATCGACGCCAGCGCCGTCAGGCCGCCGGCAACGTCTCCGGCAATCACCTCGCCTTGCGGTGTATAGCGCGCGCTGATGTCCGCCAGAGTCGCCGCGGAAATCATGGGGCGAACCAGTTTTATGCCATCAATAGTGCTGTCAGCCTCGGGAAGCGCAATGCCACCTTCCGCTGCATCGGCAATCTGACGCGCGGCCAGAAGGGCTGCCGTCCGTTTTGCGGTGGCGGCCTTGCGCATTTCCACATCCGGCGTCTGCCGCCCGGCAGGTTTGCCAGCCGGGGTACTGCCTGCCTGGCTGCTAACCGGGCGCTGGCGGCGGATGGCGCGCGCCTGTTCGGTGACGCTGCCGGCCAGGGGAATGTCCCGCTCGTTACGGGCCTGACGCATGTCGCGGCGGATTTCCCGCTCCACGAAATGCGCCAGTTTACGGTAACCGCGTATCGTAAAATGAACGCCATCGGCGGCGCGCAGACGCCCGACCCGGCCGGTCAGGTCGGGACCAAACGCGCTGTAGCGGCCGAACTGGTCCGCAAACCCGTTCCAGGTATCGATAAACCGCACACCGTTGACGAACGCCCGCTCGCGGAAGATCTCGTTCATCAATTGCATATTGTCATTGAGTTTGACGCTGCGCATGATCGGCAGGCCGACCCAGTAAACAGCGGCATTGGCTTCCTTCAGCCGCTTGATGAACCGGTCAATCCGCCTGGAATAAATTTCGCGCCACTCGGGCGTACCGATTTTTTTCCATTTTGATTTCTTGTTGGGGCGGATTGGCTGCATGTCATTTGCGCCAACCATAATGACAGCGATGTGAACCTTCTCCGATGTGAGAATGCCGGACAGGCGTTTGTTCCAGTCGAAATAATCGGTACGGACAAAGCCGGTGGAGACACGAGACTTCTTGACGACGTCGATATTTCCATCGGGCTTGAAGGCGCGGTACAGGCCAGCCCATATCCCGTCGCCCAGCGAATCGCCAAAGACATACAGCCGGTAACGGTTCTGCTCCGGAAACGGCGTGACGTAACTGCTGGAGAGGAAATTAAGCCCCTGGGCCTGAGCGCGAGGCGGCAAAGAGAAAAGACCGGCCAGGACAATGGCCAGCACGCCGGCAAGCTGCATGATTTTCCGGAAGCCACTCGGGCGGTGTAAAAACGCGGAACCTGGCATTTCTTCTTCTCTGGGCCCCTTGCGGGCCATCCTCGGCTTCCCGGTACGGAACTTTATCAACGGGCGCTGGCGAATCCGCCAGAAATTATTGTTCTTATAGGTGCCCGAAAATGCTTTCCAAACCGTGAATGTCTGTCCCGTTGTGGCAATGCGATGTGGCGGTCTCATGGCGCGGAAAGTTATCCACAGGGCCGCTCCCAAAAAACTCAGCCGCCGCTCTGCAGGCGCTTCAGCACGACAGTGCTTGGATAGCCGTCCACGGCCATGCCATTGGCCTTCTGAAAGGCCCGCACCGCGGCGCGCGTTCCCGATCCCAGTATGCCATCGACCTTGCCGGGCCGGAAGCCGCGTTCGACCAGCAGTCGCTGCAGCTCGAAGCGCTGGGAACGCGCCAGGGGAAGATATTTCACCGGCCAGGGTTTTGCGAAACCGGTGGCGTTGGCATCGCGTATCCTGTCCGCCAGATGGCCCACGGCGAGCGCATAGGAGGTGGCGTTGTTGTAACGCAGGATCGAGCGGAAATTGCCGATGATGGCGAAGGCCGGCCCCTGGGCTCCGGCGGGCAGAATGATCGACGCACGGTCATCGGGCCGGGGGAACTTCTTGCCTTTTGCGCGTTTCAGACCGAGCGCCAGCCATTGCGCCAGCGTCTTGACGCGCTTGCGCCCGGTGAGCGCATAGTCGAAGCCTTTCGGCAAATCCACTTCATACCCCCAGGTCTCGCCGGTCCGCCACTTGGAAACCTTGAGGTAATTTGCCGTGGAAGCCAGCGCATCGGGGATCGAGCCCCAGATATCGCGCCGCCCGTCGCCGGTAAAGTCCACCGCATTCGCGGCGTAAGTGGTGGGTATGAACTGGGTGTGCCCCATGGCGCCAGCCCAGGAGCCGGTCATTTTTTTCGGCGTAATATCGCCATTCTGGAGAATTTTCAGGGCGGCCAGCAGCTGGGACCTGCCGAATTTCCGGCGCTCGCCCTGGAACGCCAGTGTCGCGAGCGAGCGGATGACATACTTGTTGCCCCGGAAGGATCCGTAGTTCGTCTCCATGCCCCAGATCGCCAGAATGGTGTAACGGTCGACGCCGTAACGCGCTTCGATCCTGCCCAGAAGAGCACGATGTTTGCGCGCCATCTTGCGCCCGTTGGCAATGCGTTTCTTCGAGACCGCCGATTCCAGATATTTCCAGATAGGCCTGACGAATTCGGGCTGATGTTCCGCCAGTTTGAGAACTTCGGGATCGGGCGACACCCCCTTGAACGCCCGGGCAAACATCTTGCGCGAGACACCCTTCTTGCGCGCCTCCGGCCACACGCCGTTCACCCAGCGCCCGAAGGGGTCGCTTGCGGCCTGTGCCGGGGCCGGTTCAGGCGATACAGGTGAGAGACCGGAGAAAGCCGCGAAGGCAATAAGCAAGAAGAAAGCACGTTGCAGCGAAGCCATCGGTTACCCATCATCTGCCCGAATCAATGGCGCGCAGACTATCAGCCCTTTGCCAGGCGGCCTAGGTCACCCGTTATACCGGCACATGAATTCGACTTTGGAGCGGTCCGTGGGCATATCGCCGACCTGGCCACGCGCCGCGTCCGGTTTTCCGTCCACGTCCAGCAATTCCACATAGAAGCGCATATCGGGGCCCTCTTTCCCGTCCGCGCCCCTGGTCTTCACATAACCGCAGACCTGAACGGCCGGGTTTTCGGCCCGGGTGATGGCCGTGACCGCGCTCAGTTGCGCGGTGTCGGGATTGGAGACCATCTGCCTGACGCCGGCGCTCACGGCTTCGCTCTGGGCACTCGTCAGGGCAACGCGCGCAATGCCGGGCTGCCCGGTGGCGGCGGGCCGGCCACCCGAGGCACAGCCCGTGAGCAGGACCGCGCCAAACACCGAAACCACAATTTGTCCGCGCGTTGCCATATGCATTCAATTCTGCCCGCTTGTTGCAAATTTCAGCAAGGAGCGCGGCGGATAACAGGTCACCTTCTGGCCGAGCGACTTCTGCCACCTGCCCACGGCGGAGCGGGTTCTGGACCCGATCAGCCCGTCGATTTTACCAGCGTCATGCCCCGCTTTGGTGGCCGCAATCTGCAACCGTTTCATCTCATCGCGTTTGAAACTCTGCACCTGCGACCAGCCGCGCTCGAAGTTCCCGCCAAAGCGAATCCGGTCGGCGACATGCCCGACATAGAGCGCATAGAGGTCGGCCTTGTTGTAGGCGCGGAAAACTTCAAAATTTTCCAGCACAAGGAAAGCGGGTCCAAGGGTTCCCGCCGGGGCGACCAGATGGGTTTTTTCGTTCAGACGCTTTTCGAGAAATTTTCTGCCGAATGTGCGCGCGACGCCAAGCCCGGCCCACTCCCTGATGGTCCGCGCATTGGCTTTGCCTTCCAGCGTGCAGTCGAAGCCTTTGGGCAGGCGCACTTCATAGCCCCAGGCTTTTCCCTTCTGCCAGCCCTTTTGTTTGAGAAAATTCGCGGTCGACGCGAGCGCGTCGGGGATCGTACCCCAGATGTCGCGCCGTCCATCGCCATTGAAATCGACCGCGTAATTTCGAAAATCGCTGGGCAGGAACTGGGTGTGCCCCATGGCGCCCGCCCAGGAGCTGCGCATGCCCGCGCGTGTTACATGGCCCTCCTGCAGGATGCCAAGGGCGACAATCAGCTCTTCGCGGAATTTCTCCTGGCGCCGCCCCATAAAGGCCAGTGTCGCCAGTGCTTCCACCGCATTGTAGGGGAGTTTGGCGCGGCCGAAGGCGGTCTCGCGGCCCCAGATCGCCAGAACGACTTGCGGTTCGACACCGTATTTTTTCTCAATGGCCTCCAGCGTATCCTTCCATTTGACGAGATTCTCGCGTCCCAGTCTGGTGAGCCATCTGAGACCCTTTTTGGGAAAGTAGCGCGCCGGGCGGTCGAATTCCGCCTGCTGTTTCTGGCGGTCTTTTTTCTCGGCGCGCGGGCGCGCCGGTTGTCCCTCGCCAAGTTCGGGCGGCGCCAGATCCGGCATTTTCCAGTCCAGCTTCACGCCCTTCATGGCGGCGTCAAACGTCTCGTTCTTTATGCCGCGCGATACCGCCTCGCCGCGCAACTGAACAAGCCAACCGGTGAAATTTTTCGCCACCGCCGCACGATAGGCCCCCTTGCCGTCTTGTGCGATGGCCGGGGAAGAAAGCCCGAGGCCAAGACCCGCAACCTGCGCGAGGAGGCCCGCCCAAAAACTCCGCATCGTGTTTTCTCTGGCGGCATATCCCGCGCCGCCACTCCCTCTTTTCACCAGAGGTGAAAATTGGGCGAGAGCGCACGCTATTGCAAGCCCCGAGTGAAACGAATTGAGAGAACGGATATGTTTCTGAAGCGGGCTCTTAAGAAGCCACCTTCAATGCTGAAAGGTGCGCCTCCCAGGCATGGGCATGAGCGACGATGGTTTCCAGATCGTCATATTCGGGCTTCCAGGAAAGCAGTTCCCGCAGACGGCCCGCATCGGCGACAAGATTTGCCGGATCGCCCGCGCGCCGGGCGCCCATGCGCACCTCGAATTCGCTTTTCGAGGCCGCTCTGACCGCCTCGATCACTTCCAGCACGGAAAATCCGCGCCCATAGCCGCAATTGAGGACCTGCGAGCCTCCGCCATCGCGCAGATAGCCAAGCGCGGAGCTGTGGGCCCGCGCCAGGTCGGAGACGTGAATATAGTCGCGGATGCAGGTGCCGTCGGGCGTGGGGTAGTCCGTGCCGTAAACCTCGATATGAGAGCGCTGCCCGAGGGCTGTCTGGGCCGCGACCTTGATGAGATGCGTGGCCTCGGGCGTGGACTGGCCGCAGCGCCCTTGCGGGTCCGCGCCGGCCACATTGAAATAGCGCAGCGCCACATAGTTGAAGTCATGGGCGGCGGCGGTGTCGCGCAGCATGGTCTCGGTCATCAGCTTCGATGAGCCATAGGGTGAAATCGGCGCGAGCGGCATATCCTCGCGCACCGGGCTTGTTTCGGGCATTCCATAGACGGCGGCGGTTGAGGAGAAGATGAAATGCCTGACCCCGCATGAGACCGCGCAGGCCATGAGGGCGCGCGAATTGACGGTGTTGTTATGATAATAGCCAAGCGGATCGGTCACCGAATCCGGCACAACGATGGAGCCGGCGAAATGAATGATGGCGTTCACGCCATAGTCGAGAATTGCGGATTTGACGCAAGCCGGATCGCCCACATCGCCGATGACCAGCGGGACATCTCCGGGCAGCGCGCCGCGGTCTCCGGTGGAAAGATTGTCGAGCACGACGAGCCGCTGGCCCGCCTGGCGCAGCTCGTAAACCATGTGACTGCCGATATATCCCGCGCCGCCGGTAACCAATACGCTCATGAAACCGCCCCGCCCCATTCGCCGAATAAGAATTTCGCAATTCTCTGGTGATAGGGCATAGAGGTTTAAGGAGAGTAAGCTCATGCCAGACACTCGTTTCTTGGTAACCAAATCATGACTGGGACAGGCTCATGACCGCACCGATCCGCAAGGCTGTATTCCCCGTTGCCGGGCTTGGCACGCGCTTTCTGCCCGCCACGAAGGCGATGCCGAAGGAAATGCTGACCGTCGTCGACAAGCCCCTCATCCAGCATGTGGTGGATGAAGCGCGCGCGGGCGGGATCGAGCATTTCATTTTTGTCACCGGACGCAACAAGGGTGTTATCGAGGATCATTTCGACAAGCAGATCGAGCTGGAAAAAACACTGAAAGAGCGCGGCAAACAGGCCGAACTGGACATGCTGACCGCGAGCCTGCCCGGCCCCGGACAGACCAGCTTCACCCGCCAGCAGGAACCCCTCGGGCTCGGACACGCGGTCTGGTGCGCGCGCGATCTGGTGGGCGATGAGCCCTTTGCGCTGCTGCTGCCCGACGTGCTGGTGCAATCGAACGGCAAAGGGTGCCTGGCGCAGCTTCAGGAGGAATATGAGCGTACGGGCGGCAATGTCCTGGCGGTCGAGGAAGTGCCCGATGACGCCACGCATCAATATGGCATTGTCGATATCGAGCGCGGCCCTGGGGCGAGCCACGCCATCAAAAGCATGGTGGAAAAACCCGCACGGGGCACTGCGCCATCGAATCTCACCATCATGGGGCGCTATCTGCTGCAACCGGAGATATTCGGCATTCTCGAAGGTCAGCAAAGCGGCGCGGGCGGGGAGATTCAGATTACCGACGCGATGATTACGCTGCTCGCCAGCCAGAAGTTTACGGCAGTTGAATATCAAGGCAAGAGCTTCGACTGCGGCTCGAAAATCGGCTTCCTCACCGCCAATATCGCCTTTGCGCTGGCGCGCGAGGATTTGCGGGACCCGCTGCTCGGGGAAATCGGGAAACTGACCTGAGGGAGCTAAGGAGCTAAAAGGCTAGCGGCGCAGGCGCACACCGAGCCGGAATTCATTGACGCTGTAGTCACTGTCCGGCGTGTTGCTGGTCGAGTCGAGATAGCTGTAAGCCGCCGTCAGCGCCGCGCTGCGGGTAAAGTTATATTCGCCGGTAAGGGCGAACTCGATATCCTCATCCAGATCGCCGCTGCCGGAGGATTCTTCCCTCTCATATCCCAGGGACGCCCCCAGGGTGATATTGCGGCGGGGGCTGTGCTCAATCGATATAGCCACGCTGCGGACGATCGAGCCGGCGGAACCGGCCTGCGTTGTTTCATTGACATCGGAGGACGCATCGAGGCGCAGCGTCGTCAGCCCGGTCGCCCGCCACTCCAGGCCGGCATTGAATATCAGGCCGGTGATATCCGAGAGCGTCGCCTCCTCCGGTATCTGGCGCGCGTATCCCGCGCTGATTTCACCGGTCAGCTTTCCGGTCAGCTGAAACGACAGGCCGCCCTGAACATCCTGGCCTGAAGAACCATTGCGGGTCCCGTCGTCATCGACGCTTTCAGCAAAAACCCGTTTGTTGAAGGCGGCCTCGAGGAAGGCGGCCACACCGGGCTGAAACTCGTAGGACGCGCGCGCCGTCACGCGGCGCTCGGTCAGGTCCCGGTCATCATTGTTATTGACCGAACCGTCCGCATTCGTTCCGTCGTCGAAATCCTCTTCGGAAATTTCTCCGCGCAGGGTCACTGTGACGCGGTTGAAACCTTGATTGCCCTCCAGCGAAACGTCCCGGTTGCGCGTTTCGGCGCGCCCGACGGTTCCGGAGGGAAAATCGCGGGACGAGCGGTCTTCGAGCGATTGGGAGTAACTCGCCCCGGCCGTCAGATTGGTGTTGCGGCGAATGTCGAGCCGCCCGGTCACGCCCGCCGAAAAAGTCTCGTCGTCCTCGCTTGGGAAACGGTCATAGTAGCTGCGCACGCCGCTCAGTGTGCCAGCGAGGGAATTACGGCTCCAGTCGGACTCAACCCGCAGGCTGGGTGTCAGAACCAGCACCCGGTCGCCCCGCGGGCTGGTGGTGGAAAGGAACAGATTGTCGTCATACAGGGTCTCCACGGAAAGTTCCGGGAACAGCACAAAACTCCCCACCCGCACGCCCAATGCGGCGTAAGGGTCCTCTTCCGTCTCATCGGCGCCTTGCGCGCCCTGACCGGCGCCATTGGCAACGGCGATGCTCTGCTCCCTCTGGTTCACATCCAGACCGGGGGCCGTCAGCGGGTCGCGGAAGGGATCGGGCGACTCGCGAAACAGCACCTCGGCCGTGTCCTGACCGGCTGCATCCCTGTTGCCCGGGTCCTGGTCCGCGGTGTCCCGGCGCCGGCTGCCGGTGTCGCCATCCTGCTCCGGCTCGAGGCGCCCGCGCAGACCGCGCCGGTCGGCTGCCGCGTCATCGAATATCTCGTCCTGATCGCGTGGCTGCTCTTCGAACGGGTCCACCACCTGACCCACGGCGGACGTCGGCGCCAGCCCGGCCGCGAGCGCCAGAGCCCCAAACGCGGCAAGCGCGCAACGGTATTTTTTCAAACGCGCCAAGTCCGCACCACCTCGCACACCATAAATCCACGGCGCCCTTGCGGGGCCGTCCCGATAAGCAATAGCGTTGTGGAGTGAGCCTATGGCGAACAGGGTTAACGAGCCGTTTACCATAAAGCGATGCCTCACATTGGCTTCGCCCTGAACCATGACCTCAAAAATGACCCGCGGCACAAAACCGGTTGGCTTCGCCGCGGGCAAAGGCGTATTGTGCGCCCGCAAACACTGACGCGTACGGAGTTCCAAGCCCCATGCCGGTCCCGGCCAAGAAAACCACCGACCAGCCAGTCCGCCCGGATGAACAGCTGATCGCATCCGCGCGGCGCACGCTCGATCTGGAAAGCAAGGGGCTGCGCGCGCTGGAGCTGGCGCTTGCCGATGGGCTGGCGGGCAGCTTTGCCGCGGCTGTACACATCATCCACGATGCCCCGGGACGGGTGATTGTCACCGGAATCGGGAAAAGCGGCCATGTGGCCCAGAAGGTCGCGGCGACTCTGGCCTCGACAGGAACGCCGGCCTTTTTCGTGCATCCAAGCGAAGCCAGCCACGGCGACCTCGGCATGATTACCTCGGACGACGCGGTGCTGGCCTTTTCCTGGTCCGGCGAGACTGTGGAATTCTCAAGCCTCATCACCTATGCGGGGCGCTTCGCCGTGCCGCTGATTGCGGTGACATCGCGAAGCGACAGCACACTGGCCAGGGCGTCAGCGGTAACCCTTGCCCTGCCACGCGCGAAGGAGGCCTGTCCGCACGGGCTCGCCCCCACCACATCGACCCTCATGCAACTGGCGCTTGGCGATTGCCTTGCGCTCGCACTGCTTGAGAGCAAAGGATTTTCGGTAAAGGACTTCAAGGCATTGCACCCCGGAGGGCAACTGGGGGCGCGGCTGAAATTCGTATCCGACATCATGCATTCCGGTGACCGGGTGCCGCTCGTCGGCGGCGACATGCCCATGGGTGAGGCGCTCGTCATCATGACCGAAAAGAGTTTCGGCTGCCTGGGAGTGACGGACCCGAAGGGCCACCTTACGGGCATCATCACCGATGGCGATCTGCGCCGCAATATGGGACCGGACCTGCACACCGCGCTCACCGGTGCGATCATGACCGGTAATCCCAAGACGATTGCGCCCGACACTCTTGCGAGCGCGGCCCTGGAAGTCATCAACTCCCTGAGCATCACCGCGCTCTTCGTTGTGGAAGACGGCAAGCCCGTTGGCATTGTCCATATCCACGATCTCCTGCATATTGGCGTCGCCTGACACGCACATATTCGGCGCGGACCCCCGGCATCCTTAATTTCTTTTTAAGCAGAGTTCCCCAAACTGACCTTATGGCTGCCGCCCAACGCGCGGCCGGTGGGGGACCAGTGAATAGCCGCAGTTCATTAGATCGTTTGATTTTACGCGCTCTGGCCCTGTCTTTCGTAACAGTGTTCCTGGCGGGCTGCATGGCCGGTGCGGCCGCGACCGTGGTCTCGCAAACTGTGAAGACGACCGCAAAGGTCGCCGGCACCGCGGCGCGCATTACCCTGGACGGCGCGCGCGTCGTCTCGAATACGGTCACCAGGCCGTTCCGCAAGGCCGACGAAACCGGCGCGCCCGCCAAATAGCGAGCCCCCGCCGGCGCCTCCCGCCCCTTTACCCGCTTTTCTCCCGCACGCGCCTCAACCCGATGGAAGCAGGGGTGGTTTGCCGCCATATTGCACTCATGGTAAATAATGTGTAACCGGGATCGTGGGAAAATCATTCAAAAACATAATATTAATATATTGATAACCATGTTTTTATTTATAATACTTGAGGTATTATTCGATTTTCTAATCACAGGCATTTATGGATAACAATGTATTACTGAGAAAAATATCACAAATACATACTCATCTGCTTCTCTTTTAGTGAATGGTTAGGGTGTTTCCTCCTACAATTCCGGTGAATTTTCAGGGGATTTCTTTGCCCGCCAGCAGCGGGACAGGAGCGTCGGGGGACACATGGATATCGCAACAATCGCCGGTATTATCGCCGGGAGCGTCGTTGTCGGGTTCGCCATTCTGACGGGCGGCGATGTCGGGACATTCGTCAATGTACCCTCCATGCTGATCGTGATTGGCGGTGGCTTCGCGGCAACGGTCATCCGGTTTCCGCTGAAGAATGTGTTTCAGGCGCTCGCGCTTGGGGGAAAAGTCGCCTTTACGCACAAGCAGACCGACCCCAAGGAAATGATCGATCAGATTGCCGAACTGGCCGACAAGGTGCGGCGCGAGGGACCTCTCTCCCTGGACAATCTTGAAGTCGACGATCCGTTCCTGAAAAAAGGCTCGCAATTCGTCGCCGATGGGTACGACCCGGCCTTCATCCAGGAGTCGCTGGAGCTTGAGCGCGATCAGAATCTTTCCCGCCTCGACGAAGCAAAGCGCATCTACAAGGCCATCGGCGATGCCGCCCCGGCCTTCGGGATGATCGGCACCATCGTCGGCCTGGTGCAGATGCTGAGCAATATGGAGGACCCCTCCACCATCGGCCCGGCCATGGCGGTGGCGCTTCTGACCACCCTCTATGGCGCGCTGATCGCCAACCTTGTCGCCCTGCCGATTGCCGACAAGCTGGGAACCAAGGCCAAGATCGTCGATGTAAGCCAGACCCTGACAATTGACGGGGTCATGCAGCTGAGCGCGGGTAAAAATCCGAATCTCATCCGCGAGATGCTGGTCGCCTATCTGCCGGAAAAGGCGCGCATGGAGGCGGTCGCGGCCGAAGCGGCGGCAGCCACCTGAACATAAGGCGCTCAAGGCCCGAGCCGGCAGCGAACGGAAGAGAAAATGGCAAGAAGAGCTCCTGATCCCGATCCAGGCCTGCCGGAGTGGCTGGTCACCTTCGCCGATCTGATGACGATCCTCGTCGTGTTCTTTGTCCTGATCATATCGTTCTCGATTCAGGATAAGGAAAAGCTGGAGATCGTGGCCGGCTCCATGCGAGAGGCATTCGGTATCAAATATGTCGAGCGCAAGGCCGGCATGGTCGAGATCGAAGGCTCGCCAGTGCGCGACTATGTCAAACGCATATCGCAGATTTCACGCGACTCGGATTCCGACTTCGCCGAGAGAGACCATGATCTGAGGCGCAAGCAGGGCCCCGAGGCTAATACCTACGATATCGAGAAAGCGGAAATCGAGCGCCCGCGCCAATTTGCCGTCGCCGCCGCGTCACTGCGCCAGGCGTGGCGGGAGCTGCCGGAGATTACCGAGCTGTCCGACAATATCCAGGTCGAGGAGACGCCTGAAGGCCTGCACATCCAGCTGGTCGATCAGGAAGGGCGGTCCATGTTCCCGCAAGGCTCGGTCGTGCCCTATGAACGCACCATAAAACTGCTGGCGAAAATGGCGCCGATACTGAAAAACCTGCCGAACCGGATTCAGATTACCGGCCACACCGACGCAACGCGGCTTTACTCCAAGCCCGGTTATACGCTTTGGGATCTGTCGTCCGACCGGGCCAGGGCGGCACGGCGTATTCTGGCTGAAAACGGGCTGCCCAACGACCGTTTCCATTCGGTCATCGGGCGCGCCGACGCCGAACCGCTGTTTCCCGAAGACCCGTTTCTGGCGTCGAACCGGCGCATTTCCATTCTGGTCATGTCCGAAGCGCCGCCCTTCCCCATCGATCACAAGCCGGGGCGCCCCAGCCGGAAAAAGTAGTTTTACGCGGGAGTGCCCGGCCTCAGGCCTTTTCCGGCTCTACGGTAAGCGTGTTGCCATCCGCGCCCGTCACTTTCACGCGGGCGCCCTCAGCCGCGTCGGGTCCCTCCACCCGCCACAGCGTATCACCTATGCGCACTTTACCCCGGCCATTTTCTATCGCGTCCGCCACGACATAAGCCTTGCCGACATGCTGAAGCGCGCGCCGGTGCAGCAGGGGCCGGGCGCTCTGCGCCTCATCCTTGCGCAGGAATTTTCGCGCGGCCAGAACCGCGACGAGCGATAAAATCGCGAACAGCACGAACTGCCATTGCCAGGGCATGTCGAACAGCAGCGCCAATGCCCCGACAAGCCCCGCGGCAATGCCGAACCAGATCAGGAAGATGCCCGGCGCCGCCAGTTCCAGCACGAAAAACAGCGCCGCCAGAATGAGCCAGTTCCAGGCGCCAAGGCCGAGGAATATCGAGGAGACGTTATCCATGATCTTTGCGGTGCTCCGATCAGCTCTTCGTTCTGGGGACCGAGCCACGGGTCGATCCACCGCCCTTTGAATCGCCGCCGCCGAAGGCTTCGCGGGTCAACTCCGCGATACCGCCGATAGCGCCGATCAACGATCCGGCCTCGAGCGGCATCATCAGCACTTTCTGGTTTGGCGACGTCGCCAGCTCCTTCAGGGCATCGATGTAATTGTTGGCGACGAAATAGTTGATGGCCTGAACATCGCCCGAGGCGATGGCCTCAGATACCATTGTGGTTGCCTTGGCTTCTGCTTCCGCCTGACGTTCGCGCGCCTCGGCGTCCTTGAAAGCAGCCTCGCGCCGGCCTTCGGCGGA
>QIGN01000026.1 GCA_003228955.1 Hyphomicrobiales bacterium
GAAACGGAGGCGCTTGTGCTCATTCGCGAGCGCACCAAAATTCAAGCGCCCCTGATTGAGCGGCTGCCGAAGCTGAAACTTATCTCCCAGCGCTCCGTCTACCCGCATATCGATGTGGAGGCCTGCACCCGCAGGGGCGTCATCCTGTCTTCAAGCATGCATCCCGGCACGCCGTCCTATTCGACGGCAGAACTCACCTGGGGCCTGATTATTTCGGCCATGCGGCAAATCCCGCAGCAGATGGCCTCGCTCAAGGGCGGCAACTGGCAGATGGGCGTCGGCAAGTCGCTGCACGGGCGCACCCTTGGCATTTACGGCTATGGCCGCATTGGCCGCGCCGTCGCCGACATTGGAAAAGCGTTTGGCATGAAGGTCCTGATCTGGGCCAGCGAAGCATCGCGCGCGCGCGCGGGCGCGGACGGCTTTGAGGTTGCCCAAAGCAAGGAGGACTTCTTCGCCCGCTGCGATGTGCTGTCCCTGCATCTGCGACTTTATGACTCCACGCGCGGCATCGTGACGGCAGAAGACCTCGCGCAAATGAAACCGGACGCGCTGATCGTGAACACCAGCCGGGCGCCGCTCATTGAAGAGGGCGCGCTGGTAAACGCCCTGCGCGCCGGACGTCCCGGCATGGCGGCGGTGGATGTTTATGAGCAGGAGCCGCTGCGCGACACAGACCATCCGCTGTTCAAACTGGAGAATGTCGTGTGCACGCCGCATATCGGCTACGTCACGGAAGATGAATGGGAGATTCAGTTTTCCGATATTTTCGACCAGGTCCTCGCTTACGCGGCCGGCGCGCCGGTCAATGTAGTCAACGCGGAGGTCCTGAAAAGCTGAGCGCGCATTGCTATATCCGTTTTCTCAGCAGGATTTCATCCTCGCCCTCCACGATGAGATCATCGAATACGGCGACCTGAACGTATCCCTGACGCTCATAGAAAGCGGCGGCGCGGTGATTGAACGCGGACACGCAAACCCACAGATTGCCGGTGCTGCCGCTCGCTTCGCGCTCGAACCATGTCATGACGGCAACGCCTATCCCGGTATTCTGAAAGTCCGGAACAAGCCCGAGAAAACGCAAATAGGCGCCATGCAGCCAGGGCGCCTCAATGCCAACGGCGCCTGCCCGCTCGCCATCGCATTCGATCAGAAAACGCGGTGCGCCGGGCCGGCATTCGCCCAGATATTTTTCCAGCCGGTCGGCGGGCCAGCTGACACTTTTATCTGTCCTACCGCTGCGCTGTTTGAGGACCCTTTTCCAGGGATCGATGCCGGCGAAAACCGCCGCAAGCTCCCGCGCGTCTCGGCGCGTGAGGGGCGCCAGACGCAGCTCGCGCCCCAGCCGGTCCAGCCCGAGGCTTTGTGCGCTATTGCTGAAAGGGATTCCATTCATCGCGAGGCCTGTTTTTGCGGCGCTGTTCATTCGCCTTGCGCTTGGGTCCACGAGCCCAGCTCTCCGTGTCACCCACGCGCTGGTCGTAACAGCGTGTCTCGATCTCCGGCGTCCCCGCCTCCAGCAACTCGCTCACCGTAACGAATTCATAGCCGCGTGATTTCAGTTCCGGAACATAGAGCGGCAGGGCTTTGGCGGCATTCCAGCCACGCCCGTTGGCATGGCCGAGGATGATGGAGCCGGGCCGGATATTTTTGAGGACGCGGCTGGCGATGGCCCGCGCCGACTGTCCACGATCCGGATCGCCCGTCGCCAGATCCCACTGGATTGCGAGCAAGCCCGCCTCCGCGACGGCTTTCAGCGCGCGCGCATTGCACGTCCCGTAAGGAAACCGCAGCAGGGTCATGCGTTCGGGAAGAACCGCATCGGGGGGCAGGCACGCCCGCGCGGCAAGCCCCGCGCGCACTTCTTCATAGGCAGCCTGCGCGAACTCGATTTCGTTGGTCAAAGAAGCACCCGACAGCGCCTTTAAGTTGGCATGACGCCATCCATGATTGGCCACCTCGATCAGTGGATCGGCGAGGATCTGCCGGGCCCGTTTGGGGTGAGTGAGCAACCATTTTCCGCTGATGAAAAAGGTCGCCCTGATCTTGTTCTCACGCAGATAATCGACGATGCGTCCGTCATACCCCGCGATCTCGTAGCCCGCTTCGCCCACATCGAAAGTGAGCGCGATAAGCTTGCGGCCCTCGGGCAGTTTGACCCGGCGGATGGACCCGCGCAGCGGCTCCGGCGTCGGCGGGAAGGCTTTCAGGACGCGTTTGGGCGGCGCTACCCTTGCGCCGCGCACACCGGCCCTTGGCGCAATCTCGCGCGCCGTTCCCGCCAGTTGCTCCGGCGTCCAGCATATGAGCGCATCGACCGGGGCAGGTGTCTGGGCAACAGCATTCGGGCCCATGACCGACAACAGCCCCGCACCGGCGAGGAACATGCGCATGAACAAACTCCAGGCCGGACCCGTTAGTGGCATGCAAACTCCTCCGGATCGAAATCGTAGCGGGTGTTACAGAATTCGCAGGTGACGCGAATGCGCCCGCCGCGCGCCATGTCCGCGACTTCTTGCGCCTCGAAACTCCCCAGCATGGCCTTCACCCGGTCCGGAGAACAGCCGCAAATGAAGGTGAGCGGCTTTGGCTTGAAGGCGCGCACATTCTCTTCGTGAAACAGCCGGTAGATAAGGCGTTCAGGCGCCAGCAGGGGATCGACGAGTTCAGCGTCCTCGACCGTGGCGGCCAGAATGGAAGCCCGCCGCCAGCCATCGCCGTCATGGGCAGTGGCGGGCGCATCATGTCCCCCCTCGCGAGTCAGATGTTGCAACATCAGCCCGCCGGCCCTCCAGCTCCATTGGTTCTGGTTTCCCTCTCCGCCCGCATTCGCGGCGCTGTAATGGCGCGCCACCGCGGCGCGGATAAAGGTGGGGAGCTGCTCGGACTGGCGAAAGTAAGCATCCGCCGCCGCATTCAGATCGCTGTTCTCCAGCGCCACAACGCCCTGATAACTCTCCATGTCGGGCCCGCGGTCAACGGTCATGGCCAGATGGCCATCCCCGAGCAGTTTGACCGAAGTCCCCTCACCGCTTTCTTCCAGCGCCGCGAGCCGGTCGGCGTCAAACCCCGCATAGCCGCGCAGCTCGCCCGACGAGCGATAATTCACTACCAGCATATTGACCGGGCCATCGGTGCTGGTCTGGAAGATGAACTTGCCCTCGAATTTGATGGATGCCCCCAGCAGCGCCGTGAGCGCCACCGCTTCGCCCAGCAGCTTGCACACGGGTTCAGGATAGGCATGGCCGCGCAAAATTTCATCGACCGCCGGCCCGAGGCGCACGACACTCCCTCTTGCGCCGGCCAGATCCGCCTGAAAGGGCAGGATCAGGTCATCGGGTACACTCTGGGTGCCCTGTTTGAGTGATTTTGCAACTGACATTTAGGTCATGATCTTATTGCTAGAAGCGCCCGGCCACCCGCTCCCCCGGCCCAACCACCCGCAGATGGTAAATTCGGGGCGGTTGGGCCGGGGGAGCGGGTGGCCGGAAAATCATCGAAATATCCTAGAGTCCAAAGCACCAGGCGAGAATGGCCTTTTGCGCGTGAAGGCGGTTTTCCGCCTCGTCGAACACGACCGACTGCGGCCCGTCGATCACACCGGCGGTGACTTCATCCCCGCGATGGGCGGGAAGGCAATGCATGAAGATGGCGTCCCTGGCCGCCGCGCCCATCAGTTTTTCATCCACCTGATAGGGCGCCAGCAGCTTCATGCGCGTGTCCGCATCCTCATCGCCCATGGACACCCACACATCCGTCACCAGCGCATCGGCGCCATCGGCCGCCTCGCGGGGTGCCTGCGTCACCTCCACCTTGCCGCCTTCGGCCGCCACCCAGTCGAGCAGCGCCGGGTCGGGAGACAAATCCTTCGGGCACGCGATACGCAACGTGAAGCCGAAGCGCACGGCCGCATGTGCCCATGAGTTCGCGACATTGTTGGCATCGCCAATCCAGGCCACGGTCCGCCCGTCTATCGGCCCTTTGTGTTCCTCGAACGTCAGAATATCCGCCATCACCTGGCAGGGGTGGGAGCGCTCCGTCAGGCCGTTGATGACCGGCACGCTGGCATACTCCGCCAGTTCCGTGACATTCGAATGGGGCCCGGTGCGCAGCATCATCCCGTCCACGTAACGCGACAGGACGCGGGCTGTGTCGGCGATGCTCTCGCCGCGCCCTATCTGCGTCTCGGCGCTGTTGAGAACCAGGGTCTGCCCGCCAAGCTGGCGCATGGCCACATCGAACGACACGCGCGTGCGGGTCGAGGGCCTGTCGAACATCAACGCGAGCACGGTTGAAGGATCCAGTTTCGGCGTGGTCCCTTTTGGTTCGCTCTCCTTCAGCGCGCGCGCGCTGGCGATCATGGCGCGCAGGGCCGCGCCGTCGAATTGGTCGATATCAATGAAATGCCGTAGAGCCATCCTGCCTGATCCTGAAATTTCTATTTGAGCGAGGCGGAGATACGGCCGCAGGCCGCATGGAGCCGGTCGCACGCCACGCCGATATGCTCCGGCTCAACGATGAGAGGCGGCAGCAGCCGCACCACATTGTCGCCGGCCGGCACCGTGAGCAAACGCTCCTCGAACAGCGCCTCGATCAATTGCTGACTGGGCACGGCGCATTTGAGGCCGACCATCAGCCCCTCGCCGCGCACCTCTTCAATCACATCGGGAAATTCATCGCGCAGACCTGCGAGCTTCTGCTTCAGAGCGACGGCTGTATCCTGCACCCGAGGCAGGAAACCCGGCGCGAGGACAACATCGAGAACCGCATTGCCGACCGCCATGGCCAGCGGATTGCCGCCGAATGTGGAGCCATGCGTCCCGGCGGTCAGGCCTTGCGCCGCTTCCTTCGTCGCCAGACAGGCGCCAACGGGAAAACCGCCGCCCAGCCCCTTGGCGACCGCCATGATGTCCGGCGTCATGCCCGCCCATTCATAGGCGAAGAGTTTGCCGGTGCGGGCGATGCCGGTCTGCACTTCGTCAAAAATCAGCAAAAGCCCATTTTCATCGGCAAGCGCTCTCAAGTCCCGCAGAAATTTCCAGGGTACCGTGAGGATGCCGCCCTCGCCGAGCAACGGCTCAATGGCGATGGCGGCCGTCTCGCCGGAAATGGCGCCACGCACCGCGTCGAGATCGCCAAGCGGCACGTGATCGAAGCCATCCACGGGCGGGCCAAAGCCCTCCAGATGCTCCGCCTTGCCGCCGGCGGAAATCGTCGCCAGCGTGCGTCCGTGAAAAGCGCCTTCGAAGGTGATGATCCGGTAGCGCTCTCCCGCGCCCTGGGCCGCATGATATTTGCGCGCCATCTTGATCGCGCATTCCATGGCTTCGGCCCCGGAATTGGCAAAGAACACCTGATCGGCAAATGTGGCGTCGCAAAGCCGCCCGCCCAGCCTCTCCTGCCCCGGTATGGAATAGAGGTTCGATGTATGCCACAGGGTCCGCGCCTGATCGCAAAGCGCGCCCACCAGGGCGGGATGGGCATGACCGAGCGAAGCCACGGCGACGCCGGCGCCGAAATCGAGATATTTCTCGCCTTCCGCCGTCTCCAGATACACGCCCTGGCCTTTGACAAAGGCGAGGGTCGCGCGCGCATATGTCGGGACAAGGGCGCTCATCGCATCACGCTCGGTTTCTCCAAAACCAAAAAAAGCCACCAGAGCGGTGGCGGATCGGGAAAATTCAACTCTAAGGCATCGGCGCGGGCTGTCAATCGAGCACGCGCGCGCAAACTTTATGCAGATTTCGTCCACTAGACTCTTTTTTTCTGGGGACAGACGTGGCAGAATCCGATTATTCGGTGGAAAAGACCGGCGCAGGCAAAGCGGGCGCTTGCCGGGCTTTTCACTGATATTGTAGCCTAGCGGAAGTCGGCCACCATACACGGGTGCTTACCCCATCTGCGTATTCTCACTGGCCGGCAGTGACCTCACGTAAGAGTTGGCGTTCTAGCGGAGCCGCGTTCGCGGCAACGGATGGATTCTGAGTCGTTAGATTCAAACAACCACAATGGAGGAGGGAATAACCCATGGCGTGGACCGACGATCGGGTCGAAATATTGACGAAACTCTGGGCGGAAGGGCTGAGCGCCAGCCAGATCGCCGGTCAGCTGGGCGGGGGCGTTACGAGAAATGCCGTTATAGGCAAGGTCCACCGGCTGGGACTTTCCGGCCGGGCAACCACATCGCGGACAAAAGCCCCGCGCACGCGCCGGCGCACCGCCCACACGCATAACAGGGCGGCAAGACCGCAGTTGCGCAGCCACGGCAATACGGCCCTGAAGCCGGCTTATGATCCGAACACGCAAGAGGAATTGCGGCCCGTTCCGGTCCTTGTCGCGGAGCTTGTGATCCCGCCGGATGAGCGCGCATGTATCCTGACTTTGAGTGAAACCAAGTGCCGCTGGCCGATTGGCGACCCGGGCGACGAGGACTTCCACTTTTGCGGACGGCATTCGGAATCGGGGGTTCCCTATTGCGAACACCACTCGGCCATCGCCTATCAACCGGCGCAATCGCGCCGCAGGAGTTCGCGCCCATCGCGCTAGAAACTGGTCTCTCCATGAAACCGGATATCAGGCTACCCGCTCTCCTTTGCGCGGGTGGCCGGGTCCTGGCGCATTTTCGAAGTAATCCCGGCCACCCGCTCCCCCTTGCCCAACCACCCAGTAACGGTACCCTTGGGGTGGTTGGGAAAGGGGGAGCGGGTGGCCTGGTTTCGGTTTCTTCGAAACCGCACTAGCGCAAAAATGTCAGGGCCGTGTAGATCGCGGCCGAGAGCAGCGCCGCCGCCGGCACGGTAATCAACCACGCAGCGACGATGACCGTAAAATGCGACCGGCGGACCAGTTTGCGGCGGCGCACTTCTTCCCTGCTCGGCGCCGCTGCTGTCGTGGACGAGGGATAGCGGACATGGCTCTTGACGTAAGCGCGCCGGCGTTTTGAATGACTGGTATAGAATTCGCGGAAGAAACCAACGCCGAAGACCGCGCCAACGGTAATATGCGTTGAGCTGACCGGAAGCCCCAGACTTGAGGCGAAAATGACGGTTATCGCGGCGGAGAGCGCGACACAGAAAGCCCGCATGGGATTCATTTTGGTGATCTGTTCGCCAACCATCCTGATGAGCCCAGGCCCATAGAGAAACAGACCGAGAGAAATACCAACCGCCCCGATCAGCATCACCCAGATGGGAATACCGACCCTGGCGACAATGTCTCCCGACTGGGCGGAGTGCAGTATCGCCGCCAGCGGCCCCACCGCATTGGCCACATCGTTTGCGCCATGGGCAAACGACAGCAGCGCCGCGGAGCAGATGAGCGGCAGGTGAAACAACGCCCGCAGGGATTCATTGCGGTTTTCCATGCCTTCCGACATTGCCCGAACCCAGGGCCGCAGCAGCGCCAGAGACACCACGAATATACCGGCCCCGATGGCCAGCACGGTAATGGCATCGGGCCTCCAGACCCGCTTGAACCCCTTCAGCGCCAGATAGCTGGAAAACACCGCCGCCATGATCGCCAGCAGCACCGGAACCCAGCGCCTGGCCGCGGCGATCTTGTCGTCCTGATAGATCACATTGATCTTGATGAAGGCGAGAAAGAGGGCCGCGATAACCCCTCCGAGTATGGGCGAGATGACCCAGCTGGCGGCAATTTTCCCCATGGTCACCCAGTTGACCGTACTGAAACCCACAGCCGCGATACCCCCGCCCATGACGCCGCCAACCACCGCATGGGTGGTTGAAACCGGCGCCGCCAGATATGTCGCGAGATTGACCCACAATGCGGACGCCATCAGCGCCGCCATCATGATCCAGACAAAGGTCTGGGTGTCGGGAACGAGCGACGGGTCGATGATCCCTTTTGAGATTGTGTTGACCACTTCGCCGCCGGCAATCAGCGCGCCGGCGCTCTCGAAAACGGCGGCGATGATCAATGCGCCGGTGAGCGACAGGGCGCGCGACCCGACCGCCGGGCCGACATTGTTGGCCACATCATTGGCGCCGATATTGAGGGCCATATATCCGCCCAGCATCGCCGCCACGATGATGAAAACCGCGTTGGGCTGCGCGCCTATGAAGATGCTGGAATAGGCGCCGGCGGCCGCGAGGAACAGAAGCGCCATTCCAGGCGCGAAAAGCCGCCGCGAGAGAGATCGCGTGGCTTCTTCGACATGGACAAATTTTGTGAGGTCCTTGTCGAGCGATGGCTTTCCGAGCTGTTGCGCCGGTGCGCCCGGCGATCGATCCGGTTCAGTCATTTGTGCCTCGCCCATCCGAATCATTCCATCCCGCGAGCCGCAGATAGGCCATTCCCCGCCCGGAATGTAAACACGTTTCTCCAAGTCAAATTTATTAGACTCATAAGTTTTATTGATATCAGATCATATGGATTTCCCGCTGTTGATTCCTCGAACAACTGTGCATATGGTCCCCGCCCGGCTTAGGGAAACGGCGATGCGCCCAGGGAGAAGACATGAGCAGCAAAAAGACCTCCGGAACGGGAAAGACAACCGGCCTTTCCGCCTTCGATCTGGAGAACCCCGAATTCCCGGCGGAGATCGGCGAGGTGGCCTTTGCGAGCGGCGGCTATCCTTATGATGCGCGCGCGCCGCGCAAGGCCTATGAGAAGGACCTGCACCTGTTGCAGATCGAGCTGCTGAAACTCCAGCGCTGGGTGCGCGATGAGGCAAAACGCATCGTGATCGTGTTCGAGGGACGCGACGCGGCCGGCAAAGGCGGAACCATCAAACGCTTCATGGCCCACCTCAACCCGCGCCACGCGCGCGCCGTGGCGCTTTCCAAACCCACTGAAACGGAACGCGGGCAATGGTATTTCCAGCGCTATGTCTCCCATCTTCCGACCGCCGGCGACGTGGTTCTGTACGACCGGTCCTGGTACAACCGCGCAGGTGTGGAACCAGTGATGGGATTTTGCACCCCCGAACAGACGCGGCGGTTTCTGGCGGAGGCGCCGGAGTTTGAATCCGCGCTGGTCCGCGACGGGATCCGCCTGTTCAAATTCTGGCTTACCGTGGGGCAGGAAATGCAACTCAAACGGTTTCATGCCCGCCGGCATGATCCGTTGAAGTCATGGAAACTGTCGAAGATCGATCTGGCGTCTTTGTCCAAGTGGGATGACTACACCGCCGCGCGCAACGCCATGTTCGAACGGACCCATACCGATATCGCGCCCTGGACCGTCATCCGCTCCAATGACAAACGCCGCGCCAGGGTGAATGTGATCCGCCACATCCTGTCCTCCATTGACTATGCGGAAAAAGACGTGAAACTGGTTTCCGAGCCGGACTCGAAGATTGTGGGGTCGGACGATCAGTTTTTTTCCGACGCGTAAATTCACTCCGGCTTATCCCCATGTCAAAACCCGCATATCCTTTAGTCAACTCGAAACGCCTGTGGCAGCGCCATCTCGACATGGCGAGGATCGGGGCCACGCCCGGCGGCGGCGTTCACCGCCTGGCGCTGACACCCGAAGATATCGAGGCGCATCTCCTGCTGGTGAAGTGGGCCGGGGTCCATGGCTTTTCCACCGATCTCGACGCCATCGGAAACATGTTCATCCGCCGGGCGGGGTCGGACTCTTCCCTCGCGCCGGTCGCCAGCGGTTCGCACACCGATACGCAGCCCCTTGGGGGCCGGTTCGATGGGATCACCGGGGTCCTGGCCGCCTTCGAGGCGCTGGAAACAATCCATGAGGCGGGTATTGAAACCCGCCATCCGCTGGAGACGATCATCTGGAACAATGAAGAGGGATCACGCTTTATCCCCGCCTGCATGGGGTCGGCCGTTTATACGGGCGTCGAGAAGCTGAGCGACATGCTGGCGCGCGAGGACAAGAGCGGCGTGACCATGGGCGCCTGCGTCGACGCGCTGAGACAGGCCCTGCCCCAGGCCGGATCGCGGGAGCTGGGAGCCCCGATTGCGAATTTCATCGAAACACATATCGAGCAGGGCATCGAACTTGAGACCAATGGCAACACCATAGGCGCGGTAACCGGGATGCAGGGCTATCGGCGCTTCCAGGTTCATGTCATCGGCGAGGACGCCCATTCGGGCACGACGCCGCGCGCGCGCCGCAAGGACGCCTTTGCCGCCGCGAGCGACATGACCCACGCGCTGCGCGAGCGGCTTTGGGACGAGGACGACGAGATACGCTATACGATCGGGCGCTTTGAGGTCCTGCCCGGCGGGATTTCCGTGGTCCCGGGCCGGGTGAATTTCTGTATCGACCTGCGCCATCATGATGAGGGCATCCTGAACGATCTCGGCGACGCGGTGCCGCGTGTCTGCAAGGCACATGCGGGGCCCTGCGAGATTGAAATCACCGAGTTTCTCAGGTTGCCGCCGATGTCTTTTCCCGAAGCCATGATTGCCGGCGTTGAAAAAGCGGCCCGCCGCAACGGGTTTCCCCACCAGCGCATTTACTCCTATGCCGGTCACGATGCCCGCCATGTCGCGCGGCTTTGCCCGGCGGGCATGATTTTCATCCCCTGCTGGAAGGGCATCAGCCACAATGAATCCGAACGCGCCGAGCCCGGCGATATCGCGGCCGCCGCGCAGCTGATTACGGAGTTGCTCATCGACCAGGCCGTTTGAAGGCGGTAACGATTACGGGACAGCCTCCCGCGCAAGGCTCTTCAGGAGACCGCAGCCATGACCACGCATATTCTGCACCGCCAGACCAAAACGCCATTGCCGGTCATCGCCGGCGGTGAAGGGGTGTTTTTGATCGATGACCAGGGAAAGCGCTATCTCGACGGCTCCGGCGGCGCCGCCGTGTCGTGCCTCGGCCATGGCCACCCGAAAATAATCCGGGCGATAAAGGACCAGCTCGACAAGGTTGCCTTTGCCCATACCCGTTTCTTTACCAACCAGCCCGCTGAAGACCTGGCGGAAAAATTATGCATGACCGCTCCTGGAGATTTCGGGCGGGTTATCTTCGCCGCCGGCGGATCGGAGGCGGTCGAGGCCGCGCTCAAGGTGGCCCGGCAGGTGCATATGGAACGCGGCGATGACAAACGCGCCCACTTCATTTCGCGCCGCCAGTCTTATCACGGCGCCACCCTGGCCACGACGAGCATCGGCTATCACGCACAACGGCGCAAAACCTATGCGCCCATGCTGCTCAGCGAATGCGTGAGCCATATTTCGCCCGCCTACGCCTATCGCCTCCAGCGCGCCGGCGAGAGCGGCGAGGAGTATGGCAGGCGGGCGGCGCGGGAACTGGAAGATGAAATCCTGAAAATCGGGCGCGAGAAGGTCGCGGCTTTTATCGCCGAAACCGTCTCGGGATCCACCATTGGCGCGGTGCCTCCGCCGCCCGGTTATTTCCGCGAAATCCGCCGCATCTGCGACACCCATGGCGTGCTGCTCATTCTCGATGAGGTGATGTGCGGCATGGGTCGCTCGGGCACGTTGTTCGCCTGCGAGCAGGACGGCGTCGAACCGGACATCATTGCGATCGCCAAGGGGCTGGGCGCGGGCTACCAGCCCATCGGCGCCACGCTGGTGGCCACCAAACTCGCCGATGCCATCGTTGAGGGCAGCGGCCTGCTTCAGCATGGTCACACCTATATGGCCCACGCCGCGGCCTGCGCCGGATCGCTCGCCGTACAGGAGGTGATCGAAGAGGACAATCTGCTGGCGCAGGTCGAAAAACGCGGCGCGCAGGCGATGGAGTTGCTGAACGCGAAGTTCGGCCAGCACCCCCATGTGGGCGACATTCGCGGGCGCGGGCTGTTCATCGGCGTGGAATTCGTGGCGGACCGCGAAACCAAGGAACCCTTTGCGCCTGAACTCGATGTCGCCGGACGCCTGAAAACCGCTGCCTTCGAGAACGGACTGATCTGCTACCCTTCGGGCGGCACCGCCGATGGCATCAAGGGCGATCACATGCTGCTGGCGCCGCCCTTTATCATTTCGGAGAGCGAACTGGAACAGCTGATCGATATTTTCGGCGAGAGCCTGGCCCAGGTGATGGACGCGGTGAATTAAAAACCCCCGAGGGGATTTTCTCGCTCACGGCTAATCCCGCCTCCGGCGGGGCCTGCGCGGGCGCGCCCTGACCGGGGCGGAGCGCGTTCGCGCTTGCCTCGCGGCCCTCGGTTTACAGTTCCTGCCGTATAGCACATTAACCGAGCGCAGCGAGGCAAGGCCGAACGGCCGCCGCGCCTTATGGCGCGCCCTCGCGGAGGCCCGCGAAGCGGATTAGCCGTGAGCGAGAAAAGCGCTCCCTAGATCAGTCCAGTCACGCGCCTGCGCCGGATTTGCAGGAACACGATCAGCCCCAGCAGCAGCAGAGCCGGAATATAGAACAGCTCTTTGGGCGGGCGGTCGGCGGGCACTTCAAGCCGGGTGACCTCCCAATCGAAATCGACGCCCTTCTTCTGCGCGAACTTGCCGAACTCCACATTGTCGATAAAGGTCTTGCTCCCCTCATTGCGGAATTCAATGCCGGCATTCTTCAGGAGCCGGGTGGCGCCGTCTCCCTCCTTGGGACCGAGCGGCAGCGCCACGAAGGTTATTACTCGCTTGCCGGTGGACTGGTCCTCACCGTCGACCTGGATGCGAATGACTCCATCCGCTTCCCCCTGGCCAGCGAGCTCCAGCACCTTGGTCGTATCAACCGAAACGAACGGATTCCTCCATTCATCAAGGAAGTAGCCTGGCCGGAACAAGGCGAAGGCCACCAGGCACAATGCCAGACTTTCCCAGATTCTGCTCTTTGTCAGGAACCAGTTTTGCGTCGCCGCGGCGAACAATAGCATTGCTATGGTTGCTATTATGAACACGAATACGCCCTTCGCCAGCCCCACATTGATCAGCAGCAGATCCGTGTTGAAGATGAACAGGAAGGGCAGGATCGCGGTGCGCAGATCATAGGTGAAGCCGATGATGCCGGTCTTGATCGGATCGCCCTTCGATATGGCGGCGGCGGCAAAGGCCGCCAGTCCAACGGGCGGCGTATCATCCGCCAGTATCCCGAAATAGAAGACGAACATATGCACCGCGATGAGCGGCACGATCAGGCCCGACTTGGCGCCAACCGCGACAATCACCGGCGCCATCAGCGATGTGATGACGATATAGGTCGCGGTTGTCGGCAGCCCCATGCCGAGCACGAGGCTGAACAGCGCCACAAAAATCAGCATCAGGATCAAAGAGCCCGCTGAGATCAATTCGATGAACTCGCCGATAACCTGATGTGCGCCGGTCAGCGATACGGTGCCGACAATAATGCCGGCCGTGCCCGTGGCGATGCCGATGCCGATCATGTTGCGTGAGCCGGAAATCAGACCTTCAATAAGGTCGGCCCAGCCGCGCCGCATACCGGCCACCAACTTGTTGCCTTCACCGCGGAACATCGCCTTGAGACTATGCTGGGTGAGCAGAACGAAGATCATGGCGATGGTCGCCCAGAAGGCCGACAGGCCGGGCGAGAAACGCTCGATCATCAGGCACCAGATCAGTACCACGACGGGCAGCGCGAAATAGTAACCGGTCTTGGCCACCGGGCCGGGGTCCGGCAATTCCATCAGCGGCGCATCGGGATCATCTATTTCAAGATCAGGATATTTGGCCGCCCAGGATATCAGGACCAGATATGCGATCACGAAAACCACCGCCATGCCGTACATCGTGTAGTCGCCGAAGACACCCTTCAGCCATCCCAGCCCGTAATAGGTGACGAGCGCGAGGCCGGAGACAATGGCGATGCTAAAGGCATAGCCCATCAATTTCTGGGCGAGCGTCTTGGCCACACGCTTGCGCTCCAGGCCCTCCAGGCCCATTTTGCACGCCTCAAGATGAACGATGTACACCAGAGCAATGTAGGAAATAATCGCCGGCAGGAAGGCGTTCTTCACCACCTCCAGATAGGAAATGCCGACATATTCCACCATCAGGAAGGCGGCCGCCCCCATCACCGGCGGCGTGAGCTGGCCATTGGTCGAGGACGCGACCTCGACGGCGCCGGCCTTCTCGGCCGAGAAGCCGACTCGTTTCATAAGCGGAATTGTGAATGTTCCCGTCGTCACCGTATTGGCGATCGAGGAACCGGAAATCAGGCCCGTCGCGGCTGACGCGACAACAGCGGCCTTGGCCGGCCCGCCGCGCAGATGGCCCATCAGGCCGAACGCAACCTTGATGAAATAACTTCCCGCGCCCGCCTTCTCAAGCAGCGCGCCGAACAGTACGAACAGAAACACCATCGAGGCTGAGACACCTAAGGCCACACCGAAGACGCCCTCGGTCTGCATCCAGAAATGCCACATGGCCTTGCCGAACGACGCCCCCTTCCACTGCATCGCATCGGGGATGAATTCCCTGTCGCCGAAGAAGACGTAAACGAGGAACACGGACGCAACGATCACGAGCGGCAGCCCGAGTGAGCGGTAGGTCGCGATCAGAAGGAGAATGAGTCCGGACGCCGAGATGACGAGGTCGGCGGTTGTGGGCAACCCCGAACGTTCCGCGATCCCTGTCTGGAAAAACACCAGATAGAGGGCCACGGCAACGCTCCCGATCGCAATTATCCAGTCGTACCAGGGGATATAGTCCCGCGGAGAGCTCTTGAACATGGGAAAGGCCGTGGCGGCGAGAAACATCGCCAGCGCCAGATGAACCGCGCGCGACGCATCGGAATTCAGAATCCAGAATCCCATACCGGTAATCTCCGCCATGAAAAACGGCGCATTGGATGCGATGTAAATCTGGAAAATCGCCCAGAACAGGGCTACGCCGGTAATAAGCTGGCCTTGCCAGTTTGTCGGGTTTCTTGCACCGGTATCGAGATCGGCCACCATCGCGGCGGCATCGGTATCGTCACTTTCTTGAGTCGCCGCTTTTGACGCCTTGGCCTTGGCCATGTTGCCCTCCCCTAAACCGATTATCGCTTCTGAAGCCAGATATTGGCTGCATGTTCCCCGGAAGCCAATTGAAAATGGAGGGGCAGAAGCCCCTCCATCTCAAACATTCAAGTCGACTACATCAGGCCGAGTTCCTTATAGGCCCGGATGGCGCCCTTATGCAGGGGCGCCGACAGGCTGTCCGTGATCATTTTCTTGGGATCAAGTTTGCGGAACGCAGGATGCAGTTTACGGAAGGCATCCATGTTACCCAGGACGGCCTTGGCAAGCTCGTAGACAACGTCTTCGGGAACATCAGCCGATGTCACGAAAGTCGCGCCCACGCCATAGGTCTTGATGTCGTTGGGATTGCCGGGATACATACCGCCAGGAATGGTCGCATAGCGATAGAACGAATTTTCCTTGACGAGCTTGTCGATCTCCGGACCGGTCGCCGGCACGATCAGCGCATCGCAAGCGGCAACGGTTTCCGCCGTTGAGCCGGAGGGATGACCAACCAGCCAGAAGTAACCATCGATCTTGTTGTCGCACAGCGCGCCGGCCATTTCGGCGGACTTCATGGAGGAAGCCAGCTTCAAATCGGACCGCTTCCAGCCCATCGCTTTTTCAAACACTTCATAAGTGCCGCGCGTTCCCGATCCGGGATTGCCGATATTGAAGCGCTTGCCCCTGATCTCGGTGAGGTTCTTGATACCGGAATCGCGGCGCACCAGAACTGTCACCGGCTCGGGATGAACCGAGAAGACCGCGCGGAGCTTCTTGAACGGCCCTTTATCCTTGAATTTATTGGTTCCGTTATAGGCATGATACTGCCAGTCGGACTGGGCAACGCCAAACTCAAGTTCACCGGCGCGGATTGTATTGATGTTGTAGATCGAACCACCGGTTGATTCCACGGAACAGCGAATGCCGTGTTTCTTGCGGTTCTTGTTGACCAGACGGCAGATCGCGCCGCCCGTCGGATAATACACGCCAGTGACACCACCGGTGCCGATGCTGACAAATTTCGTTTTCATCTGGGCATTAACGTCTGCTGCCATGAATGTGGCGCCAATCGCCGCTACTCCGGCGAGAGCCACAATTCTACCTTTTACGGTAAATGACATGGGTATCCTCCCTTACTTTTCTAACGCACCCGCCGTGCCATTACTGGAGCATGAGAATGAACCCGCGATCACACGGCGGTGAAGCTCATTATTAACGGAATTGCACAGGTGATGTAAACGAGAGTCTTAGGTCAGTCGATTAAAGGTAAACCCGGCCAGAAGGCAGAAAATCACTTTGTCCGGCTCAAACCCTTCGATTCAAGCTCTTCAAGATATTCCCGCCAGCGTTCCGCGTGGTCTTCGCCAAGTTCATGGAGATACTCCCAGGAGTAGAGCCCGGTGTCGTGCCCATCGTCGAAGACGATCCTGACCGCATAATTTCCCACCTGCTCAACCGCCTTCACCAGGACGCCGCTCTTGCCCGGCTGGGTTACGCGCTGATCGGGGCTGTGGCCCTGAACCTCGGCGCTGGGACTCATCACCCGCAGATATTCCGCCGTGTAATCGAATCGGCCCGCGCCATCGAAGGAGACGCTCAATTTATCCTTGCCGGTATTCAGCCGGATTTCGGTAGGCCAGACTGCGTTCTTTTCCATCATGTTCTTCCGCGGAGGTCCCGGGCTGTCAGGATCGCACGATCCTCCGGCGCATCCGTGCGCCGGGCGGAACGTTAGAACCAGGCAGGACCAAATGCAATCACCCGCATCACGGGTTGGGCTCCAGTTTCACCAGTTCTACATATTTGTGTTTGGCCAGAAGGAGCGGAATGCTGTTAAACAAAAGGTGGCATCGCACGCCCTGCCCTGTCAGGCAGGGTTTGGCCGGCACTGGCTTTCCGGTAAACTCCTTCGGGCGTTAAGGGGAAATGACCCTGGATGGCAGGTATCGTGAGAAATTACTTTTTTGGTTTTATGCTGGCGTCGGCGCTTGCCTCGGCTGTCGCGTTTGCCATGCCGGGGGAACCCGACATGCCGCCGGGCATGGATCCGGGCGGCGTCGCGGTGGCCATCATCGATTCAGGGGTCAACTACACTTTGAAGGTCGTCGCTTCGCGCCTGGCGCGCGATGGCAAAGGAGAAATCCTCGGATACGATTTCCAGGATAACGACCGGCTCCCGTTCGATCTGGTGCCGGGTCAAAAACCGGAAAACGGACGCCGCCATGGCACCAAGGTTGCCTGCATCTTCCTGCGCGAAGCCCCGGAAGCCCGACTGGTCCCCTATCGCTATCGCGCGCGTTCATTCGGCACCTTCGCACGTATTGTCGAAACCATCGCGGAAGGTCCCGCGCGCATTGTGATTATGGCGCTCGGCGGATACCGGAGGGAAGACTGGATCCAATTTGGTATGGCCGCGAAAGCCAACCCAAACCTTCTGTTCATAATTTCCGCTGGCAATGACGGCCGCAATATCGATCAGAACCCGGTTTATCCATCGAGCTACAGGCTGGAGAATGCGCTGGTCGTTACCTCCACCGATGATTTCGGCCGCCTGCCCGCCGCCTCCAACTGGGGCACGAAAACAGTCGATATTTCAACGCCCGGCGAAGACATTGAGACTGTCGATCACACGGGATCGAAGATATTCGTTTCGGGGTCGAGTTTCGCGGTGCCGCGTATCGCGGCGCTCGCGGCGCGTTTTCAGGCGGCCAATCCTGACTGGAAGACTCAGGACATCAAGAAGGCGATCCTCGCCCTCGCCGCCCCCTCGCCCGGCGATCGCACGCCGCGCACGGCATATGGCTGGATTGCCAACCCGGCCATTTCCGGCCCTCGGGGGGAATGAGTTCATGACCTAGTGAGGCGGAGATTTCAGAAAACTCTTCGCCGCCTCGAGTTGGTCAGGCGTATGTTTTTCGATGAGCGCCAGCACCTCCCCGATCAACGCCTGATCGTTCGACATTTTGCCGATCTGAAGCGCGATCGGATGAATGGTGCGCTCCTCGGGAATAACATCCAACAGCCAGCGCACATGTTCCTTTGCTTCCTCCAGCCGTCTTGAAAAGCGCAGCGCGATCACCAGTCCGAGTCGCGAATTGATGGCGTTGGGATCCTTTTCGAGCGAGCGCTCGAAAAACTTTACGGACATCCCGAGGCGCCGCTGCCGGCCCATCAGCTGCGCCGCAAGATCGAACAGCTGGCGGTTTTCGCTTGCGGTGCATGAGGTCTCCATATTGGCGGCGATTTTCTCCGGCAATTTGTCGCCGAGCCGTTGCGCCTTTTCCAGCATCAGCGTGCATTCGCGCACATTCTTACCCAGGACCGCGCTCCTTGCCGCATGACCGGGCCCGCTTTGCGCCTGCAAATCGGCGATCTGGCTTGCCGGCACCGCCTCGAAACGGCCCGCCCCGCCCGAGGCGGAAACGCCAATGAGTTCACCGGCCGCGTTCACCAGTGCACCGCCGGAGTTGCCCGGCTGGTTGTAGGCGGTGTGATGCAGCCGGGCATAGGGTTTTCCGGGCGCGGGCAACAGCAGCACCTTACCCTTGGGATAGACCTTGATGGCCCGCGCAGAGATATCCTGGCCAATCGACCACAAATCGCCCTTCTTCGCGGCGGCGGCTTTCAGGACAGGGCCATCGGGCAGCTTTGCGCGCAGCAGAATGAGATCGCCGGGGAATGACGACGCGATGACCGCGCCCTCGAGTTTGCCGCCACCGGGAAGGGAAATCCGGACCGTGGTCCGGTCCGCCACGATGTGCCGGCTGGTCACCAGCAGGTCCGGGCCAATCCGCACCGCGCTGCCAACCGGATCGAACGCGGAAATGGCGAACACGGCGTCGCGCGCGGAACAGACCGGCGCGGGCGCCTTGCAGGACTCCTGCGCGGCAAGGGAAGGCGCGAAAATAAGCAACGCCCACAGAGCACCCGGACCCGACGCCGCGGTCAGCGTTCTGCGCGGTGGCACATCCGTGCGGGGCGCGCTAAACTCACCGCACCGCGCCATTGTCCTGGGAGAGCCCGTCTTGGAAGAACCAAAAGCAGATACAAGAAGCCGCAACGAACGCCGCGCCGCGCGCAAGGAGGGAGAGCTTGATTCAACAGCTTTTTTGAAACTCGCGGATAAATTCATCGATCTCGCCAATCGGGAAAACGCCCAGGTCAAGGCAACACAGCTGCATATGGCATTCCTGTATGCCGCCGCACGATACAGCGCCTATGTGGCCAAGTCAGTCAGCAATGTCGGGGAACATGAAAAATTCGTGCAGCATATGGTCGGGCAGTATCAGGAGATGCTGCGCCAGCATCTGGCCGACGAAAGTCTGGAGACGCCAAAGAAATCCTAAAAGCGCAAGTCATCGGTTGATCCCGGCAAAAGCTGACGGCGAATAGGCCCTACCAGGTCTCCGTAGCCGAGTCGCCGAGAATATCCATTTTCGGATCGTAGGCCGCCGAGCGTATTTCGAACAATCCCAGAAGGGTTGAAAATACATTGTCCTGGGACAGGCGTTTTTTGCGCGTCTCGTCGATCTTGGCCAGATTCTCCTTATCGAAGTTCTTCCCGAACCACATGACGGCGGGCACGTGTTTTTGGGCATCGGGCGCCAGGAAATACGGCAGGGCGTGGAGATACAACCCGTTTTCACCCAGAGATTCGCCATGGTCGCCGACATAGAGCATCGCGGTCTCGAATGCATTGTCGTTCTGCTTCAGGAGTTTGATGATTTTTGACAGAAAATAGTCCGTGTAGAGGACAGTGTTATCGTAAGCGTTCACGATCTCCTGTTTGCTGCATGCCCCCATGTCACTGGTCTTGCAGACGGGCTTGAATTTTTCGAACGCCGCCGGGTAGCGTTTGTAATAAGCGGGCCCGTGATTTCCCATCTGATGGAGAACGACCAGGATATCCCCGGCCGGGCGCTCATCGATGTATTTCTGCAAACCAACCAGCATGCCCTCGTCCCGGCACTCGGGATTGCAGACCGTATTTGTCTCCGGCGACTGAAAGCTTTCATAGGTGACCCGATCGGCAACGCCTTTCGAACTCGAATTATTGTCCCGCCACAGGACACTGACGCCGGCGCGACTCAGAATATCGAGCGCATTGTCGGCAGCTTTCGCCTTGCGCCGGTCAAATTCCTTGCGGGTATAATGCGAGAAAATACATGGTACGGACTGCGCGGTGGTGGTTGCGCAGGACCAGAAATCGGGGAAGTTGACGACTTTCTCCCGGCTCAGCAGGGGATTGGTTTCGCGCTCATATCCGTTGAGCGAAAAATGATCCGCGCGGACACTTTCGCCAACGATCATGATGACGAGCTCCCTGTCAGTGTCGCGTTCCGGAATCTTGGCGTCCGCGCCCACGATCAAGGCCGGGTAGGAGGTGGATTTGATCGCGATCCGGGCGAGTTTGCCGACGGAATAAATCGCGTGCGTGGGATTAACCTGAGCCCAAAGCCCCCTCTGCATCCGGAACGAAGACGCGTATTGGGCGCTGAAAGCGAGGGAGACCGTGACCATCACGAATATCGATGCGCCCGCCAGCTTCAGCCGTGAAATCCCCTCGGCCCGGCGCGCCGGACGGCGCAGTTCCACGTGATAAATGAACAGGGACGGCAGGACCCCGAGAATGGCCACATATCTGACCAGCGGAAAACTGATGAGATCGCGCACTTCGGCGGCGTTGGTCTCAAGGACATTCTCAATCATCCTGAAATCTATAATCGCGCCATACTGATTCATGAAATAGGCGATCAGTGAACTCAGGAGAAGGAAGGCAATGAGGAAGGGTTTTACGAAAACACCATGGCAGACAACCGAGAGCATGATGATGAATACGGCCGTTATGCGCGCGAACGCGGAGAGAAGGAACAGGATATTCTGCGCGTCGAGATCGTAGATTTTTGCGGCGCTGGTGAAGAAAGCCGAGTTGGAAAACAACGCGACGAAGAGGGACACGATGACAATCAGCTCGGTGCTCGAGAACGCCCTGACTGCCGGAAAGCTGAATCTTTTCATGTCCTGACTCATATGCGCAAAGCCCTGTTCAGGCCGCGTGATACCCGCTGTCCGCACCTTGAGCAATACTGCGAAGGGCGGAGCGGCAGGGCATACGCCGTTACGCCGGAATAAAGGCCAATTGTTGGTAGCCCAGGATGTAATTTCCCCCCCGGGGGGAGGTCAAAATTAAAGTTCCACCGAAAGAGCTTCCGGCGTATCGACCGCATAGACCGTGATCGCGCCATCGCGCCCCTTCACCTGAATCTTGTGTTTGGGGAATTTCGAAAAATCAATTCCGCTGTACCGCGCCGTATCGGCGGATACGACGAGTGGCACGCCAAATTCCTTGGTCTGGGATTCGAGGCGCGCCGCCACATTGGCGTTGTCGCCAAGCGCGGAAATGATGGGTGACGCGGGCGGACCCATCGAGCCGACAATGGCCTCGCCGGTATGGATGCCAATGCCTATCTTGAGCTCTTCACTCAACTCGTCCCCGAGCTTCTCGTTGAGTTGAGACAGACGCCGCAGCATGGCTTTCGCTCCGGCGATTGCCTCCGCGGCGCCCTTTTCCGCGCCCGAGTCCAGTCCATAGATGGCCATCAGGCCATCGCCGTTGAACTGGGCATAATGGCCATCGGTTTCGGTTAGCGCCTGCGCCAGTTCGGCGAAGAACTGGTTGAGCACGAACACCACGTCGAAAGGAAGGCGGCCCTCGCACAGCTTTGTCGAGCCGCGCAAGTCAACGAAAAGTATCGCAACCACCTGTTCCTTGCCCTGCTGGTAGCCCGGTTTGGCCAGGGCCTCGCTGGGTCCGGCGTGGTCCGGAACCAGCGCAACGACCTGGATATTGGACGTTGGCCGTATCTGGCACGCCAGACGCACGGACGGTGAATCCGACACCCGGGCAAGGACAGTCTTCTCCGCCTCGTCAGGCGGGAGGAGATTTTCAGCACCCTCTCCAATGCGCACCCGGCAGGTGGAGCAGCGCCCCCGCCCGCCGCAAATGGAGGCATGGGAAATACCCGCGGTGCGGATCGATTCAAGGAGCGTCGCACCGGGAAGCAAATCGGCCGAATGGCTGCCGGGAGAATAAATGAGGCGGGGCTTGTCGTGTCTGGCGGGATAAAAGTAAACAGCGGCGCGGGCGGCCACGAGCAGCAAAATGAAAGCGATGACATAGAATTCCGTGCCATAGACAAAATCCACCATCCACGGCTGCACACGGGAGGTGTAAACCGCCTGCAAGCCACCCGGCTCCTGCGCCAGCACCCTCACGCGCATGGCCGCCGCCAGGTAACCGGACAACGCCAGCGCCGGCAGGATCAGTGCCACTGCAAACGCCATCGGCTGAAACCGCGCATACCAGGGCTGGAGGCGAAGCCAGCTATGCAGGCCAACGCAGCCATGCGTCCAGACCACCAGTAGAGTCAGACCCATGACCACGCCCCGCACGGGCGAGTAGACGGCAAAGGCGGAGAGGGTCGCGACATATGTGCTGTTATAGTCACTGATCGCGGATAGAACGCCATTGGCGGCGACATGCGCGGCAAGAAGGGGGGGTATGGCGAGGCCGAAACCGAGCTGTACGGCTTCCCACTTTTTCAGCTTGAAACTGCGCCGGGTCCAGAAAGCCCACAGTCCGACACCGGCATGGACGAGCAATGCACCCACGAGCAATACTATTCCGGGCCACGTTCGCCAGGGGTCGAGGAACACCGCCGTCGCCGACTGCATCACCGGAATCGAGATGAGCCCCATTGTGTGATTGAGCAGATGACCAGTGACGTAAACGAACAGGATGACGCCACTGGTAAGCCGCAGTCTGTTTCGCATCATCTGTCCTTCGGGCGACACCATTTCCGGCGCCGGTTTTGCCAGGCCTCCCGCTGTATTCGTTTGTCACAATGGCCGAGGATCAGGGCATCAGCAACAGCGCAGGTCAAATGGCAGAGCATTCACGAGAGATGCGTCACGGCGCAAGACTTCGCCCGGTTTCATATCTTCAGATTCGCCGCTCCAGCCGGTCGGCGATTTCCTCATGGCCGGCCATTCGCGCCGCGGCCCCCGCCGTCCACCCGTCATCGGCCACCAGCGCCGCGTTCGCGCCGCGTTCGATGAGCAATTCGACGATTTTCCGGTGCCCGTTATTCGCCGCCCACATCAAGGCCGTCGACCCGTCTTTGGCGTAGCGCGCATTGACCTTTGCGCCCTTGTCCAGCAGCAGCGAGACAATCGTCTCAAATCCGCCGCGCGCCGCCAGCATGAGCGGCGGCCTCCCGTCGGCCGCGCTCCGGTTCGGATTTGCGCGGGATGCGAGCAGAAACTCGGCCGCCTCATGCGCGCCGACGCGTATGGCCTGCGTCAGTGCGGTATATTTTCCCGAGCCGCCGTCCGCGACCGCGCCCGCTTCAAGCAGGTATTTCACCATTGCACCATGACCGTTGCCCGCCGCGATGGTCAGCGCCCGGCGCCCGTCCGTGGTTTCGGCCTCCACTTTCACCCCCTCCGACAGGATCAGGGAGGCCTTGGCGACTTTTCCCGAGTCGACCCCCGCCATCAGCGGCGTATAACCGTCGTTTCCCCTGTGGTCCGGGTCGGCGCCGGCCACGAGAAGTTCCGCGGCAATCCCGGTCGAGGAAAATTTTCGGCTTGCCAGGGCATAATGGAGCGCGGTGCGGCCGCGTTTCTTGTCGCTCGCCCGGGGATCGGCTCCGGCGCCAAGCATGGCGGTGACGCTGAGTGTCCGGTCGCCCCTGGCCGCCACCATGAGCGGCGTCAGGCCGTTGACATTCTCCCAGACGTCGAACCGGGCGCCCGCTTTGACAAGGCGCTCCACCATCCTGTCTTCATCGCGCCGGGCCGCTTCCATGAGCGCGGTGCGCCCCGCCTCATTGGCCTTGTTGACGTCGCCGCCGCGGGTCAGCAGCAGATCGACGACGCCCGCATTGCCGCGCGCCGCCGCCACGATCAGCGCCGTGGTTCCGTCGCGTGCGGTAGCGTTGGGATCGAGACCCCTTTTGAGGAAATAGAGAACCACATCGACGCGGTTGGCCTCCGCGCCGGCCATCATCATTTCCACCTCGTTCAGGACGCGGGCCTGGGATTTCTTCTGATTGACCTGGGTGTAGGCGAGAGAACTCCAGGCCACGAAAATCAGGCCGAGCAAGATGAATAAAGCGGAGGCTCTAGGCCGTCCCATCTTTGCCGGAAGCTTTCTCATCTCCGTCAGCCTCTTCGCCCTCGGGCGCGGCCGATGCGATTGCGTCGTCGTCGCCGGACCCCTCGTCGTCCATGTCCTCAACGCCCGAATCGTCCGGATCGTCTTCAACCGGTTCAGGACCGGCCTTGCGCGCTTCCTCGCTGTAGCTGGCGATGCGCTCTTCCTCGGTCAGATAACCGGTGCCGGGCTTGTAGTTGGAAGAAAGTACCTTCACCGCGAGGGCCGCGTCGGTAAAATCCTCGTCATAATCGTTGAGGCCGTCGATATTGGCGAGGATGGGATTGGACGACCACAACATTCGCAGCGCGCGACGGCGAATGGCTTCGGGAACGCCGTCCTTCATGAAACGGGAATAGTCGGAGGCGTAATTGAGCTTGTCGAAGTCGACATCGTCGAACTCGCCGGGCTGGTAGTTTTCCGGCGTGTCCTCTTCACCAGCGTCCTGCGCTGCTTCTCCGGCTCCTTCGCCATCCTGTATTTCGGCAGGGGCCTGCCCCTCGCGCAGGGAAGCCTCACGGACGAGGGGAATTTCAGCTTCGCCGCCCGCTACGGCTTCCCCAGGCTGTTCGATTTCCGCCACGACGGCCTTGGGCTCCGGCGCATCGGTGCGCATCCGCCCCGGCTTGAGCGCGGGCGCTTCCTTTTTACGCAACCCTCCATCGCGCAGTTCCGCCTTGCGGCGGGACCAGCGGGTTAGAAAATCATCGTCTTGCTCGTTCATATCCGCTCACTCATGCCCGTTCACCGGCCCCATGCGCTTGCGCATCTCGAAGATGGGTTCCTGACCGAATTTGTACTCTTCCGGCCTGACCTTTGTGTTCTTCCGCTTCTTGAATTTCTCTTCCACATGGTGCTTTTCGACAAAGTCACTCACAAAGGCTACCAGCTCGGGCGGCATTACCACCGGCTCGACGATCAATTCCCCCGAGTCCAGATAGTCGGCGGCCTCATAGGGCGACGCGGTCACCAGATGCACGCTTACCGGGTTCTCGCTCTCGTCATCATCGTCGCTCAGCACGACATAGACAACCGGTTCGCGCCCTTCCAGATTATATTTGTAACTGTGAGTTTCCTTGCCAAACAACTCCATCGGCACGGTGTCCGCGTGGTAGTGCTCCCAGCCCTCGCCGCGCCCGATCTCTATCCAGGCGTCGATTTCGCCCGCGCCGGGCAGCACGGCGATGGGGCGCCAGACATGGTCCTCCCATTTGCTGTCGACATCCTCGCGCGCGATGACAACGCCAATCGGGACTGAAACGGTTACAGTCATTCGAGCATCGTTCCTGGTTAACACCGCCACCCTTGCCAAAGCAGTTAAAGCTCCCCGCCTGTAGCGGATGGATGCAAATTATAATACGCTTTGCACGTGTGCGCACCAGATTTGGAACAAACACTCCGATAATATTTTTATTGATTGTTTATCAATGGGTTAAAAGAGAAGGAACGTCATGTTTCTGAAGGTCAAAAACCGCCGCCTGATGGTCTGCGACTGCGAAAAAACCATGGCGCTGGATGCGGGCAGGCTCAAGGCGTGTCTGGGCGGCGAAGGTGAACTCAAAGTCTACTCCAATCTGTGCCGCACACAGGTTGAGTCCTTCGCCGGCGCGCTTGACGACGAGACGCCCCTGATGGTCGCCTGCACCCAGGAAGCGCCGCTGTTTCGCGAGATTGCCGAGGAAAAAGGCGGGCGTGATATTGCCTTCACAAACATCCGCGAACGCGCGGGCTGGAGCAGCGCCAAAAAGAAGGCGCTGCCGAAAATCGCGGCGCTTCTGGCCGAAGCGGCCCATGACTCAAAACCCGCCGGCACGACACCGATCGTGTCGCGGGGGGTTTGCCTGGTTTATGGCGCGGGACAGGCGGCGATGGACGTTGCCGGGCAACTGGCGGGCCGGCTGAATGTCTCGCTGATGCTGAGCGATGCGGACGGCATCCTCCCCCCCGCGATGGTCAATGTGCCGATCTACAAGGGACGCGTTACGGGCGCCCGGGGCACACTCGGCAATTTCGAGATCAGCGTCGACGGCTACGCGCCGGCCACGCCTTCCTCAAAGAAGGAACTCGGTTTCCTGATGGAGCGCGACGGGGCAAGCTCGCGCTGCGATGTCATATTCGATATGTCGGGCGGCACTCCGCTGTTCCCTTCCGCCTCGCGCCGCGACGGATATTACCATGTGGACCCGAACCATCCGGCCGGTGTCGCCACGGCCATGTTCGAGATTTCAGACATGGTGGGCGAGTTCGAAAAGCCTCTCTATGTCACCTATAATGCGGATATCTGCGCCCATTCACGCAGCGGTCTGACAGGTTGCAGCAATTGCCTCGACAATTGCCCGATGTCGGCGATCACGCCGCAGGGCGATGGCGTGGAAATCGACACGGGCATCTGCGGCGGTTGCGGCAGTTGCAGCGCCACCTGCCCGACAGGCGCGGTCAGCTATGCGTTCCCGGAGCGGGGCGACCTCATCTCCCGCATCCAGATTCTCGCCGAGACCTATGCCAATGCGGGCGGCAAGAACCCGGTTCTGCTGATCCATGACGAAATCCACGGCGCGGGGCTGATCTCCGCGATGGCGCGCTTCGGCAAGGGGTTGCCTGCGAATGTGCTGCCGGTCTCGCTCTACGCCGTCACCCAGGCGGGTCACGATATTTTGCTCGGCGCGGCGGCGTCGGGCTTCGGCCAGATCGTGGTGCTCGGCCCTCCGGACAGGGCCGATGAACTGCCCGCGCTGGAGGGACAGATCGCGCTGGCCAATGCGTTTCTTGAAGGCCTTGGCCATGGCGAAGAGCCGCGCATAACCCTCATCGTCGAGCAGGACCCGGACGTGGTCGAAGCGGTGCTCCATAAGTTGCCAAAGGTGAAGGCGATACGCGCCGCGGCCTTCACGCCCGCCGGGGGAAAACGCGAAATTTCCCGCACGGTCCTCGCCAATCTCAATGACGCATCGAAACAGAGCGTTGAGGTGCTGGAGCTTCCGCAGGGCGCACCCTATGGCCGGCTGAAAATCGACATCAAGGGCTGCACCTTGTGCCTGGCCTGTGTCAGCGCCTGCCCGGCGGATGCGCTGAGCGACAATCCCGAGCGTCCCGAATTGCGCTTTACCGAAAGCGCATGCGTGCAGTGCGGGCTGTGCCGGACCACCTGCCCTGAGAGCGTCATCACCCTGGAGCCACGGTACAATTTCTCGCCCGAAACCCTGTCGCCGCAAATCCTGAACCAAGCCGAACCCTTTGAATGCGTCTCCTGCGGCAAGCCCTTCGGCTCCAGGGCGGCGATCGAACGGGTCTCACGGCAGCTGGAGGGCAAGCACCGGATGTTCCAGGATTCCGAGCAGGCCAAGCTCATCAAGATGTGCGACGACTGCCGGATACAGGCCCTGTCGGAACTCGGCGACGATCCCTTCGCTTCAGGATCGCGTCCCAAGATACGCACCACGGACGATTATCTGGCCGCCGAGAAAAAAGCGCGCGAGACCGGCAAGAGCGTGGATGATTTTCTCGATTAGGCGGAGTATCCCCGCGCCCTCACTTTTATCCACCCCTCGACCACCTGACGTCACACCGGCTAAAGCGGGGGTCCGGAAAACAACCTCCGCGATATTCATTTTTGACTCCAACTGGATTCTTGGCTTTCGCCGGAATGACGAATGCTGCTCTCAGGCCTCGCGCGGCAGCGGCATGTTGGTCAGCAGATTCTGCGGTTTCATCCTGATGATTTTTTTGGCCGTCATGGCCAGGCCGAGATAGATCGGCTTGCCCCGCATGGTATCAATCAGCGCGCTGTCGTCCTCGACCCGCATCCGGAACAGGCCGATCAGCTGCTCATCGTCCCCCTGTCCCAGATCCTTGCCCTCATAGAGCAAATTCAAAATCCGGTTCGATTCCACGTCCATCCCGATATGCCAGGTCCATTTTTCGTCGCTGATTGACTGGCGCGGTTCAACCCGCACCTTCAGCCGCAAAAAGTGTTCAATCCAGGCCTCCAGCACCCGGGCATAGGCGTCGAGCGCGGGCTGGGTGAAGCGGAAATCCACCACCATGTCGAACCGGTCCGAGCGCTCCCAATAGGCGTTTCTGCTGGTCTCATCGAGCACATCGAGCTCGACCTTGCGCAGGGGCGTCTCGTTTTCGACCAGCAGCTGGCCAAGCGACCCCAGCCCGCCGGTTGCCGAATGCATGGAAACGACTTCCTCATCCGCCAGCATCACACGCCCGTCATCGGTGCTGACGCTCTGCTCGCGGAAGAATATCTCCCCGGCGCGCAGCCGGATCGGGTCCTCGCAGTTTGTGAGGATATTGCGCATGATCAGATGCACGAGCTGGGCAACGAACACCGGGGGAAAGTCGAGTTCGCGGGCGCGCACCATTTTGAGGTACGCTCCTTCAAGGGTGCCCGCCCCGGTCAGATGAGCGCGAAACGCGAGCACGGCGCTGTAGTTAAAGGCCGCGTCCTGATCGGCCAGCGACGCCAGCCGCTCCTTCTTCACCTCCAGGAAAGGATCGGCCATCAGGTCCTCGAACAGAGCCTTCTCTTCGGCGCAGGAAGTGTCGATGGGATGCACTTCGGGGCGGGTATAATAGGCGCGCAGAAAATCGGGCGTGACGTCGAGCCATCCATCGTCGTTGACCTCGACGAGATGCATCCCGGCCGATTTCCAGAAATCATTCATGGTCTTCGGCAACGCTCCAGATGCGGGTGTGTTTGGGCGTAGAGTCGGGGGCCTGAATGGTGCGGAATTCCTCCCTGATCTCGCCGTCATCGTCAAAGCTCCGGCGCACGGTGAAAATCGTGTTGATGAGCGGCGTCGTGCACAGATCGAGGATGAAGCGGGTCTCCTCGCGCGCGGCGCCAAGCGCGGCGTCTTCATCGGGCGCGCCATGATGTTCGATGAAGTGCGCCGCCAGGATGCGTTCGATTTCGGCAAGATCCTCTTCGCCGCATTCCGCCACGGAGGTAAAGGTCGACCGGCCGAAAGAGCCGAGCCCGAGAAAGCCGTTGGCGAAGGCCTGTCTGGTTTTCCCTTTCACGTCATCGGCGGTGAGACCGGAAAAAGAAAATCCGCCCGACACCGCCCATTCATCGGGCGCCGCCGCCCGCTCAAACACATGATCGTCTGAAAGATCGAAGCGGATGGTCTTGAGGAACTTCATGGGCGGCACCGGCGTTCACTCATCGGGAAACTCAAAGTAATCCATGAGAAGCGCCGCGCTGGTGTCCTCGCCGTGCTTCAGAAGCAGATTGCCATTGTCGTCGAGCCCCTGGAAAATCCCGGTGCGAGCCTTTCCGCCAAGTTCGATAACCATCTCCTTTTCCCTTTCATGGGCCCGGAACAACCAGGAGGCATGAACGGATTCAAAACCGTCCTCGTTCCACGAGTTGAGCCAGGTGAGGAAGTGGCGGGAATAGGATTCTATGATTTCGGTGCGGCTCAGATCCGTGCAGCCTTCCTCCGACAGCCAGGTCTGGTCCGGCACATCGCCCGGTTCGGGTTCGGTGTTTTCGCGTATATGGCGCAGCCACAGACCCAGTACCATCCAATCGGGCACCGCGCTCGTATCGCGTGCCCCCCCCGCCGCCGCCTTCATCGCTCCGCATAACGCGCCGTTGACGCGAATATCGCCCGGCCATGTGAAGGTCAATCCAACCTGAGGCGGCGTGAGCACGCCGAGACAGTCGCCGATCGCCACCATCGAGAGCGGCAGCATCTGCACCGCCGTTTCAAGGGGGACTTCCGGCTCAAGAATAATGGCGATGCCGATACGCGACGCGTGCCGGCTCCACACCACATCTCCCGCGCCCAGCTCCCCGGCCGACGCCCGGGTGCAAGCCACGTCAAACGCACTCCCGGCGCCCGGTATATCGTGGCCCTTGAGGAGCGGGGGAAATGTAGGGTCAGGTTGATGCATGAGGTGCGATCTGAAGCTGGTAAAGTGGAATTGACCCTAACCGGTCTCGATTTCGCCCTCGACGGTGTGATTCAAATCCGTTCCTTCCGCACTCAGCACCATTTTCACCCTGAAGGAGGCGGCATCTCCCGCCCGCCCTTCACGCACGATCTTTTCGATCTGCTGCTGTGAGGTCACACCGACCTGTTTGAGGAATTTTCGCAGTGACATGTTGAAACGGTCTTCATCCATCTTAACCTCCTGTTTTTTTCCCAGAGCTTGTTATTTCACGAGGCGAAGCGTTTGTTTCGAACCGCCGCGGTCAATTTCGATTTCCAGTGCATCGGCCCGCAACAGGCGCGACATGGCGCTGACAAAATCGGCCGGTTTACGGACCCGTCTGCCGCCTGCCCGCAAAATAATATCGCCCTCCTTCAGACCGGCCCGTTCGCCCAGCGACCCGGGTTTCAGGGCGGCCACGCGCGCGCCGAGCCTGCCTGTTTCTCCCTTGCCCGGCACCGCTTCAAGGCGCAGCCCGCTGATCGGCCTCCTGACCCGGCCGGTGCCGCGAAGCTGACGCGCCACATCGCCGGTGAGCGCGGCGGACACCGCAAAATTGACGCCAATATTTGCGTCGGACTTCTTGGTGAAAATAGCCGACAGCATTCCTACGAATTCTCCGTCCCCGGTGACAAGCGCCCCCCCCGAAGCGCCCGGATTAACGGCCGCATCGGTCTGTATGAAATCCTCAATCCTGTTAAACCCCACGCCGGCGCGGTTGATGCCGGAAACCACGCCGCAGGCCACTGAAAGTCCAAGCCCGAAGGCGTTCCCGATGGCGCAGACCTTTTCACCCAGACGCGGCTCTCTTTTTGCCAGCGCCAGCGCGGGAAGCACCGTGTCAATCGCCAGAATGGCGATATCGCTTGCCCTGTCGCGCCCCGACAGCCGGGCCGGGAAAATATCGCCCTGAAGCGTTCTGACGCGGATGGATAGAGCCTTGTCCACCACATGCAGCGCGGTGACAATGGTCTTGCCGTCAAGCATGACCACGCCGCTGCCTTCGGGTTCTTCAAGGCGCCGCGCGTCGCGTGGCCATTCGGGCAGCACGCTGACGACGGATTTCATGGCCCGGTCGATGGGCTGCGCGGCGGCCGGAAAAGGCAGCAGGGCAACCACGAAACCGGCGATCCAGCGCATGACTTTCATCTTCTTCGGGAGGGTCGCGCTGTGAGAGACAGGCCCTTTCCATCCTTGGCCGAAGCGCCCGCGCGAGTTGCGCGAAGACCCGGCCAATTGCGAAAGCACCCTACAGCCGGACGTTACCGCTCGTCGACGAATAGATGTCCGCGGCCGACATTTCGATCGCGCCAAGACCGATGGCTGCGATCACGGTGATCGCGGCCAGACCGATCATGCTTATTACAAAGGCTTTCATATTACTGCTCCTTGGAAATTTCTTTTCCTGTCTTGCCGTCCTTTCGGCTCTTGTCTTCACTCTCTCCATCGCTGGCAATTTTCAAATAGGCAATCAGCGCTTCGCGTTTCTTCGGGTCCGCTATTTTCTGCAACGGCATCTTGGTGCCCGGCAAATAGTGATTGGGGCCAAGGCCGAAAAGCAATTCAATGGTCTCCGCACTCCATACTATATCAGAATTTTTCAGGGTATCGGAATAGGGATAGCCGGGTAGCGTGCCGGCCTTGCGGCCGAACAGCCGGTAGAGGGTCGGCCCGGCCCGGTTGCCGCCATTCGACGTCAGGGTATGGCAAAGGGAGCATTTGCGCGCAAATTGCAGTTCACCCTGATCCTTGATGTTCTTCACCTCGAAGCGCCGTGGTATCGGCCCGGAAACCGTTTCAAACGCCCTGCGCGGGCTGACCTGCCAGACGGTCACGTCGTCGTCTTTTCCTCCATAGTAGATTGTCGCCCCGATGGCGCCGAAATCCATCGCCCAGATCGGTCCGCGCGGGTCTTCGTATTCCTCGATTGGCGCCCAGTCGCCAAGGCGGAATACGTGAATGAACCCGGCAATGCCGCTGCCCTTTTTCTCAAAACCCGAAAGAGCCAGCAGGCCCGGTTTCTCCTGAATTGCGTTCGCCAGATACGGGCCTTGCCGCTCCTTGAACTGATGAACCCGTTCGCCGGTTGTGCCATCGATGACAAGCGCGCGGCCATCGAGCGCGCCAAACACCAGAAGCTCCTTCCCGCCCGGCAGGCGCGCCATGGTGTTGATGCCCAAACCATGGCGGTAAAGGATGCGTTTGAATTTCCCGCTGCCGCTTTCCCAGCTGCGAATGGTCCCGTCATAGCTGGCGGAATAAAGGGTCTTGCCATCGGAAGAAAATGCGACGGCGTTGACCGGCCCCTTATGCCCCTTGAGCACCGGTCCCGCTTTCCCGGTCTCAAGATTCCAGAGCCTCACGGTACGGTCGCTGCTCGCGGAGGCCGCCCATCTGCCGTCCGGTGACAGGGCAATCGCGGAAATTTCAGCACTGTGTCCCCTGAACTGATACAGGGCCTCGCCGGACTCCGTATCCCAGAGCCAGATGGCTCCCCCCCCGGCGGAAAGTGCGCGGCGGCCATCGGGGTGAAGGGCGACGGCCTTGACCCATCCGTCATGTTTGTCAAAGCGCCGAATTTGCTTCGGGGGCTTTGCACTCAGGTCCCAGAGGATCGAGGAATAGTCGAAGCTGCCGGTGAGCGCGCGGGTTTTTGTTTCGTTGAGGTCAATGGCGTGAACCGGCCCGCCATGGCCCCGGAGGCTGGGATCAAATGGCCCCGCCGGACGGGATGCGTCACTTGAGGCGTCCGCTTTCGCAACCGGGGCCGTGGCCGCCCCGCCATTCTCCGCGGCGCCGGCATCGATTTCCACCCCATGCCAAACCGGCTGCATCAGAAGAAACGCGCCCAGCCCAAAGATCAGTGCGCGCATCTGGAGGCTTTGCGGCCAAAACCACCCTGGATTTTTCTTATCCTTGCCCGGCATGAGGATCGGCTGAATTTGCGCGAGGGGGGGCGGAAAACCGGTTTGGTTTCCCGCCCGCAAACTTCGCGCTACTCCGCTGGCGCGGCCCTGGTCTTGCGCCCGCGTCTGGGTTTGGATTTGGATTTAGAGACTTCCTTGGCCCAGATGGAGTGATGCTCCTTGGCCCAGTTCTCGTCAACCTCACCACTGCCCATGGCATCAAAAGCGCCTTCCATACCCATCGTGCCGATATAGATATGGGCGATAACAACGACTGTCAGGACAAGTGCGATGATCGCGTGCCACACGGTCGCGAACTGCATCTGCTGGACCGGTTCCATCCCCGCGGGAAAGTCGATCTGGAACGGGAACAGCAGGGCAATACCGGTCAGGCTCAGGCCCAGGCCACCCCAGATCACCAGCCAGAAGAGAATCTTCTGACCCGCGTTGAATTTATTCGCCGGCGGGTGAACACCCCTGGTGAACATGCCGCCCCCTTTGGCAAGCCAGATGAAATCAGCTTTGGTCGGGAAATTATCCTTGATCCAGATAACCAGGATGATCACCAGCCCGGCCATGAAAGCAAACGCCACATAGTTGTGCAGCCATTTGCCGCCCGCCGATATGGCCGCAAAGGCGGATTTGCCAAGAATCGGCAGCAGGAAATATTTGCCATAGATGATATTCAGTCCGGTGAGCGCGAGAATGATGAAGGACACGGCCAGCAGCCAGTGAGCCATCCGCTCGATATCGGCAAAGCGCGTAATTGTACGCCCGCTCATGCCGTGATCCACAAGGATTTTACCGCGGACAAGGTAAAAAAGGGCAAGCAGCGAGACCATGCCCGCCAAGCCGATGGCGCCCCAGTTCGTGATCGGACCATTCCTGATTGCCCGCCAGGAATCACCCTCTGACTGAACCAGAATCCCCGCCTTCTTGTCGGGAATCGAGACCGTGCCCTTAACGCCCTTGCGCACGGCGCGCCAGATCTCGGAGGCGGATTCGCTGCTCCGCGACATGCCCGGAACAGTTCCCCCCGTTACATTTGTGGTGGCGTTCGCCGGCGGGCGCACACTGCTCTGCGCCTGGGCATTTTGCGGATCAAAAATTTCGAGCGCAAAAGTCGTTCCCAGGGCGATCAGCGCGAGAATGGCGAGTTGCGCAACCCAGCGCCTGCATCCTGAAATCGCCGTCATGATAATTACCTCCCGTTATTACCTCTGAAGAGCGCCCCTGTGGCGCAGGGCTTCAACTTGGTTAGCCGTTAATTTGGGTTCGGCCTTGCCGGCGTACACACCCTTGTCATAGCTCAAGGGCCGGTCACTGCTGTCCTTGCAACCAGTGAGGACCAGCGTCCCCGCCAGGATAAAAGAGATAGAAATAACTCGCATAAAATCTCTCCGTTTTTACGAGACCAGCCGGTCCAATAGCTCACCGGTTGCCATCTCGCACCTCAGGGTTCGGCCCAAGGTTACCGCTAAATTCAATAAAAAACCAAGCCTAAGCCTGTTTGAAATCGGATTTCTGGCAATATGAAAAGAGGGGGCGGCCCCGAAAAAGGCCGCCCCGCCCTGGTATTGCTGCTTACGCGCCTTGTCCGGGGTATGCCCGTCCCCAGCCCCAGGCGCCGGAGCCGAAGCCGCGCGATACCACGCGCTCACGGTAGATGTCGGAAACGACATCGCCGTCACCGGCAAGCAGAGCCTTGGTCGAGCACATCTCGGCACAAAGCGGCAGCTTGCCTTCCGCAAGACGGTTACGGCCATACTTCTTGAACTCAGCGTCGGACTTGTCGGTCTCGGGACCACCGTTGCAGAAGGTACATTTGTCCATCTTGCCACGGGAACCGAAGTTTCCGACCTGCGGAAATTGCGGCGCGCCGAACGGGCACGCATAGAAGCAATAACCGCAACCGATGCAGAGATCCTTGGAGTGAAGCACGACACCTTCGTCGGTCTCGTAAAACACATCCACGGGGCACACCGCCATGCAGGGCGCGTCGGAACAATGCATGCAGGCGACCGAGATCGATCTCTCACCCGGCTTGCCGTCATTGATCGTCACCACCCGGCGGCGATTGATGCCCCAGGGAATCTCATTCTCGTTCTTGCACGCCGTAACACACGCGTTGCATTCGATGCAGCGTTCTGCATCAACGAGGAACTTCATCCTAGCCATCGCGTGTCCTCCCTATGCCTTGTAAACCTTGCAGAGAGACACTTTTGTCTCCTGCATGTTGGTTACGGAGTCATACCCGTAAGTGAAGGCAACATTGGCTGCCTCGCCGAGTACATATGGATCGGCGCCCTCGGGGTATTTGTCCCTGAGATCTCTGCCCTGGAAATGACCACCCCAGTGGAATGGCAGGAACACAGTGCCCTTGCCGACCCGCTCGGTAACCATGGCCATAACCTTGAGCTTCGCCTTTTCGGCGCCTTCCACCCAGACCATCTGGCCATCCCTGACGCCCAGATTGTTTGCATCAACCGTATTGATTTCAACAAACATGTCCTGCTGAAGTTCCGCGAGCCACTTGTTGGACCGGGATTCGTCACCGCCGCCCTCATATTCAACGAGGCGCCCCGATGTCATGATGAGCGGATACTCTTTGGAGAAATCCTGCTCCTGAATCGAAGCGAAGCGGGTCGGAAGGCGATACATCTGCCGGTCGGAATACGTAGCGTATTTGTCCAGAAGATCACGCCGGGGTGTGTAGAGCGGCTCACGATGGAGCGGAACAGGATCCGGGAAGTTCCAGACCACGGTCCGTGCCTTCGAGTTGCCGAAAGGCGCACAGCCATGCTTGATCGCGACGCGCTGGATACCGCCCGAGAGGTCGGTCTTCCAGTTGGTCTTGTCGCCAGCGACCTTTTCGATGGCTGCTTTCTCATCCGCCGTGAGATCACCATCCCAGCCAAGCTTCTTCAGCATGGCCATGGTGAACTCGGGATGCCCGTCCTTCAGCTCGTTGCCGACAGGATAGGACACGCCCTCGTTGCCGCCTTCCGCCAGCAGGCTTGCACCGCCCCACTTGTCCGGCGCCTTCACACCGAAACGCGCGCGGAAGTTCAAGCCGCCTTCAGCGACAGGCTTGGACGGATCGTACAGGTTGGGTGTGCCCGGGTGCTTCATAGCCGCAGTACCCCAGCACGGCCATGGCAGACCGTAATACTCACCGTCGGCCGGACCGCCCCTCGCCTGAAGCGTGGTCTTGTCGAAAGTGTGCTGGTTGGCCATGTGCAGTTTCAGCCGGTCCGGAGACTGGCCCGTGTACCCGATCGTCCACATGCCCTTGTTGAATTCAAGGGTTGTTTCCTCGACATTCGGCTCGTCTTTCTCGACCTTGATGTTCTTGAACATCTCGTCCGCGAAACCGAGCTTCTTTGCCATTTTGTACATGATCGTCTGATCGGGCAGGCATTCGAAGAGAGGTTCAACCACCTTCTCGCGCCATTGCAGCGAACGGTTCGAAGCGGTGACGGACCCGTAAGTCTCATACTGCGTCGACGCCGGCAGCAGATACACACCATCGGTGCGATCATGCTGAACCGCGCTCACCGTCGGATAGGGATCGATGACCACGAGAAGATCGAGCTTCTCGAACGCCTTCTTCATCTCTATGCCACGGGTCTGCGAGTTCGGTGCGTGGCCCCAGAACACCATGGCCCGGAGATTGTCCGGCTGGTCTATCTTGTCCTTGGCTTCCAGAACACCGTCCACCCAGCGTGACACGGGAATGCCCTTCGACTGCATCAGCTTTTCGGATGCAAACTGGCTCTTGAGATAGTCATAGTCGACATCCCAAACGCGCGCCCAATGCTTCCATGAGCCTTTCTTGAGGCCGTAATAGCCCGGCAACGAGTGCGAGAGAATACAGAAGTCCGTCGCTCCCTGAACGTTGTCGTGGCCACGGAAGATATTGGCGCCACCACCTGAACGGCCGATATTGCCGAGCGCCAGTTGCAGAATGCAGTAGGCACGGGTGTTGTTGTTGCCGGTCGTATGCTGCGTGCCGCCCATGCACCAGACAATCGTGCCTGGCTTGTTGGTGGCGAGTGTGCGTGCAACACGGCGCATCTGTGAACCAGGGATTCCGGTGACCCGTTCGGTCTCTTCCGGGTTCCATTTCTTCACTTCCTCGCGGATGTATTCCAGGCCCCAGACGCGTTGCCTGATATACTCCTTGTCCTCCCAGCCATTCTCGAAGATGTGCCAGAGAATGCCCCAGATGAGGGGAACGTCCGTACCCGGACGCAACCGGACATATTCCGTTGCGTGGGCGGCAGTCCGTGTGAAGCGCGGATCGCAAACGATCAGCGCGGCGTTGTTCTGCTCTTTCGCCCTCAGGATATGCTGAACCGCCACGGGATGTGCCTCAGCGGGGTTCGACCCGACAAGAATCATCGCCTTGGAGTTGTGCATATCGTTGTAGGAGTTGGTCATCGCGCCATAACCCCAGGTGTTCGCAACACCCGCGACCGTGGTCGAGTGACAGATACGCGCCTGGTGATCACCGTTGTTCGACCCCCAGAATGCGTAGAATTTGCGGAACAGATAAGACTGCTCGTTACTGAACTTGGCGGAACCAAGCCAGTAAACCGAATCCGGGCCGGACTCTTTACGGATGGCGAGCATCTTGTCGCCAATCTCGTTAATCGCGTCGTCCCAGCTGATCTTTTTCCATTTGCCGCCCACGAGCTTGGTCGGGAACTTCAGACGCCGCTCGCCATGAGCGTGTTCGCGCACCGAAGCGCCTTTGGCGCAATGAGCGCCAAGGTTGAACGGGCTGTCAAAGCCGGGCTCCTGCCCGATCCAGACGCCATTCTGTACCTCTGCCAAGACCGTGCAGCCCACCGAACAATGGGTGCAGACCGATTTTCTGATCTCGATCGCACTGCCGCCGGCTGTCTGAGCCTCTGCTTTGGTGACCATTCCACTGCGCAGGCCTGTTACAGCCGCGAGACCGCCAATTGCCAGTCCCGAATTGCGCAGGAAGGTACGCCGATCAACGGCGCCACCGGTCAGCTCGCTTATGGCAGACGATAAGCGGGGGCCATTCGCAACCCCGTTTACCTTCTTCCTTAGCATCGCTTCCTCCTTCCAAAAGTTATGCCCCGAAACGTTCAGAGCTCTTTACCCCGCAAACGGCGGGGCGGATCCTGTTACGGTCTTAAGCCCTAGAAACGGGCCAGCTCGTAATAGGTTTTGATGTGGTCGGTCTCTTTGTAGATACGACCGGTTTCATTGGCAGCCGTGCCTGCTTCTGCCACGTTCTCGCCACTCACGAGAGCAACACCGCCAACAGCGGCGCCAACACCCGCAAGCTTCAAGAAGCCGCGGCGATCAGCATTCACACGATCACATTTCGCTTTCATGCTCTGCCTCCTTTGATTGGACGGGCGGCCTTACGCAACACCCGCCTTCCCCGGCTCCGTCAGGACATCGAAAACGCCGTCGCTTCAATTTCCATGAAGCTCCGGCCGATGCTGCCCAGCGCAGCGTAGAGAACTGATGTCTTCGCACCTTCAAGGTCGGCGAAGAAATGACTTGCCCAACTGGAAATATGGGCTTCGAAAAATGCTTTTTGACCGGCAAGCGGCGCGGGATCGCCAAACTCGCCGGCGATCAACCCGGCCATCATGTCCAGGAGCGACGCAATATGGTCTTCCGGCTCCTTGCGGTCCTCGCCACGGGCGATGCCAAGCTGGGCCATGTCGTTGCGCAATTTGGCCAATGGTTTTTCGTGAAGAAATCCGGTCAGATAGTAAGAACCGTAGGGGAGCAATTCGCCCCGGCCGACTCCAATGAAAAGATCATGATATTCCTGGTCCGCCCGCGCCAGGTCGGTTTTCGCGGCCAGCTTGCCAAAGGACAGCATGGCCTTGCCCAGATCGGTCTCGTCGCCCTTCAGCCCGGCAATGGTTTTCAGCAAGGCCCCGTCGGGCGGAGCGGCCAGAAGCCGCGCCAGAAAGCGATACATTTGCGCTCGCAGCGCATCTTCCTGTGCAAGAGCGTCAGGCGCCTCGCGCGCAGCCTCTTTTACGGGCATTTCAATTTTTTTACCCTCCCAAGCGGAACTAGGGGTCCGCATTGGTCATAGTGTGCAAGCTGGATGGCCCAAAGGCAATGGATGAGTTTCAATCTGGCGTAATAAGTGTCGTGCCCCATGCGAAACAATAGCGGGCGACTCCCGCCTGCCGGAGCCGTCCGCTGGCAGGCCCCCGGAGAGCCGTTTATCTAATATGCATCATTGGTTTAGAGGCAACGGGCGTGTGGCTTTTCAGCAAGGTCAGATCCGCAATACACAGTCTGCCCAGGGGAGTATTTTTTCCCCTGCCGGACGGGCTTGATCGCGCGGCCACCACTGCTAAGGTGGAGGATATCGCGGCGGGATCGTGGTTTTTCCCCGATACCCGGGAAGGACAATCCGGATTCACGGCAGGAATTGCGTCTGTTTTGAATGCTTTAAGAGGTAATGCGTGATGACATATTCTGCTCCCCTGAAAGCCGATGCGCCGCCGCTGATCGATCCGTTTGGCCGCCACGTCAGTTATCTGCGGGTTTCAGTGACCGACCGGTGTGATTTCCGCTGCGTCTATTGCATGTCGGAAAACATGACGTTCCTGCCGAAAAAAGATTTGCTGACCCTGGAAGAACTGGACCGTCTGTGCACCGCCTTCGTGGCCAAGGGCGTCCGCAAACTCCGCATTACCGGCGGCGAGCCGCTGGTGCGCAAGAATATCATGTGGCTGTTCGAGGCGCTTTCGCGCCACCTGAAATCCGGCGCGCTCGACGAGCTGACCCTCACCACCAATGGCAGCCAGCTGCCCAGATTTGCAAAGCAGCTGGCGGATTGCGGCGTTAAACGCGTGAATATATCCCTGGACACATTGTCAGCGGAAAAATTCAGGGAAATTACCCGCTGGGGCAACTTCGATCAGGTCATCGCGGGCATTGATGCGGCCCGCGAGGCCGGGCTGCATGTCAAGATAAACGCGGTAGCGCTCAAGGGCGTCAACGAGCACGAATATGACGAGATGATCCGCTGGACGCATGGCCAGGGCATGGACCTGACCCTCATAGAGGCCATGCCCATGGGCGACATTGATGGCGACCGTTCGGGCCAGTATCTGCCGCTCTCGCTTGTTCGCGCCCGGCTGATGGACGCCTGGACATTGGAAGATATTCCCTACAAAACCGGAGGGCCGGCGACTTATGTGAAAGTTGCCGAAACCGGCGGCCGCATCGGGTTTATCACTCCCCTGACCCATAATTTCTGCGAGTCCTGCAATCGCGTCAGGGTGACATGCACCGGCACGCTTTATATGTGCCTCGGCCAGGACGACGCGGCCGACCTGCGCACGCCCCTGCGGGCGGCCGAAAATGATGGCCTGCTTGGCGACGCCATTGACGAGGCCATTTCCCGCAAGCCGAAAGGACATGATTTCATCATTGAGCGCGGCGCCAGCCGCCCGGCGGTTTCACGGCATATGTCGGTCACCGGCGGCTGATACCCACGCTCGGCCCCGGAGCGAAAGTTTTCGCTAATACACCCCACCGAACTCAACTCAAGTTTGCAAAATTCCACACAGCTTCAATCTTGCGTTAAGCACGCTTCTTAGGTGGGTATTTACTGGCATGTCTTATCTCTGGCCCACTGTTGAGGAGCAGTGGGGGCGGACAGGAATGTCCAAAATTATATCGATCAAACGGGACCTCAAGACCATATTGGGACTTGTCATTCTGGGCATATCCATGCTCGGCCTTGGCATGCTCTTGGCTTCCACCGTCAAAGATATCCAGCTCATGAATGACGGCAAAGCAGAGGCTAAACGGTGGGCAAGATCGCTGATCAATGGTCCGGCCGATGCCACTGACGCCTTCAACAACCAATCTTTCTTTCTGAAACAAAGCGGTTCCGTCTCGCGCGTATTCGTTTTTGACGTCTTCGATAAAAATGGAAATCTGTTCCATTCCACCGGACTATCGGACTGGCACCCGTCTGAACAAATTTCAGACCTTCTGAATTCGCCCGTGACTCTTAACCGCCGCGATAAGAAGCAACTCACTGTGCAATTGCATGCCGGCGAGGGTGACACACCGACCACAAACTATGCATCGGTTGCAATCCCGCTCTATTCAGCAAGCGGCTATATTGGATCGATCATCGCAATCGTTGATCAGGCCGAGCAGGCCAGATACCTGACGCAATCGTTCCAGATCATCGTCGGCATATTGCTGCTGATTGCCATTGGAATTCCATCAGTTCTGGTGATTTTCCGGACCAGGGAGCAGGTCAAGGCGGAGGAACGCGTTCGATATCTGTCGGGCCATGACGAACTGACGGGCCTGCCCAACCGGTCTTCCTTCAACGCTCATCTGAGCGAAGCCCTGGATGCCTGCCTGGAAACGGATAAGCACCTTGCCGTGGTGATCATCGACATAGACCGGTTCAAGCAAATCAATGACGCGCTGGGGCATAATGCCGGAGACACCGTTCTCAGACGTGTCACGGCTGTTCTGAACTCCAACATTCGCGAAAATGGCTTCGCCGCCCGCATCGGCAGCGATCAGTTCGCATTGACCCTGTCGGCATTTCAGCGCCGCGAACAGGCGGCTGTTTTCGTCGCGACATTGAGCGACGCATTGTCGGAGCCCTTGTGGGTCAATGGCGAACAGATCACCTGCGCCGTCTCCCTCGGCGGCGCGGTTGCGCCGGTTGACGCCGACGACGCGTCCACCTTGATGCGCCAGGCCAACCTGGCGCTCGGCTGCGCCAAGGCCGAAGGCGGCAAGACATTCAAATTCTTCGAGCAGGGAATGGACACGGCGTTCATTAGCCGGCACGAACGTGAGAATGATTTGCGGCGCGCGCTCGACGCCGATCAATTCGAGTTGGCCTATCAGCCGCAAGTTGACTGTGAGAGAGAAGAGATTTGCGGATATGAAGCTCTGCTGCGCTGGAACCACCCCAGGGACGGAAGCATTTCACCGGCCATCTTCATTCCCATGGCCGAAGAGACCGAACTGATCGTACCGATAGGCGAATGGGTTCTGCGGCGCGCCTGCCAGGAGGCGGCGGCCTGGCCGAAGCCTCTCAAAGTTGCGGTCAATCTGTCACCGGTTCAGTTCAAGCCCGGCAACATCGTCGCCCTGGTGAAGGAAATCCTTGAAGAGACCGGCCTTGAGCCGAACCGGCTGGAAGTTGAAATCACCGAAAGCCTGCTCATCAGCTCTACCGGCAAAGTGGCCGAATATCTTGATGGCCTGCGCGATCTGGGTGTATCGATCGCCATGGACGATTTCGGAACCGGATATTCGAGTCTGAGCTATATTTCCTGCTTCCCGTTCAACAAGATCAAGATCGACAAGTCCTTCGTGCAGTCAATGACCAAGGACACCGCCATTCTCAGCATCGTCAAATGCATCATCGCCATGGGAAGTTCGCTCGGCGTAACCATCGTCGCGGAGGGTGTGGAAACAGCCGAGCAAAACCGCATCCTCAGGAGCATGGGCTGCCAGCTGGTGCAGGGCTATATTTATGGCCGTCCCGTCAGTGGCGCCAAGTGCAAGAAGCGGATCGGCAAACCGCTGAAAATCACTCCGCTGAAGCAGACCAAGGCCCCAAAGGCCCTATCGGCCGCCTGACCCCTGCAGTGCTTCGGGAATAAGGAAACCGGTTTTTGCGAAATGACGCCCGTCAGTTCTCGATGACGATTTGCGGCGCGGCGCGGGCGGACTCTTCCTGCTCGACACCCGCCCAGGCTTTCGCGGCAATCTCGCGGTAAACCTCCGCCCGCGAGGATTTGGGATCGGACATGACGATCGGCTGCCCGCTGTCGGATTTCTCACGAATATCCATATGCAGCGGAACCTCGCCCAGAAAGGGCACACCGAGTTTTTCTGCTTCGGAACGCGCGCCGCCATGGCCGAAAATATCGGACCGTGTCCCGCAGCCGGGGCACTCGAAATAGCTCATATTCTCGACGATCCCCAGCACCGGCACATCCACCTTGCGGAACATATTCAGCCCCTTGCGCGCGTCGATGAGCGCCAGATCCTGCGGCGTGGAGACGATGATCGCGCCGGCCAGCGGCACCTGCTGCGCCATGGTGAGCTGGGCGTCGCCGGTACCGGGCGGCATGTCCACCACCATCAGATCAAGCTCGCCCCAGTCGACCTCTTTCAGCATCTGCGTAATCGCCGACATGACCATGGGGCCGCGCCAGATCATCGGTGTGTCTTCTTCCACCAGAAAGCCCATGGACATGACTTTCAGCCCATAGCCTTCCATGGGTTTGAGGATATTGCCCTGAGTTGGCTGCGGCCGGCCGGTAATGCCCAGAAGGCGCGGCATGGAGGGGCCGTAAATGTCCGCATCCAGCACGCCAACCTTGAGACCCTGGTCCTGAAAGGCGAGCGCCAGATTGATCGCCGTCGTCGATTTCCCGACCCCGCCCTTGCCGGACGCTACCGCGATGATGTGCTTCACGCCGGGAACGCCGGCGGGCCCTGCCGCTGCCCCCGCGCCTCCCCCGGGACCTCCCGCTGGACCTGACGGGGCGGCCGCGGGCGGCGGACCATTCGGCCCCGGAGACGCCGCCGCGCCGGCCTCGCGATCCGCCGTCAATGTGACCGTGGCCGAAGTCACGCCGGGAAGTTCCTGAACCACATTCTCCGCCGCCTGGCGCAGCGGCTCGAGTTCTTCGGCACGCGCCGGATCGACGGAAATGGCGAAATACACCTTGTCCTTGTGGATGACGACTTCGGAGACGAGACCCAGTTCAACAATATTGTCGGAAAGATCCGGGCCCTTTACCCGCTCAAGCTCTTCAAGCACCTGCTCTTTTGTAACCGCCGCCTTGGCGGGTTTCTTGCTCGTTTTCTTTGCCATGTTCGTGTGCTTCCTCGCGTGCCGGCCCCCGCAGCGAGCCGAGCCGGGACGCTTTATCTTCCTTGTGATTGCGTTGCGGGCATTTAGCACAGTTTCACGGCGCGCAACAATTAGACTGCGAGTCTGCCACATTGCCGCACTGGCGCCTTGCGCGCGCGCGGGAACAAGTTCTAGTTTCTATTGAAATTGCATGGCCATACGCCCGCCAAACCTGGAGCCGCACCCGTTGAAAGAGTTCACCCTCCAGCCCGACCCGGACGACCCGAAACTCTCGGTCCCTGTCACCGGCCGCGATCAGGCCGGCGTGGAGATCGAAACCTCCGTCGTCACCGAGCGGCCCCTGACGCTGTTTCTGAACGGCCAGGAGATCGTCACCATGATGACGATCGGCGATCATCCCGATTTGCTGGCGGCGGGGTATCTGTTCAACCAGAACATGCTGCGCGCCGATGATGTGATTACCTCCATCGATCATGACGAGGACCTTGACGTCGTCGTGGTGCGGACGGAGCGCGAAACCGATTACGAGGAAAAACTCAAAAAGAAGGTGCAGACGTCAGGCTGCGCGCAGGGCACCATGTTCGGCGATCTGATGGAGGAGTTCGAGGACGCTGAACTGAACGCGCAAGCGAAAATTCACACCTCCTGGCTTTACGCCCTGCAAAAGAAAATCAACACCGTGCCCTCGCTCTACCTGAAAGCCGGGGCGATCCATGGCTGCGTGCTGTGCAAAGGAGACAAGCCGCTGCTTTATGTGGAAGATGTCGGGCGCCACAACGCGGTCGACAAGATCGCCGGTTACATGCTGCTGAACAAAATCGCCGCCGATGACAAGAGCTTCTACACCACCGGGCGCCTGACATCGGAGATGGTCATCAAGACGGTCAAGATGGGCATTCCCATATTGTTGTCGCGGTCGGGCTTTACCGCCTGGGGGGTGGATCTCGCCAGACAGGCCGGACTGACCCTCATCGGACGTATGCGCGGCAAGCGCTTCGTCGTTCTCGCGGGCGAAACCCGTGTCGTCTATGACGCGGACCTGGCCCATGTGGCGGACGAACCGGCCAAACACGCCCGCAAGGCGGGCCAGCGCGAAAAGGCTGTTTGAGTGCGCCGCAATGTCCGACAATCCTGAACCAAATCCGGAACACATCGCCGG